>NZ_JCAFUM010000018.1:0-109319 GCF_059371335.1 Stenotrophomonas sp. YJH_SMC_6 | reverse complement strand
GGGCAATGGCTTTGACCGATGTGGAGGTCTTGCAGGCCTCTTTGGCGACCTGCAGTTTGAAACGTGCGTCATATCTGTTCATGTATCCCTCGGGGTTGGATCTGACGTCCAACTCCCGGGGGTCACTTCACCATGGGGGCTCGATGGCGCCATCCATGGCGCCAACGGTCCTGCGCCCACACCGCCCCACCTCTGACAGATTTTCGCGATCGGGTAGATCCACGCCATGCGTGGATGAATCTCTATCGAGATCGAATATGTCGAATTGAGATCGAAAGGCATCCACGCATGGCGTGGATCTACTGCAGATCGCAGAATTCTGTCGAAGGCGGGGTGGGTCCGGTTGCGGGAGTGTCCGCGGCATGGATGCCGCGGCCAAGCCCCCAGGGATGGGTTTACTGCGTCTCCCGCAACCGGATCCACCCCGCCATCCCTTAGGACGCCAGCTTTTGCTTCGGCTGTTGCCTTGGCTTGAAGCCTCTGCAGGTGCAGGGCCGCAGGCCCTGCCGAACCACCCTCACTCCGCAACGTGCTCGACCTGCCGTGGCTCCGGCTTGGTATCGGGCAGCTGCCAGAAGATCATCGTCGAGGTCAGGGTGATCGCGCCGACGCACAGGAAGGTGGCGTGCAACGCGGCAGTCGCGCTGTTGCCGTCCAGGTGGTTGCCGAACGCGGCCAGCAGGCTGCCGGCCGCAGCAGCACCGAAGCCAGCCGCGAGCATCATCACCATCGACAACAGGCTGTTGCCGGAACTGGCGAACTCGCGGTCCAGGTCACGCAGGGTCACGGTGTTCATCACGGTGAACTGCAGCGAATTGACCGCGCCGAAGAACGCAAGCTGCAACAGGCGCCAGGCCAAGTGCTGGCCGGGTGTCATCAGGATGAAGCTGGCCATCGCCAGGCCCACCAGCACGGTGTTGACCATCAGCACGCGGCGGTAGCCGTAGCGCTCCACCAGCTTCACCGCCAGTTTCTTTGAGACCATGCCGGCGGCTGCCACCGGCACCATCATCAGGCCGGCGTTCATCGGGCCCAGGCCCAGGCCGACCTGCAGCAGCAACGGGCTCAGCATCGGCATGGCGCTGCTGCCGATGCGCGAGAAAAGATTGCCGAGAATGCCGATGCGGTAGCTGGGTACGCGGAACAGCGCCAGCGAGAACAACGGCGCCGTCGAATTGGCAGCGTGCAGCCAGTAACCCACCAGCGCCGCCAGCCCTGCAACGGTCATCAGCATCACCAGCGCGTGTGGCGTGCCCAGTCCGGAGATGCCGTCCAGCGCCAGTGACAGCACCACCATCGCGAAGGCCAGCATGATGTAGCCACGCAGGTCGAAACGGGTGCGATGGCTGGCGTAGTGGTCGGGCATGATCCTCATCGCGGCGATGAATCCGATCACGCCGATCGGCAGGTTGATCAGGAACACCCAGTGCCACGAGGCGATCTCCACCAGCCAGCCGCCCAGCGTGGGGCCGATCAGCGGGCCGACTAGGGCCGGGATGGCAATGAAGCTCATCGCGCGCAGGAAATCCTCGCGCGGCACTGATCGCATCACTGCCAGCCGGCCGACCGGCAACAGCATTGCGCCGCCGATGCCCTGCAGCACGCGCGCACCGACCAGCTGGTGCAGGTGCTGGGCCAGCGCGCAGGCCAGCGAGCCGAGGGTGAACAGAATGATCGCCACCAGGAAGGTGCGACGGGTGCCGTAGCGGTCAGCGATCCAGCCCGAGGCGGGAATGAAGGTGGCCACCGCCAGCGCGTAGCTGAACACCACCGACTGCATCTGCAGCGGGCTTTCGCCCAAGCTGGCCGCCATCGCCGGCAATGCCGTGTTGACGATGGTCGAGTCCAGCATCTGCATGAAGATCGCCAAGGACACCAGCCACAGCAGGGGGCGCTGGCGGTTGTAGGTCGATGGCGATGTGGACATGGGGTGCGGCCGGTGCAGCGTGGGGGATGCCATGATCGCGCACTGTGGGTCACGGCGCGATCAACATCGCGCCGCAACCGTATGCCGAATGCTCAGCGCTGGCTGTGCGCGTGCACCGCGTCGACCAGCACCTGCACGTGGGCCGGGTCCATGTCCGGCGACATGCCGTGGCCGAGGTTGAACACGTGGCCCTCGCGCGAACCGCCATTGCCGGCGGCGTAGGTGTCGAGCACCCGCGCTGCGGCTGCGGCAATCGCATCCGGCGAGGCGTACAGCGTGGTCGGGTCGAGGTTGCCCTGCAGCGCGACGCGGCCACCGGTGCGGCGCATCGCCTCGTCCAGGTCCAGCGTCCAGTCCAGGCCCAGTGCATCGGCGCCGGTCTGCGACAGCGCTTCCAGGTGCAGGCCGGTACCCTTGCCGAACAGGATCAGCGGCGTGCGCTCGCTGCCTTCGCCGCGCTCCAGGCCCTCGGCGATGCGCTGCAGGTAGCGCAGCGAGAACTCGCGGTACATGGCCGGCGACAGCACGCCGCCCCAGGTGTCGAACACCTGCAGCGCCTGCGCACCGGCCGCGCGCTGCGCGCCCAGGTACGCAATCACCGCGTCGGTGGTGACCTCCAGCAGGCGGTGCAGGGCCTGCGGATGGTTCAGTGCCATTGCCTTGATGCGCGCGAAATCCTTGCTGCCGCCGCCTTCCACCATGTAGCAGGCCAGTGTCCAGGGGCTGCCGGAGAAGCCGATCAACGGTACCTGGCCGTCCAGCTCGCGGCGGATCAGGCGTACCGCGTCCATCACGTAGCCCAGGTCCTGCTCCATGTCCGGTACCGCCAGCCGGGCGATGGCCGCTTCGTCACGCACCGGATGACGGAATTTCGGGCCTTCGCCTTCAACAAAGTAGAGCTCCAGGCCCATCGCATCGGGAATGGTGAGGATGTCCGAGAACAGGATGGCTGCGTCCAGCGGGAATCGGCGCAGCGGCTGCAGCGTGACTTCGCAGGCGATCTCCGGGTTCTTGGCCATGGCCAGGAAGCTGCCGGCCTTGGCCCGGGTTGCGCGGTACTCCGGCAGGTAGCGGCCGGCCTGGCGCATCAGCCAGACGGGGGTGCAGTCCACCGGTTCGCGGCGCAGGGCGCGCAGCAGGCGATCGTTGCGGAGAGGGCTGGTCACGATAGGCATTCCTTGGACGAAAGTTGGCAGCGGCGTCAGTCGCCGTGCGAGAGGATCTGGAAGCCGCGATGCAGTTCGGCATCGCGGGCCTTCTCGAAGGCATGACGGGCTTCGTCGGCCTGCAGGAACAGCTCGCGCCGCAGCTGCGAGCGGTTGCCGACGCGGCCGCTCTCGCGCAGCAGCTCCCAGCCGCCGAACAGGTCCGGCTGCAGGCTCAGGCGCAGGAAGCGCGGTGCCTGCGCACCGGCGTCGGGATGTTGCAGGTAGACGTGCATGGGCCGATTGTAGCGGGGCCAGGGTGACCCCGGCCGCAACGCGGTCGTGCCGGCCGCTGGCCGGCTTCCTCGTTGCTGACGTTGCCGGCCAGCGGCCGGCACTACCGGGCCGACAGCACCTTCAGCACCGCCGCCTCATCCACGTCCGGCACCACTTCGGCGCGGCCCATGCCGCGCCACAGCACCAGGCGCAGGCGGCCGGCCACATTCTTCTTGTCCAGCCGCATGCGGCCGAGCAGGGCCTGCGGGTCCAGCCCGGCCGGGATCGACACCGGCAGGCCGAGCCGTTCCAGCAGCGCCTGCAGGCGTGCGCGATCGGCATCGTCGGCCAGGCCCAGGTGAGTGGACAGCTTCGCGGCCAGTACCATGCCCACCGCGACCGCTTCGCCGTGGTTCAGTGCATCGCGGCCCGGGGCCGAGTAGCCCTGCTCGGTCTCGATGGCATGGCCGAAGGTATGGCCGAGGTTGAGCAGGGCGCGCTCGCCCTTCTCGAACGGATCACGCTCGACGATGGCAGCCTTGTGCCGGCAGCTGCGCGCGATGGCTTCGGCCAGTACCGCATCCTCGCCGGCCAGCAGCGCATCGGCATGCTGCTGCAGCCATTCGAAGAACACGGCATCACCCAGCGCGCCGTACTTCACCACTTCGGCCAGGCCGGCACGCAGCTCGCGCGGCGGCAGGGTGGCCAGCACACGGGTATCGGCGATCACCGCGCGCGGCGGATGGAACGCGCCGACCAGGTTCTTGCCGGCCGGGATGTCGACCGCAGTCTTGCCGCCCACCGACGAATCGACCATCGCCAACAGGGTGGTCGGCAGCTGCACGCAGTCCACGCCGCGCATCCAGCAGGCCGCGGCGAAGCCGGCGAGATCACCGACCACGCCGCCGCCGAGGGCGAACACGCAGGCGTCGCGGGTGGCGCCAAGCGCGGCCAGCGCTTCGATGGCACGGCCGAATTCGGCCAGCGTCTTGGAGGCTTCGCCCGCGGCCAGCACATGCTCGCCGACGATCAGGTCGGGGCGTGCGGTCAGAAGGGTCTGCTTCACGGCATCCAGATAGCGCGGGGCCACTTCGCTGTCGCTGAGCAAAAGCACGTGGCGGCCACGCACATGCGAGGCCAGCGCGATGCCGTCTGCCTGCGCACCGGCGCCGATGGTGATGGAGTAAGGGCGGTCGCCGCCGACGGCGACCTGCAGCAGGGCGGGGGAAGTCATGGGGTCAGGTCCTGGCGCTGCCATTGCGTGGCCAGCTTGACCACCAGGTGGGCGGTCGCGTCGGCAGCGGTGTACGGGTCGGTATCAAGGGTGATGTCGGCCAGTTCGCGGTACAGCGGGTCGCGGTGCGCGGCCAGATCGTGCAGCACCTGCTCACGGTCCGGGCGCTGCAGCAGCGGCCTGCCTTTGTCGCGGGCCAGGCGTTCCAGCTGCGCGTTCACGCTGACCCGCAGGTAGACCACGAAGCCGCGCTGGGCGATCAACGCACGGTTGCCAGGATCCAGCACCGCGCCGCCGCCGGTGGAGACCAGCTGGCCGCGACCTTCCAGCACGCGGGCAAGCGCCTCGCGTTCATGGCTGCGGAAGCCGGCTTCGCCGGAGTGCTCGAAAATGGTCGGGATGCTGGCGCCGGCGGCATCGACGATGGCCTGGTCGACATCGACGAAGTCCAGCGTGAAGCGCTCGGCCAGGCGGCGGCCGATGCAGGTTTTGCCGGCGCCCATCGGGCCGATCAGGATCAGGTTCGGAGCAGGATTCATGCCCTGTGATGCTAACACCTCCGTGCCCTGGCCTTTACGTCCTTCACGTCAGGGTAGGCGTTCCTGCGGGGTTTCCCGCGCCAACCGGAGTACAGGCCATGACGGTCGCCAAGGTCATCGAAATCACCGCCTCCTCGCCGAAGAGCGTGGAGGACGCCGTGCGCAGCGGTCTGAAGAAGGTCTCCGAGACGGTCAAGGGCATCCAGGGCGCCTGGGTGAACGAGACCAAGGTGGTGACCAATGGCAGCGGCGAAATCACCGAATGGCGGGTCAACCTGCGGGTGACCTTCCTGGTGGAATAGGCGCGCTCAGCGCACGTCCTGCACCTGTCGCTGGCCGTCCAGCACCACCACGTGGTCGGCCAGGGCGGGCAGGGCATGCAGCGCCTGGCGGCTGACCCGCTCGTAGTACTGCACGAAGCGCTCCAGCTGTGGCCGGCTCATGCCGTGCCGGCCCGGCTGCGCGGCCTGCAGGTTCTGCTCCTGCTGCCAGCGCCAGCGCGGTACCACCGAGAAATCCGGTGGCTGCAGGAACCACAGGCGGTCGCAGCGCTGCCACAGCGCCGGGTAGTCGCGGGCCAGCGCCTGGTTGCACCAGCGCCGCCAGCGACCATCGGCGTCGGCTTCGCGCTCCAGTGCGTTCAACGGGCTGTCCAGCGCGTCCTCATCCTGCGCGGGGGTGCCCAGGAACCAGCCTTCGAAGACCAGCAGGTCCAGCGGTCGTTGCAGCTGCGGCCAGTGCGCTTCGGGCAGGCGTTCATCGGCCAGCTTGTCGAAGCGTGGCATCGCGAAGGGCTGGCGTGTGGCCACGGCGTCCAGCACTGCATGGGCCAACGGCAGGTCATGGGTGCCCGGCGGGCCGCGCGTGATCAGCAGCGGGTGCACCTGGCGGGCCAGCCGCTGCCGCTGTGCGCGGGTCAGGTAGACATCATCGATGGACAGCGTGGCGGCGTTCAGGCCGCGCGACTGGGCGCGCGCCACCACCTGCGCGGCCAGCGTCGATTTGCCGCTCCCCTGCAGGCCGCTGATCGCCAATACTGGAACCGCTGCAGCGTTGCCCAGTGCATCGTCCAGCACCTGTTCGGCCAATGTTTCGGGGAATCCTTTCACCTGGGGCATATACGCAGCAGCGGCCATGCAGCCACAATAGCCCAATCCGTGTGAGAAGAACGCAATCATGAGCGACCTGTACGCCGAAGCCCTGTCCACGTTTGCCGGCCTGTTCGAAGAGGCCAAACAGAGCCGCGAGGTCGAGCCGAACGCGATGACCGTGGCCACCGCCGATACGCACGGCCGTCCCTCTGCACGTACCGTGCTGCTAAAGGCGTTCGATGAGCGTGGTTTCGTGTTCTACACCCACCTGGACAGCCACAAGGGCCAGGAGCTGCAGGCCAATCCGCAGGCCGCGCTGTTGTTCCTGTGGCGCAGCCTGCGCGAGGCCGGTATCCAGGTGCGCATTGAAGGCCGTGTCGAGCAGGTCGCCGACGCCGAAGCCGATGCCTATTTCGCCAGCCGCCCGCGCATGAGCCAGATCGGCGCGTGGGCCTCGCAGCAGTCGAAGACGCTGGCAACGCGCGAGGAATTCGATGCGCGCGTGGCCGAGGTCGAAGCCCGCTTCGAGGGCAAGGACGTGCCGCGCCCGGAGGGCTGGAGCGGCCTGCGCGTGGTGCCCGACCGCATCGAGTTCTGGTACGGCGCGCAGTTCCGCCTGCACGAACGCTGGTGCTATGAAGCCGGTGCCGAAGGGCGCTGGAGCAAGCGCCTGCTGTACCCGTGATCGACAGTGCGCCCACGATCCGCCAGGCCACGCCGGCCGATGCGGCCGCGTGGGCGCAGTTGCGTCTCGGCCTGTGGCCTGATGCCGATGATCCGCTGGAGGAACTGGCGCAGTCGCTGGCAGATGCCGAAGGTGCTGTGTTCTTGGCCTGTGCGGCGGATGGCGAGGCGGTTGGTTTCGCTGAAGTGCGCCTGCGCCATGACTACGTGAACGGCACCGAGTCTTCGCCGGTGGGGTTCCTGGAGGGCTGGTACGTGCAGCCGCAGTGGCAAGGCCGCGGCGTCGGTCGCGCCCTGCTGGCGGCGGTGCAGGCGTGGACGCGCGATGCGGGCTGCCGCGAACTGGCTTCGGACAGTCGCGTGGAAGACGTGCAGGCTCACGCCGCGCATCGGGCCTGCGGCTTCGAAGAGACCGAACGGGTCGTCTATTTCCGCATGCCGCTGGAGCCATCGGCGTGAATCGCGTGGCGCTGTACCGCGTAGTGGTGTTCGTGCCGTCGGCAGCACTGGGCGCTGTGAAGCAGGGCATCCTGGCGGTGGATGCGCTGGCGGCCGGCGACTACGAGCACGGTATGTGGTGGTCGGCGCCGGGGTTCGAACAGTTCCGCCCGCGCGTGGGTGCGTCGCCCGTGCAGGGTGAGGCGGGGCGCACCGAAGTGGTCGACAGCGTACGCCTGGAATTCTGCCTGCCGCGCGATCCGCAGCGGCTGCAGCGCATCTTCGAACAGGGCATCGTGCCGCATCATCCGTGGCAGGTGCCGGTGGTGCAGGTGGAGGAGATCGAGCTTCTGCTGGCCGACGCACGGCGGTTGTAGAGCCGTGCCATGCTCGGCTGCTGCTCCGACGCATGAGGCAGTCGAGCAGGGCTCGACTCCACAAGAGCAGGCTGTCGCAAATGGACCGGCTTGCTTCATCTGTGAGCAGGCCCATAACCGGCACACTCCGATGGATGATCTCGACTTCCGGAGTTGCCATGCCCTCCTGGCGTTGCCTGTTTGCGGTGCCGCCGCCGCGTCACGGCGTGGAAGCGTTCCTGCTGTTGATCGCCCGCATCGTCGCCGGGGTGATGTTCTGCGTGTCCGGTTGGAACAAGGTGTTCACCGATGCGGGCCGCGAACGCATGGTGCATACGCTGGTTGATGCGGGGATCCCGTTCCCGGTGTTCAGTGCGCCGGTACTCGGCTGCATTGAATGGATTGCGGGCGGCCTGCTGGTGGTGGGCCTGCTCAGCCGGCCTTCGGCCCTGCTGCTGGCGGGGATCTGTGCGGTGGCGGCGCTGACCGATGGCATCGCGCGCATTCCTGCGGGACTGAGCGTGCCGGATTGGTTGAGCTGGTTTTTCTACCTGAGCGAAGTGCCGCTGGGTGTGTTGCTGTTATGGATTGCCGCAGTGGGGAGTGGACGGTTCGCGATCGAAGCGCGTTGGGCACGCTGATTGCACTTTATTCCGCGCCCGGCCGACGAGCGTGCTGTAGCGCCTGGACGCTCCAGTAGATCCACGCCGTGCGTGGATGGGGTGATTGGGAAAAGCGGTGCGAACCAAGGTTCGCACCCACCGGGGATCGCTTCGCACCGCCCAGGCATCGGGTTGCCCTCAACAGACATCGGCATCGGTTCGCCCCGGCCAGAGATCGGTGTGCACCAGCCAGATGGCAGGACGTTACAATCCCGCCGCGCGCAGCCAGCGCCAGAGTGTGGTGCGTGAGACGCCCAGCGCCTGCGCCATGCCCTCGCGGTCATTGCGGTGTTCCTGCAACAGCGTTTCCAACTGCGCACGCGGCGGCCGCTTGCCGTTGCTTTCCACCGGTAGCGCAGCGGCGCCCTCATTCACCAGCTCGGGTGCCAGCTGCAGCAGTCGCGCGGCATCAATCAGCCCCTCACCAGGTTGCCAATGGATGCGCAGCCGATCCACCAGATTGCGCAATTCGCGCACATTTCCGGGCCACTCGGCGGTGGTCAGCACCGCCAGTGCCTCCGCATCCAGTGGCGCGTCGATACCACGCAGCTGGCGGAAGAAATGCTGCGCCAGCAGCGGGATGTCACCGCGCCGGGCACGCAGCGCGGGCAGGGCGATGCGCAGCGCGGCCAGGCGGTAATACAGGTCGCGGCGGAAGCTGCCGGCCGCCACGCGCTGCTCGAGCGACTGCAGGGTCGCGGCCACCACGCGAAGGTCGACCGGGGTCGGTTCGGTGGCACCGACACGCAGTACCTCGCGTTCTTCCAGCACCCGCAGCAGGCGGGTCTGCAGTGGCAGCGGCAGTTCGCCGATTTCATCCAGGAACAGGGTGCCGCCGTCAGCGGCCTCGACCAGGCCGACGCGGCCGCCACGCCGTGCGCCGGTGAAGGCGCCATCGCTGTAGCCGAACAGCTCCGCTTCCAGCAGCGATTCGCTGATCGCGCCACAGTTCAGCGCGACGAAGCGGCCACGGCGTCCGCTGGCGGCGTGCAGCTGGCGCGCCACCAGTTCCTTGCCGGTGCCGGTTTCGCCGGTGACCAGTACGGTGCTGTCATGCGGGGCGTACAGCGCGATCTGTGCGCGCACCTGTGCCATGGCCTCGCTGTCGCCGAGCAGGTCGTGGGCATCGCTGCGCGGTGCGGCACGGCGGCGCGGCGCGGGCCGGCTGCCGCCGGAGCGGGCCAGGGTCTGGGTCAGTTCCAACGCGTGCTCGAACGCTTGCCGTACCGAATCTGCCGAGTACAGCAGCACGCCGGGCAGTCCGGCCTGTTCGGCGTGGTCGATGGCCATGCCAGTGCCGACGATCACCTCGATGCCGTTGGCGCGCAGGTCGGCGATGCAGTCGCGGGCGTCCTCGCGGGTGACGAAGCGGCGATGCTCGATGTCCAGGCCGAAGCTCTGCTGGAAGTTGCTGAACACCGGCACGTCGCTGGCGTGGGTGACCAGGCCGATACGGCCGGCGATCCGCCGTGCGCGCGCCAAGGCTTCCATCAGGTCGAAGCCGTTGGCCTGGATCGGCACCAGCGGCAGCTCCAGCCGGCTGCGCAGCCAGGCCGCGTTGGAGCCGCCGGCGATGACCACGTCGCAGTGCTCGCGGCGCAGTCGTTGGCCGATCACGTCCACCGCTTCCTCGAAGCCGAGGTTGATCTGCTCGATACGCGCGCGGCGATCGAACTCGGGAATGACGTCGCCGAGAAGACCGGTCAGCCGCGAGACGCTGACGGTCCAGATCACCGGCCGACTGGGGTCGGCATCGGCGTGGCGCAGGGGCGAGCGGGGCAGGTACATGGCGGCGCGCGTTGGATGGGGTGTTTCATGATACATCTGTTTCAATGTTTCATATGTTTCACTGTTGCATGGGCGTCATTCCCGTGAAATCAACGGCTTGCAGCTTGGCATGGTGCTTGCGCTCTCTTTCCCGTACTTCAACCTGGATTGCCGCATGACCGCTTCCACTCCTTTCTCCGCCGGTGCCCGCTTCCGTGAGGCGCTGGCTGCCGAATCGCCGCTGCAGGTGATCGGCGCGATCAACGCCAACCACGCCCTGCTGGCCAAGCGCGCCGGCTTCCGCGCCATCTACCTGTCCGGCGGCGGTGTTGCCGCGGGCTCGCTGGGCCTGCCGGACCTGGGCATCAACACCCTGGAAGACGTGCTGGTGGACGTGCGCCGCATCACTGATGTCTGCGACCTGCCGTTGATGGTCGACATCGACACCGGCTTCGGCCCGAGCGCGTTCAACATCGCGCGCACCGTGAAGTCGCTGATCAAGGCCGGCGCGGCCGCCTGCCACATCGAAGACCAGGTCGGCGCCAAGCGCTGCGGTCACCGCCCGGGCAAGGAAATCGTCTCGCAGGGTGAAATGGTCGACCGCGTGAAGGCGGCTGCCGATGCCAAGACCGATCCGGACTTCTTCCTGATCGCGCGTACCGATGCCATCCAGGTGGACGGCGTGGACAAGGCCATCGAGCGCGCCATCGCCTGTGTCGAGGCCGGTGCGGACGGCATCTTCGCCGAGGCGGCCTACGACCTGGACACCTATCGCCGCTTCGTCGACGCGGTGAAGGTGCCGGTGCTGGCCAACATCACCGAATTCGGCGCCACCCCGCTGTTCAGCCGCGATGAACTGGCTTCTGCCGGCGTTGCGATCCAGCTGTTCCCGCTGTCGGCCTTCCGTGCGGCCAACAAGGCCGCCGAGAACGTCTACCAGGCGGTGCGCCGCGATGGCCACCAGCGCAATGTGGTGGAGACCATGCAGACCCGCGAAGAACTCTACGACCGCATCGGCTACCACGCCTTCGAGCAGCAGCTCGATGCACTGTTCGCCGCCAAGAAATAAACAGTACCCTGCACCATCAAGTTTTCGGAGGGAAACATGAACGACACGACCGCAACCCCGACCTTCAAGCCGAAGAAGTCCGTCGCCCTGTCCGGCACCGCTGCCGGCAACACCGCGCTGTGCAGCGTGGGCCGTAGTGGCAACGACCTGCACTACCGTGGCTACGACATCCTGGACCTGGCCAACACCAGCGAGTTCGAGGAAATCGCCTACCTGCTGGTGCACGGCAAGCTGCCGACCCGCGCCGAGCTGGTTTCGTACAAGGCGAAACTGAAGTCGCTGCGTGGCATTCCTGCTGCGGTGAAGGCGGCGCTGGAAGAGCTTCCGCCGTCGGCACACCCGATGGACGTGATGCGTACCGGCGTGTCCGTGCTCGGCTGCGTGGCGCCGGAGAAGGACGACCACAACCATCCGGGCGCGCGTGACATCGCCGACAAGCTGATGGCCTGCCTCGGTTCGATGCTGCTGTACTGGTACCACTGGAGCCACAACGGCCGTGCCATCGACGTGGAAACCGACGATGACTCGATCGGCGGCCACTTCCTGCACCTGCTGCACGGCGAGAAGCCGCAGGAATCGTGGGTGAAGGCGATGCACACCTCGCTGATCCTGTACGCGGAGCACGAGTTCAACGCCTCGACATTCACCTGCCGCGTCATCGCCGGCACCGGCAGCGACATGTACAGCGCGATCTGCGGTGGCATCGGCGCGCTGCGCGGTCCGAAGCACGGCGGCGCCAACGAAGTGGCGTTCGAAGTGCAGAAGCGCTACGACAGTCCCGATGAGGCCGAGGAAGACATCAAGGCCCGCGTCGAGCGCAAGGAAGTGGTGATCGGTTTCGGCCACCCGGTCTACACCGTCTCCGATCCGCGCAACAAGGTGATCAAGGACGTGGCCCGCGAGCTGTCCGAAGAGCAGTCGAGCATGAAGATGTACAACATCGCCGAGCGCCTGGAATCGGTGATGTGGGACATCAAAAAGATGTTCCCGAACCTGGACTGGTTCAGCGCCGTCAGCTACCACATGATGGGCGTGCCGACCGCGATGTTCACTCCCCTGTTCGTGATCGCTCGCACCGCCGGCTGGAGCGCGCACATCGTCGAGCAGCGTATCGACGGCAAGATCATCCGCCCGAGCGCCAACTACATCGGTCCGGAAGACCGCGACTTCGTCGCCATCGACAAGCGCGTCTGATCCACCTGCCGTACCCATCCGGCCGGCCGCGTGCCGGCCGGGTGCTTTCGCCGCCGCACCGCCGGCACCCGGCCCGCCCCAAGTACTCCGCCAGCCCATGAATACCGATTACCGCAAGAACCTCCCCGGCAGCGCGCTGGATTATTTCGACGCGCGTGCCGCTGTCGATGCGATCCAGCCCGGCGCCTACGCCACCCTGCCGTACACCTCGCGCGTGCTGGCCGAGAACCTGGTGCGTCGCTGCGATCCGGCCACGCTCGGCGATTCGCTGAAGCAGCTGATCGAGCGCCGTCGCGACCTCGATTTCCCGTGGTTCCCGGCGCGCGTGGTCTGCCACGACATCCTCGGCCAGACCGCGCTGGTGGACCTGGCCGGCCTGCGTGATGCGATCGCCGACAAGGGTGGCGACCCGGCCAAGGTCAACCCGGTTGTGCCGGTGCAGCTGATCGTCGATCACTCGCTGGCGGTGGAGTGCGGTGGTTTCGATCCGCAGGCGTTCGAGAAGAACCGCGCGATCGAAGATCGTCGCAATGAAGACCGTTTCCACTTCATCGACTGGACCAAGCAGGCATTCCAGAACGTGGATGTGATTCCGCCGGGCAACGGCATCATGCACCAGATCAACCTGGAGAAGATGTCTCCGGTGATCTACGTGCAGGACGGCGTGGCCTTCCCGGATACCTGCGTGGGCACCGACAGCCACACCCCGCACGTGGATGCGCTGGGTGTGATCGCCATTGGTGTGGGTGGTCTGGAAGCGGAGAACGTGATGCTGGGCCGCGCGTCGTGGATGCGCCTGCCCGACACCGTCGGTGTCGAACTGACTGGCCGCCCGCAGCCGGGCATCACCGCCACCGACGTGGTGCTGGCGCTGACCGAGTTCCTGCGCAAGGAACGCGTGGTCGGCGCGTGGCTTGAATTCTTCGGCGAGGGTGCCGCGGCACTGACCATCGGTGACCGTGCCACCATCTCCAACATGTGCCCCGAATACGGGGCCACCGCCGCGATGTTCTACATCGACGCGCAGACCACCGATTACCTGCGCCTGACCGGGCGCGAGGAGTCGCAGGTAGCGCTGGTGGAAAACTACGCACGCACCACCGGTCTGTGGGCCGACGATCTGGCGACCGCGCAGTACGAGCGCGTGCTGCGCTTCGACCTGTCCAGCGTGGTGCGCAACATGGCTGGCCCGTCCAACCCGCACAAGCGCGTGGCCACTGCCGAGCTGGCCGAGCGCGGCATCGCCGACGAGGCCAAGCTGGAAGCGGGCAAGGCCGAGCAGGCGCAGGGCCTGATGCCCGATGGCGCGGTGATCATCGCGGCCATCACCAGCTGCACCAACACCTCCAATCCGCGCAACGTGATCGCCGCCGCACTGCTGGCGCGCAACGCCAACGCACGTGGCCTGCAGCGCAAGCCGTGGGTGAAGTCGTCGCTGGCGCCGGGTTCCAAGGCCGTCCAGCTGTACCTGGAAGAATCCGGCCTGCTGCCGGACCTGGAGCAGCTCGGCTTCGGCATCGTCGCCTTCGCCTGCACTACCTGCAATGGCATGAGTGGTGCGCTGGATCCGAAGATCCAGCAGGAAATCATCGACCGTGACCTGTATTCCACGGCCGTGCTGTCGGGTAACCGCAACTTCGATGGCCGCATCCATCCGTACGCCAAGCAGGCCTTCCTGGCCTCGCCGCCGCTGGTGATCGCCTATGCCATCGCCGGCACCGTCCGCTTCGATATCGAGAAGGACGTGCTGGGCGTGGACGCCGACGGCAACGAAGTGCGCCTGAAGGACATCTGGCCCAGCGATGCCGAGATCGACGCGGTGGTGAAGGCCTCGGTGAAGCCCGAGCAGTTCCGCAAGGTCTACAACCCGATGTTCAACGTGCGCGTGGAGCACGGCGCCGCGGTCAGCCCGCTGTACGACTGGCGCCCGCAGAGCACCTACATCCGCCGTCCTCCGTACTGGGAGGGCGCACTGGCCGGCGAGCGCACGCTGGCAGGCATGCGCGCGCTGGCGGTGCTGCCGGACAACATCACCACCGACCACCTGTCGCCGTCCAACGCGATCCTGGCGTCCAGTGCCGCCGGCGAATACCTGGCGAAGATGGGCCTGCCGGAAGAGGACTTCAATTCCTACGCCACGCATCGCGGTGACCACCTGACCGCGCAGCGCGCCACCTTCGCCAATCCGAAGCTGTTCAACGAGATGGTGCGCAATGACGACGGCAGCGTGAAGCAGGGTTCGCTGGCGCGCGTGGAGCCGGAAGGCAAGGTGATGCGCATGTGGGAGGCGATCGAGACCTACATGCAGCGCAAGCAGCCGCTGATCATCATCGCCGGTGCCGACTACGGCCAGGGCAGCTCGCGTGACTGGGCCGCCAAGGGCGTGCGCCTAGCCGGCGTGGAGGCGATCGTGGCCGAGGGCTTCGAGCGCATCCACCGCACCAACCTGATCGGCATGGGCGTGCTGCCGCTGGAGTTCAAGCCGGGCACCACCCGGCTGACCCTGGGGATCGATGGCACCGAGACCTTTGACGTGATCGGCGAGCGTACCCCGCGTGCCGAGCTGACCCTGGTCATCCACCGCCGTGACGGCCAGGACGTGGTGGTGCCGGTCACCTGCCGCCTGGACAGCGACGAGGAAGTGGCGATCTACGAGGCCGGCGGCGTGCTGCAGCGCTTCGCCCAGGACTTCCTGGAAGGCGCCAAGGTGGCGTGATAGCCGGCTGAATGCCCGCCCCCGGAGGCCGGGGGCGGGCTTGTCCGACCCCAGGGCAGGGCGCACACTGGCTTGGCAAAAACTGCCAAAGGAGAGTTTCATGGCCACCATGAACATTTCGCTGACCGATCCGCTCAAGCAGTTCGTGGACGAAGAAGTGCGCGAAGGCGGCTACTCCAGTACGTCGGACTATGTGCGTGACCTGATCCGCCAGCGCCAGCGCAGCAAGGCCGAAGAACTGCTCAAGCAGCTGATTGCCGAGGGGCTGGCGTCGGGACCTTCGGCGCCTCTGGCGCCGGATCACTTCGACAAGCTGCGTGAGCGTGCACGGAACCGCAAGTGAAGCCCTCGCACTGGTCCCCCGCAGCGGTTCGAGATCTTGACCAGGCAGCAGGCTGGTATGCAGATCAAGGCGGAGAAGTGCTGGAAATCGGCTTCATCGATGCGGTGGAATCCGTTGTAAAGCTGATCGAGGCCCACCCGGGTGCTGGTTCCGCACTGCATGCGGGTCTATTGCCCTCGCTGCCAGCGCCGTTGCGTTTTCATCCGGTTCGTCGCTTCAACGGCTACCTGATCTACTACGTGGAGCTACCTGCGCACGTTTCCATCGTGCGCATCTGGAATGCTTCGCGGGGCATGGAAGCACTGTTCGAAGACGAGAAGCTCAACCCCGATATTGGTTCGTCGCATCCAGGATACTGATCCATGACCTTCCTCCCGCAACTCCGTATTCCCGCCACCTACATGCGCGGTGGCACCAGCAAGGGCGTGTTCTTCCGCCTGCAGGACCTGCCCGAGGCCGCGCAGGTGCCGGGCGCCGCACGCGATGCGCTGCTGATGCGCGTGATCGGCTCGCCCGATCCGTATGGCAAGCAGACCGATGGTATGGGCGGTGCAACGTCCAGCACCAGCAAATGCGTGATCATCTCCACTGCTTCTGTGCCGGACCACGATGTGGACTACCTGTACGGCCAGGTCTCGATCGATACCGCCTTCGTCGACTGGAGCGGCAATTGCGGCAACCTCAGCACCGCGGTGGGTCCGTTCGCGATCGCCCATGGGCTGATCGATCCGGCCCGGGTGCCGCGCGATGGCCTGTGCACCGTACGCATCTGGCAGGCCAACATCGGCAAGACCATCATCGCCCACGTGCCGATGCGCGATGGCGAAGTGCAGGAGACCGGCGATTTCGAGCTGGATGGCGTGACCTTCCCGGCGGCCGAGATCCAGCTGGAATTCATCGATCCGTCCGATGACGGTGATGCGGGCGCGATGTTCCCGACCGGCAATCTGGTCGATACATTGGACGTGCCCGGCGTGGGCAGCTTCGAGGTGACCATGATCACCGCCGGCATCCCGACCATCTTCCTCAACGCCGCCGACCTCGGCTACACCGGTATCGAGCTGCAACCGGCGATCAACGAGGACAAGGGAGCGCTGGAGCGCTTCGAGAAGGTCCGCGCCTACGGCGCCTTGCGCATGGGTCTGATCAAGAACCTGGAGGACGCGGCGACGCGCCAGCACACGCCGAAGGTGGCGTTCGTTGCACCGGCTCAGGACTATGTGTCGTCCAGTGGCAAGGCCATCCCGGCCTCGGCGATCGACCTGCATGCGCGCGCGTTGTCGATGGGCAAGCTGCACCACGCGATGATGGGTACCGCCGCCGTAGCGATCGGCACTGCGGCGGCGATCCCGGGCACGCTGGTCAATCGCGCCGCCGGTGGCGGCGAACGCGAAGCGGTGACGTTCGGTCATCCCTCGGGCACGTTGCGCGTGGGTGCGCAGGCAGGTCTCGTTGACGGCCAGTGGACAGTGACCAAGGCCATCATGAGCCGCAGCGCCCGCGTATTGATGGAAGGCAAGGTGCGGGTACCGGCCGAGTAACCAGCCGAACGGCGCCGGCATCACATGCTCTGGTGGATGCCAGCCTTGGTTGGCATTGCATTGGCACCGCCCGGGTACGGTCCAGCGCCAACCTGGGTTGGCGATTACCGGGAGGCGCGGCCTGACCTGCTTCTGAAGAGGAGATCGACGATGTCCGACAGCCACACCCCATCCAACGAGCGTGCAGCCTGGGATGCGCTGCTGGTGGACATCGTCGATTACGTGCGCGACGCGCGCATCGACTCACCGCTGGCGTTCCAGACCGCGCACCACTGCCTGCTCGATACGCTTGGGTGCGGACTGGAGGCACTTTCTTTCCCGGCCTGCAGCAAGCTGCTCGGTCCACTGGTGCCGGGCATCAGCGTGGTCAACGGCGCGCGCGTGCCGGGCACGCACTACGTGCTGGACCCGGTGCAGGCCGCCTTCAATCTCGGCGCAATGGTGCGCTGGCTGGATTTCAACGACACCTGGCTGGCTGCCGAGTGGGGCCATCCTTCCGACAATCTCGGCGGCATCTTGGCTATTTGCGACTGGCTGGGGCGCAACGCGCAGGCCCTGCGTCGTCCGCCGCCCACCGTGCACGATGTGCTGCTGGCGATGATCAAGGCGCACGAGATCCAGGGCGTGCTGGCGCTGCAGAACTCCTTCAACCGGGTGGGGCTGGACCACGTGGTGCTGGTCAAGGTGGCCACCACGGCCGTGGTCGCCCAACTGCTCGGGCTGGACCGCGAGCGCATGCTCAATGCGCTGTCACTGGCCTGGGTCGATGGCCAAGCGCTGCGCACCTACCGGCACGCTCCCAACACCGGCTCGCGCAAGAGCTGGGCGGCCGGCGATGCGACCAGCCGTGGCGTGCGCCTGGCCTTGATGGCGGCCAGTGGTGAGATGGGCTATCCCAGCGTGCTCAGCGCGCCAACCTGGGGCTTCGAGGCCGTGTCCATGCGCGGTCAGGCACTGACGCTGGGGCGACCGCTGGGCAGCTACGTGATGGAGAACGTGCTGTTCAAGATCAGCTACCCGGCCGAGTTCCACGGCCAGACGGCGGTGGAGGCGGCGGTCGCGCTGCACCAGCAGCTGCGTGCGATGGGGCGGCGGGTCGAGGACATCGCGCACATCGCGATCCGGACCCAGGAAGCCTGCATCCGCATCATCGACAAGCGGGGCCCACTGCATAACCCGGCCGACCGCGACCACTGCGTGCAGTACATGGTCGCCATCGCATTGCTGCATGGGCGGCTGGTGGCAGAGGACTACGAGGACGATGTGGCGGCGGATCCGCGCATCGATGCGCTGCGCGCGAAGATGACCTGCCATGAAGACCCGCAGCTCAGCGCCGATTACCTGGAACCTGACAAGCGCAGCATCGCCAACGGCCTGAGCGTGCGCTTCACCGATGGCACCGAGCTGCCCGAGGTGCTGGTGGAGTACCCGCTCGGCCATGCCCGCCGTCGCGAGGAAGGCATTCCGCTGCTGATGGACAAGTTCCGCCGGCACTTGGCCCACCGCTTCCCGACCAGCCAGCAGCAGCGCATCCTGGCCACATCGCTGGACCCGGTGGCCCTGGCGGCAATGCCGGTGACCGACTACGTGGACCTGTACCTGCCGGGCTAGGGCGATCGGTAGTGCCGGCCGCTGGCCGGCGATTCCATCCAACCTGCCATGCCGGTTGCCGGCCAGCGGCCGGCACTACCCGCACCGCGGCAATTGCCGAATTCGCGCCAACACCTTGACGCGGCCTGCCTATAATGGCCGCCTCGATCAAGGAGTGACGACATGAGCGGTCCGGCACGGCGGAAGCGGTGGGGATGGGCGGCGGCGGTACTGGCAGGAGGCCTGTTGCTGGGCCTGGCCGGCTGCCGCAATGACAGCGGGCAGCTGCCCAAGGCCAGCGGTGAAGCCATCACCACCAAGGCCGAGCAGGTGAAGGAATTCACCCTGCTGCGTGCCTACCCGGACCAGAAGAATGACGGCCTGTCGCTGGCGCTGGAGTTCTCGCGCCCGCTGGTCGGTACCCAGGATTTCGACAGGCTGGTGCGCTTCGAAGAGAAGGTCGGCACCGACGACAGCAGCTGGACGCTGTCCGATGACGGCCTGACCCTGCGCTACCCGTTCGTCGAGGCCGGCAAGGAGTTCAGCCTGGTGGTCTCGCCGGACCTGCTGGCCGCCGATGGCAGCCGCCTGGGCAAGGAGCTGAAACAGAAGGTGTTCAGCGGCGAGCTGAAACCGGTGGTCGGCTTCGCCTCGCAGGGCAGCGTGCTGCCGGCCAAGGACAGCCGCGGCCTGCCGGTGGTCTCGGTGAACGTGCCGGAGGTCGATGTCGAGTTCCTGCGCGTGCGCGAGAAGGACCTGCCGACCTTCTTCAGCCAGTACCAGCGCGGCGGCCGCCGTGGCAGCTGGGAGCTGAGCAGCGACTACGAGCGCAGCCCGATCAACAAGCTGGCAGAGCCGGTCTACGTCAACCGCTTCATCCTGGGGGGCAAGAAGAACGAGCGGGTGCTGACCTACCTGCCGACCCAGGACATCAAGGAACTGCAGGAGCCGGGCCTGTACTTCGCCCTGCTCAAGCGCACCGGTGACTACGAAGGCGAGTTCGATACCGCGTTCTTCTCGGTCAGCGACATCGGCCTGCATACCCGCGCCTACAAGGACAAGCTGTTCGTCCATACCGCCGGCCTCAAGGACGGCGCGCCGCTGAAGGGCATCGACCTGCGCGTGCTCGATGCCAAGGGCGAGGTGGTGCTGAAGGGCAGCACCGATGGCAATGGCAACGCGCTGTTGAACTACGCCCTGGATGCCACCCACGTGCTGGTCGCCAGCACCGGCAAGGACACCAGCTTCCTGCCGTTCAACCAGCCGGCGCTGGATCTGAGCGAATTCGCCGTGGCCGGCCGTGACAATGCCTGGTTCGACGTCTACGCCTGGTCCGGCCGCGACCTGTACCGCCCGGGCGAGACCGTGCGCCTGTCCGCCCTGCTGCGCGACAACGACGGCAAGCCGGTCAAGGCGCAGCCGGTATTCCTGCGCCTGAAGCAGCCCGACGGCAAGACTTTCCGCGAGACCCGCCTGCAGCCGGGCGACCAGGGCTACATCAACTTCGAGCAGGTCATTCCCGCCGAGGCGCCGACCGGGCGCTGGCAGATCGAGTTCCGCACCGACCCGGCCAGCAAGGAAGCGATCCAGGGCATGACCCTGCGCATCGAGGAGTTCCTGCCGGAACGCATGAAGCTGGACCTGGACAGCGCGCAGAAGACGCTGAAGCCGGGTGAGGACCTGCGCCTGCAGGCCAATGGTGCCTATCTGTACGGGGCACCGGCCGATGGCAACCGCTTCACGGCACGTATGGCGGTGGCCGCCGAACAGAAGCCGGTGGAGGGCCTGCCGGGCTATTTCTTCGGTGACCCGACCCTGCAGCTGCCGCGCGAGGCCAAGGACGTGATCGATACCACGCTGCCGGGCAACGGCCAGCTGCGTGAGGACGTCGCGTTGCCGGAAGAGGCAGCCAAGGCCAAGGCGCCGATTGCCGTGGTGCTGTCCGGCAGCCTGTATGAAACCGGTGGTCGCACGGTCACCCGTACCCTGAAGCGGGTGATGTGGCCGGCCAACGCCCTGGTCGGTGTACGCCCGCTGTTCAACCCGGAGGACGGTGCCGATTCCAACGGCAACGCGCGCTTCGAATTGATGCGCGTGGATGCTGCTGGTACACCGCAGCCGGCCAAGGGCCTGAAGATCACTCTGGTGCGCGAGCTGCGCGACTACCACTGGACTTTCAACGACAACCGCTGGGACTACGATTTCACCCGCCGTTTCGAGAACAAGGAAACCCGCACCGTCGATGCCGGCAGCAGTGCGGTCGCCTTCGATTTCCCGGTGGAGTGGGGCGAGTACCGGGTGGACGTGTTCGACCCGTCCACCGGCTTGACCAGCCGTTACCCGTTCCGCGCCGGCTGGAGCTGGGGTGATGACAACCGCGGCCTGGACGCGCGCCCGGACAAGATCAAGCTGGGCCTGGACAAGACCGGCTACAAGGCAGGCGACACGCTTGAGGTGACGGTGACCCCGCCGCACGCGGGCAAGGGCATCCTGATGGTCGAGACCGACCGCATGCTCTACGTGCAGGACATCGACGCCAAGCCGGGTTCGACCTTCAAGATTCCGGTCACCGCTGACTGGGAGCGCCACGACGTCTACATCACCGCGCTGGTGTTCCGCGGCGGCAGTGCGCCGAGCAAGATCACCCCGGCCCGTGCGGTGGGCGTGGTGCACGTACCGATGGACCGCAAGGCCCGCACCGTGGCCGTCGGCCTGGCAGCGCCCAAGCAGATGCGACCGGAACAGGACCTGCCGGTGACGGTCAGCGCACCGCAGCTGGCCGGCAAAATGGCGCACGTCACGGTCTCGGCGGTGGACGTGGGCATCCTCAACATCACCCGCTTCCCGGTGCCCGATGCCGGTGCGCACTTCTTCGCCCAGCGTCGCCTCGGCATCGATGCCTACGACATCTACAGCCGGGTGATCGAGAGCTTTGACGGCGGTGCCGGCAAGCTGAAGTTCGGTGGCGACATGGCGCTGCAGGCGTTGCCGCAGGCCAAGCGCCCGACCGCGCGCGTGCAGACCGTGGACCTGTTCTCTGGCCCGGTGCAGCTCGATGCCAAGGGCATCGCCCGCATCCGCCTGAAGGTGCCGGACTTCAACGGTACCCTGCGGGTGTCGGCACTGGTCTACAGCGATGACCAGTACGGCAAGCGCGACGTGGAAACCGTGGTGCGCGCGCCGATCCTGGCTGAAGCCAGCATGCCGCGCGTGCTCGCTCCGGGCGACCGCAGCACCGTGACCCTGGATGTGCAGAACTTCACCGGCAAGCCGGGCCAGTTCAACGTGAAGGTGGAAAGCGAGGGCCCGCTGAACCTGGGCGAAGGCAGCCGCAGCTTGCAGTTGAATGCCGACGCCAAGACCACGTTGAGCTTCCCGCTTTCGGCACGCGAGGGCCACAGCGTGGCCAAGGTGCGGGTGCGGGTGGACGGCAACGGCTTCAAGGCCGATCGCCGTTACGACCTGCCGGTGCGTGCGGCGTGGCCGCAGGTGCTGCGTTCGCAGGTGCGCACGCTTGATCCGTTGGCCGCGGTCAGCCTCGACAACAGCCTGACCGATGGCCTGATGGCCGAGTCGGTGAATGCCCGCCTGCTGGTCAGCCCGCTGCCGCCGATCCCGTTCGCCAGTGCGCTGCAGGGCGCGCTGAACTACCCGTACGGCTGTGCCGAGCAGACCACCAGCAAGGGTTACGCCGCGCTGATCCTGGACCAGGCGACATCGTCGATGCTCGGTGCCGACGGGCTGGATGCCAAGACCCGCCGCGAGCGCATGGAAGGTGCGTTTGGCCGCCTGGCGTCGATGCAGGTGGCCAATGGCAACTTCTCGATGTGGGGTGACGACGGCTACGTGAACCCGTGGCTGACCCCGTACATCACCGAGTTCCTGCTCGATGCCAAGGACGCCGGCTTCGCCGTGCCCGACAACGTGCTGCAGAAGGCACTCAACCGCCTCAGCGAGGATCTGCTGTCCGGTGGCAACCAGTTCTATGGCCAGGACGACCGCGAGAAGCTGAAGTTCGCCAACCAGGCGTACTCGGGCTACGTGCTGGCCAGGGTCAACCGTGCGCCGCTGGGTACCCTGCGCACGCTGTACGACAACGAGCGCAGCAAGGCGGTCGGTGGCCTGTCGCTGGTCCACCTGGGTGTGGCGCTGTCGCTGCAGGGTGATGCCAAGCGCGGCCAGGCGGCGCTGGCCGCGGCCTTCGCCAAGTCCAGCAGCGAACGCCCGTCGTACTTCGGCGACTACGGCAGTGCGATCCGTGATGACGCGCTGATGATTGCGCTGACCCATGAAAACAAGCTGGCCAAGCCGGCTTGGGATGCGCGTGCGGTCGATCTCGGCCGCGGCCTGGATGCGCGCCGCAATGCCGGCTGGATGTGGCTGAGCACGCAGGAACAGGTAGCGATTGCCCGCCTTGGCAAGGCACTGGCCGCCAACCAGAAGGCGCTGGTGGCCGGTGAACTGGTGATCGGTGGCAACACCGAAGCCATCGGCGAACGCAAGCTGTTCGGCCGCAACTTCAGTGCAAATGAACTCGCCAGCGGCGTGCGCTTCACCCCGCAGGGCCAGCCGCCGATGTTCGCCAGCATCGACGTGGCCGGTATCCCGCGCAGCGCGCCGGCACCGGATAACAGCGTGCTGGGTGTCGAGCGCAGCTACTACGGCACCGATGGCAAGCCGTGGTCGCCGCGGCCGCTGAAGGAAGGCGAAGCCCTGATCGTGCGCGTCACCGTCACTGCCGACACCACGATGCCCGATGCACTGCTGACCGACCTGCTGCCGGCCGGCCTGGAGATCGAGAACTTCAACCTGGGCGATGCCAAGCAGTGGGCCGACGTGGTGGTCGATGGAATCACCATCAGCGACCGGGGTGAAGCGGCCGATACCAAGCACGAGGAATTCCGCGACGACCGCTACGTGGCCGCGCTGAAGCTCTCGCGTGGCAGCAAGGCCAACGTGTTCTACCTGGTGCGCGCGGTGACCCCGGGTACCTACTCGGTGCCGCCGCCGCTGGTGGAGGACATGTACCGGCCGCAGCTGCGCGGCGTCGGCCGCAGCAACCCGACCACGATCACGGTGGTACAGCCGTGACCGCGCGGACGGGCCGCGACGGCGCGGCCCGTCCAGCTGGCAAGCTCCAATGCGGCACGCTGCAATGACGAACACGATGACGACCCGGCGGGCGGCCCTGCGCCGCCGGCTGCAGCCGCTGTGGCCGTGGCTGCGCTGGGGTACGGCGGCCACGCTGGCACTGCTGCTGGTGCTGGATTTCGCCTTCCCGCCGCCGCTGCCGAAGCAACGCGATACCAGCACTCTGGTGGTGGCTGCCGATGGCACGCCGCTGCGTGCGTTCGCCGACGCCGAGGGCGTGTGGCGTTATCCGGCATCGACCGACAGCGTCTCGCCGCTGTACCTGCAGGCGCTGCTGACCTACGAAGACCGCTGGTTCTGGCGCCATCCGGGCATCAACCCGCTGGCGATGCTGCGTGCCAGTGGCCAGCTGCTGCGCGGTGGTCGCATCGTGTCCGGTGGCTCGACCCTGACCATGCAGGTCGCACGCATCCTCGATCCGCATACGCGCACGCCCTGGGGCAAGCTCAAGCAGATGCTGCGCGCGGTGCAGCTGGAAGTGCACCTGAGCAAGCAGCAGATCCTGGCCCTGTACCTGGAACGCGCACCCTACGGCGGCACCATCGAGGGCGTGGAAGCGGCCAGCTGGGCCTACCTGGGCAAGCCGGCGGCGCAGCTGTCGCATGCCGAGGCGGCGTTGCTGGCGGTGCTGCCACAGGCGCCGAGCCGGCTGCGCCCGGACCGCCATCCGGAAGCGGCGCAGAAGGCGCGCGACAAGGTGCTGTCACGCATGGCCGAGCTGGGCGCGTGGACAGCGGAAGAAGTGGAAGATGCGCGCATCGAGAACGTGGTCGCACGCTCGCTGCGGCCGCCGCTGCATGCCGCGTTGCTGGCACAGCGCCTGCACTCGGCGCATCCGGGCCAGGCACGCATCCAGAGCAGTATCGACATCGGCCTGCAGCGCACCCTGGAAGAGCGCGTGGCCAGCTACTTCTCCACGCTGCCCGAGCGCACCTCGGCGGCCCTGCTGGTGGTCGATAACCAGACCCTGCAGGCGCGTGCCTATGTCGGCACGCTGGCGTTCGGTGACCGCCAGCGGCTCGGCCACGTGGACATGGTGCAGGCCTGGCGTTCGCCGGGCTCCACGCTCAAGCCGTTCCTGTATGCAATGGCGCTGGACGATGGCCTGATCCATTCGGAAAGCCTGCTGGTCGATGCGCCGCAGAGTTTCGGCAGCTACCGCCCCGGCAACCTCGACATGGCCTTCAATGGACCGATCGGCGCCTCCAGCGCGCTGCGGCTGTCACTCAACGTGCCCTCGGTGGACCTGTTGCAGCGGGTCGGTCCGGCGCGCTTTGCTGCGCGCCTGTCGCACTCCGGCATCCAGCTGCGCTTCCCGCCGGGCAGCACGCCCAACCTGTCACTGATCCTGGGCGGCACCGGTGCGCGGCTGGAAGATCTGGTCGGTGCGTTCGCAGCGCTCAACCGCAACGGCATCGCCGGGCGCGTGCGCTACACCGATGAAGAACCGATGATCGAGCGGCGCCTGGCCTCGCCAGGCGCCAGCTGGATCGTGCGCGAGATGCTGGAATCGAATCCGCGGCCGGGGTATAGCGTCGGGACGTTCGATGTCGGTGGCCGCCCGCGCGTGGCGTGGAAGACCGGCACCAGTTACGGGTACCGCGATGCGTGGGCGATCGGCAGCACCCGCCACTACACCGTGGGCGTGTGGGTGGGTCGACCGGACGGCACACCGCTACCGGGCCAGTACGGCGCGGTGACCGCGTTGCCGCTGATGTTCGAGGTGGTGGACAGCCTGCCGCGCCAGCGCGGTGACTCGGCCGCTGCGCCGATGCCGGCCAGCGTCAGCCAGGAAGACATCTGCTGGCCGACCGGTGAGCGTGCCGAAGGCCTGCCTGCTGCGCTCTGCCAGCGGCTGATGCCAGCCTATCTGCTGGAAGGGGCAGCACCACCGACCTTCCCCGAACGCGAGGCACGGCGCTGGCAACCAGGTCGGCAGCGCTACCTTGCCGATGCGCGTACCGGTCTGCGCGTGTCAGCCGATTGCCGCTTGCCGCACGAAGAAGTCGCGCGCGAGATCGCGCGCTGGCCAGCGTTGCTGTCGCCGTGGCTGTCCAAGGCCACGCGCGAAGCCTCGCAGCTGCCGGCGCTGTCGCCGGACTGCCGTGATGATGGCCGCGAGGCCAGCGTTGCGCTGCACATCGATGGGCTCAACGATGGCGCCACGCTGGCGCGCGCGCCGAATTCGGAACATGGCGTACGTCTGCAGCTGCGCGCGCTGGGCAGCGAGCAGGCGGTGGACTGGTTGCTCGATGGACGCTGGATCGCACAGACGCACGGCGCGCAGCTGATGCAGCGCGAGTTCGTCGAGCCGGGCGCGCACACCTTGACCGCGCTGGCGGCAGATGGCGCGTGGACACAGGTAAGGTTCAACGTCCTGCGGTAGGTGCCAACCTTGGTTGGCACGCGACACATGCGCCCACCAGGGTGGGCATCTACCACGGCGTATGCGGGGCCGCTATTCCCCGATCCACCCATCCAGCAGGTCGGCGAACTCGTCGGCGTGCTCTTCTTCCTGCGCCAGGATCTCTTCAAGGATGCGCTTGGTGGTGGTATCGCGGTCGCCGATGAAGTTGATCATCTCGCGATAGCTGTCGATGGCGATGCGCTCGGCCACCAGGTTCTCGCGCACCATGTCGCGCAGGTCGCTGCCTTCCTTGTATTCGGCGTGCGAACGCGCGGTCAGCGTATCCGGGTTGAGATCCGGCTCGCCGCCCAGCTGGACGATGCGCTCGGCCAGCTTGCCGGCATGCGCCTGTTCCTGCTGTGCATGTTCCAGGAACTCGGCCTTGACCGCGTCGGCCAGCATGCCCTTGGCCATGAAGTAGTGCCGGTAGTAGCGCAGAACGCAGACGTACTCGGTGGCCAGTGCGTCGTTGAGCAGCTTGATCACCACCTCGCGGTCAGCGCTGTAGCTGTCTGTGATCGCGCCGTCTTCGAGGTTGCGCCGGGCGCGCTCGCGCAGGGTTGCGCGATCGCTGATGCCAGGAACGTTCGCGGCGGGCTTGCTGGCTTTGGCTGGCTTGCTGGACATGGCTGGCCGTTTCCTTCTGCGGTGGGGAATCAGGTGGGGAGATGCTCCAGCACGTACTCGGCCGAAGACACTTCGAACTGGCCGGGCTGTTCAACCCAGGCCTCTCGAACTACGCCGTCGTCGACGTACAGGGCAAAACGACGCGAGCGGATTCCCATGCCCGACGCGCTCGCATCAAGCTCCAGACCCAGGGCGCGGGTCAGCTCGGCATTGCCGTCGGACAGCATCAGAAGGCCGTCGGGCACGCTCTGGTCGGCGGCCCAGGCCTTCATCACGAACGGGTCGTTGACGGCCATGCAGTAGACGTCGATGCCGCGCTGGCGGAAGGCCTCGAACTTTTCGACGTAGCCGGGAAGGTGACGTGCCGAGCACGTCGGGGTGAACGCGCCGGGCACGGCGAACAGCACCACCTTGCGCGCATCGAACAACGAATGCGTATCAAGCGTTTCAATGCCCTCGCGGATGCGCTTGAGGGTCACTTCCGGAATGCGGTCGCCGACATGGATGGTCATGGGAACTCCTTGCTGGGGCAGGCTAGTGGGCCGGATGGGACAGGGGCGTCAAGACATTGGAAACCCGGTGTGCAGGCCCCATCTTCCGGCGTTGTGGCAGGGGCTTCCAGCCACAGCGTGGCGCACGGGGATGGCAGCCGCATTGCGCAGGATCAGTCGGCCTCACCGGGGCCGCACGAGGGGCGGCGTAGCCTCGCAGGCGCGTAGAATGAACCCGGGGCGGCGCCACCGGCGCGGCCGAAGCGAATCGAGGTAGCTGGATGGAATTCAAGGATTACTACGCCACCCTGGGGGTGGAACCGAGCGCGGGCGAGGCGGAGATCAAGACCGCCTACCGCCGGCTGGCACGCAAGTACCACCCGGACGTCAGCAAGGAGGCTGGGGCCGAAGACAAGTTCAAGGCGGTCAACGAGGCCTACGAGGCGCTGCGTGATCCGGAAAAGCGCGCGGCCTACGACCAGCTGCGCGCGCAGGGCTATCGCCCGGGCGAGGAGTTCAATGTGCCGCCGAACTACGGCGGCGCCGGTGGTTTCAATTTCGAGGAAGTGTTCGGTGGCGGCGGCCCCAACGGCGGCTTCAGCGACTTCTTCGAAAGCCTGTTCGCGCGCCAGCGCGGTGGAGCGGGCGCGGGGGCCGGTCCGGGCTTCAGCAGCCAGGGCCATGCGCCCAACCGCGATACCCGCGCCAAGCTGTCGGTGCCACTGGAAGCGGCCTACAGCGGCGACAGCCTGCGCATCACCGTCAACGGCAAGCAGCTGGACGTGCGCGTGCCCAAGGGCATCCGCCCGGGCCAGGTGATCCGCCTGGCAGGGCAGGGCAACCATGGCGGCAACCTGCTGCTGGAAGTGGAATACGCCGCCCACCCGCAGTTCGAGGTCGATGGCCGCAACATCCTCTATACGCTGCCGCTCACGCCGTGGCAGGCCGCGCTGGGCACCAGCATCAGCGTGCCGACCCTGGGCGGCGCGGTGGAACTGAAGATTCCGGCCGATTCCGATGCCGGCCGCAAGCTGCGCCTGCGCGGGCGTGGCCTGCCGGGCAACCCGGATGGCGACCAGATCGTCGAGATCGAGATCGTGGCCCCGGCTGCGACCGATGAGGCGCAGAAGAAGGCGTACCGCAATCTGGCCAAGGCGTTCGGCGAGACCATTTGAAGGTACTGCCGGCCGCTGGCCGGCAACTTCATTGCCCTGGACGGTGATGCGTGGTTGCCGGCCAGCGGCCGGCACTACCGCGCGCGTCTCAGCCCTGGCCCGCGAACACGCGCTCC
Organism: Stenotrophomonas sp. YJH_SMC_6; assembly: GCF_059371335.1. NCBI lineage: Bacteria > Pseudomonadati > Pseudomonadota > Gammaproteobacteria > Lysobacterales > Lysobacteraceae > Stenotrophomonas > Stenotrophomonas sp. YJH_SMC_6. The sequence continues at coordinate 80,780 of NZ_JCAFUM010000018.1, read as the reverse complement.
AGCACCTCGGACAGCTCGTCCTCCGAGAACGGCTTGGTGATGTAGGCCTTGGCGCCCTGGCGCATGCCCCACATGCGGTCGGTGTCCTGGTCCTTGGTGGTCACCAGGATCACCGGAATATGCCGGGTCGCCTCGTCGCGGGCGAGGGTACGGGTGGCCTGGAAGCCGTTGAGGTTGGGCATCACCACGTCCATCAGGACCAGGTCGGGCAGCTCGGCCTTGGCGGTTTCGACCCCGGCGGCGCCATCGGTGGCGGTCAGGATCTGGTGCCCGAGCTTCTCGACGATGCGCTGTATCCCCAACAGCTGCGACGGTGAGTCGTCGACGATCAGAATGCGTGCCATGTTGTTCCCCATGTAATGCCCGCAGTGTAGTGCGGGCCCATTACCGGCGGGAGGGCCGCGTCTGCCGTCCGTCGCCTGCCTGCGACGTTCAGTCGATCCGTACCACGGTGCGACCCAGCGAACCGCCCGCCAGCATCCGTTCGAACACGGCAGGAAGGCCATCGAGGCCGACTTCGGCGGTGCAGATGCGGTCCAGGTGCTGCGGCTTCCAGTCACTCCCCAGCCGCGACCACACTTCCTCACGCAGTCCGCGTGGCGCATTGGCCGAGGACACGCCCAGCAGCGAGACACCGCGCAGGATGAACGGCATCACCGTCATGTCCAGCGTCGGACTGGCTGCCAGGCCGGCACTGACCACGCTGCCGTAGGGCACGGTCTGCGCCAGCAGGCTGGCCAGCATGTCACCTCCGGCATTATCGAGGCCACCCCCGAAGCGGGCCGACTGCAGCGCGCCGGTGTCGGCCAGCGCGTCGCGCGGCAGTACCTCGGTGGCGCCGATGCTGCGCAGGAATCCTGCCTGGTCCGGCTTGCCGCTGACCGCGTGCACGCTGTAGCCGGCACGGCTGAAGATGGACAGTGCCAGCGCACCGACACCGCCGCTGGCACCGGTGACCGCCAGCGGGCCGAGTTCCGGGGTCTGGCGGTTGTCCTGCATGCGCAGCAGGGCCAGCGCCGCAGTGAAGCCGGCGGTGCCCAGCACCATCGCCTCGCGTGGGGTCAGCCCGGCCGGCTGGGCGATCACCGCGCGCGATTCCAGCCGCACGTACTGGCTGTAGCCGCCGTCGCGGGTCTCGCTGAGGCCGCAGCCGGTGGCCAGCACCGCGTCGCCTTCACGCCAGTCCGGGTCGGTGCTGGCGACCACGGTGCCGGCCACATCGATGCCGCCCACCAGCGGGAAGCGGCGCAGGATCTTCCCTTTTCCAGTACCGGCCAGCGCGTCCTTGTAGTTGACCGAGGACCAGTGGGCGCGGATCAGCACCTGGCCGGGGTTGAGGTCGTCGACCCCGAGCCGGACCAGGCCGCTGCGGTAGCCGGCGTCGTCGTTTTCGATGCGGAAGGCGGTGAACGGGGTGGTGGGGGCCATCGGCGTTGCCTGACTTCGAGGAAAACGCCACCTTACCCCGTTGCCCCCCTTTCGATCCTGCCGATCCGCCCCATCTTGTATGATCGGTGATGGTTTCACGGCTGGCGGTGCGGGAAGGGCCCGCGCCGCAGCCCAAATCTTGATGGAGCGTGCATGGCCTGGAATACACCCGGCGGCAACAAGGGCGGACAAGGCCCCGAGGACAATCGACGCGGGCCGTTCGGGTCACGCGGCGGTGGCAATGGTGGTGGCTGGGGCGGTTTGCCCGGGCCGCTGAAGGACCTGTTCGACGGCGGCATCGTGCGTTGGGTGGTGGCAGCCGTGGTGCTGCTGGTGCTGTTCTCCAGCTTCCAGCTGATCGGCGAACAGCAGCGTGGCGTGGTGCTGCGCTTCGGCCAGTTCTCGCGCATCCTGCAGCCCGGCCCGAACTTCAAGCTGCCGTGGCCGATCGAATCGGTCACCAAGGTCAACGCCACCGAGATCAAGACCTTCTCGATCCAGGTGCCGGTGCTGACCCGCGACGAGAACATCGTCAACGTCTCGCTGAACGTCCAGTACCGCATCGATGACCCGCAGCAGTACCTGTTCGGCACCGTCGATGCCAACCAGGTGCTGGAGCAGTCGGCGCAGAGCGCCGTACGCGAGGAAGTCGGCCGCGCCGATCTCAACGCCGTGCTGAACAACCGTGGCCCGCTGGCCGTGGCCGCCGAGGAGCGCCTGCAGGCGCTGCTGAAGGCGTTCAAGACCGGCCTGACCGTGACTGGCCTGACCCTGCAGGATGCCCGTCCGCCGGAAGAAGTGAAGCCGGCTTTCGACGAGGTCAACGGTGCCCAGCAGGTCAAGGAACGCCTGATCAACGAAGCCCAGGCCTACGCCGCCAAGGTCGTGCCGGAAGCCCGGGGCCAGGCCTCGCGCGCCCGTACCACCGCCGAAGGCTACAAGCAGGCCGTGGTGTCCAAGGCCGAGGGTGACGCGCAGCGCTTCAGCCTGTTGCAGGCCCAGTACAAGGACGCTCCGGAAGTGACCCGCAAGCGCCTGTGGCTGGAGACCGTGCAGCAGGTGCTGAGCGAGAACCGCAAGGTGATCGGTGGCGATGGCCGCCAGCTGATCTACGTGCCGATGACCGGCGATACCCGTCCGAGCACGTCGGCTCCGGCCGCAGTGGCCAACCCGGACGTGGTGATGCCGTCGCTGCCGGGTGCAGCGACGGAAGCTTCCCGTGATCCGGGCCGGCCGGTGGGCCGCCCGACCGGGCGACCGAGCGGCCGTGAGGAGGGCAGCCGATGAAGAGTCCTATCTGGATCGCCGTGATCGTGGCGGTGGTGCTGGGCCTGCTCGGCTCGGTGTACGTGGTCCGTGAGGACCAGACCGCCATGGTGCTGAACCTGGGCAAGGTGGTGCGTTCGGACATCAAGCCGGGCCTGCACTTCAAGGTGCCGGTGGTGGAAACGGTGAAGGTCTTCGACCGCCGCTTCCAGGTGCTCGACACCGCGCCGGCGCGCTACTTCACCGCCGAGCAGAAGGACGTCAGCGTCGACTTCTTCGCCATCGGCTACATTTCCAACGTGGGTGACTACTTCCGTGCCACCGGCGGCGATCCGCGCATCGCCAACGCCCGCCTGGCACCGATCATCACCGACTCGCTGCGCAACCAGATCAACTCGCGCACCCTGCAGCAGCTGGTCTCCGGCGACCGCAGCGAGCTGATCGCCGAGCAGCTGAAGGGGATCAACGAAGCGGTGGCCGGCCTGGGCATGCAGATGATCGACCTGCGCATCAAGCAGGTGGACCTGCCGACCGACAGCCAGGTGATCAACGATGTGTACGAGCGCATGCGAGCCCAGCGCAAGCAGGAAGCCGCAAAGCTGCGCGCGGAGGGCGAGGAGCAGTCGCTGACCATCCGCGCCCAGGCCGACCGTGACAGCACCGTGCTGATCGCCGAGGCCGAGCGTGATGCCCAGCGCCTGCGCGGTGAAGGCGATGCCGAGGCGGCCCGCATCTACGGCAAGGCCGGTTCGGCCGATCCGTCGTTCTATGCGTTCTACCGCAGCCTGGAGGCCTACCGTGGCTCCATGACCGACGGCAACGGCGTGATCGTGCTCGACAAGAACGACCCGTTCCTGCAGTACCTGAAGAACGACCGCTGAGGTCGCAGGGTAGTACCCCACGGGGCCCGGCCATATGCCGGGCCCCGTGCTTTTTCCGGAGTCCCCCATGAAAGATCTGTTTGCCGCTGTCTGCCTGGTCGCGGTGCTGGAAGGCCTGTTCCTGTTCGTCGCCCCGTTCGCCTGGAAGCGCATGGCCGAGCGCCTGCTGGACCTGCCCAGCCCGGCCCTGCGCAGCTTCGGCGGGCTGGTGCTGCTGGCCGGCCTGAGCCTGCTGTGGTGGGTGCGGCATTGAAAGGGTAGTGCCGGCCGCTGGCCGGCAACCCGGGATTGCCGGCCAGCGGCCGGCACTACCGCCTGCGTTCACATGCGTGGCCAGGCTCTGGTGGATGCCAACCTTGGTTGGCGTTGCCGGCCAGTGGCCGGCACGACCGGGCGGGGCGGCTGACCGGCCGGTAAAGCCACCCGTCGGAAAGGTGGCACCCGACCCCGGAAACCCGGATAATGCACAAAAGCCGGACGGGCCTCCCCGTTCGGCTTTTTCCGTGTCTGGGCCTTCCATCGCCGGCCGCTCCCCGTTTGGAGCCGCCTTGCAGGTGCTGGCCAGCCCCGCCACGGTTTACCCGTCCGCGGCCCCGATGGCCGCAACAAATCGAGGAGCCCGTCATGGGTCAGTCTGTCGTAGTGTTGGGTGCCCAGTGGGGCGATGAAGGCAAGGGCAAGATCGTCGATCTGCTCACTGAGGAAATCGGCGCCGTCGTGCGCTTCCAGGGCGGCCACAACGCCGGCCACACCCTGGTCATCAACGGCAAGAAGACCGTCCTGCACCTGATCCCGTCGGGCATCCTGCGTGACGACGCGCTGTGCCTGATCGGCAACGGCGTGGTGATCTCGCCGGCCGCGCTGCAGAAGGAAATCGCCGAGCTGGAAGCCTCCGGCGTCGAAGTGCGGTCGCGCCTGAAGATCTCCCCGGCCGCGCCGCTGATCATGCCGTACCACATCGCCCTGGACCAGGCGCGCGAGCGCGCTGCCGGTGGCAAGGCGATCGGCACCACCGGCCGTGGCATCGGCCCGGCCTACGAAGACAAGGTGGCGCGTCGCGGCATCCGAATCGCCGACCTGCATTACCCGAAGCAGCTGGAAGAGCTGCTGCGCACCGCCCTGGATTACCACAACTTCGTGCTGACCAAGTATCTGAACACCGATGCGGTCGACTTCCAGAAGACCTTCGACGAAGCGCTGGCCTTCGGCGAATACGTGCAGCCGATGAAGTCCGACGTGGCCGGCATCCTGCACGACCTGCGCAAGCAGGGTAAGCGCGTGCTGTTCGAAGGCGCGCAGGGCGCGCTGCTGGACATCGACCACGGCACCTACCCGTACGTCACCAGCTCCAACACCACCGTCGGTGGCGCGCTGGCCGGTTCCGGCGTCGGCGCCGATTCGATCGACTACGTGCTGGGCATCGCCAAGGCCTACGCCACCCGCGTCGGCGGTGGCCCGTTCCCGACCGAGCTGGACGACGAAGTCGGCCAGGGCATCCGTGACCGCGGCGCCGAGTACGGTGCGTCGACCGGCCGTCCGCGTCGTTGCGGCTGGATGGACATCGTCGCGCTGAAGCGTGCCGTGGCCATCAACGGCATCAGCGGCCTGTGCATCACCAAGCTGGACGTGCTGGACGGCATGGAAAAGCTGAAGGTCTGCATCGCCTACGAATACAACGGCAAGCGCACCGAGTACGCGCCGCTGGACGCGCAGGGCTGGGAAGAGTGCACGCCGGTGTACCTGGAGTTCCCGGGCTGGAGCGAGAACACCCACGGCATCACCAACTGGGACGACCTGCCGCCGGCTGCGCGCGCCTACCTGCGTTCGCTGGAAGAGCTGGCCGGCTGCCCGATCAGCATCGTCTCCACCGGCCCGGACCGCGACCACACCATGGTCCTGCAGGATCCGTTTGCCTGAGGTAACGCCGGGCGCTGCCCGGCGTAGGTGACAGGAAAAGCCCCGCGCAAGCGGGGCTTTTTCGTTACTGTGTCAGCGGGGTCGGCGAGGAAGCAAAGCGATGACCAGGATGTCAGCGTGAAGGACGAAACGGTCGTGCGGATCACCCTGTGGGTGTTGTGGAGCCTGTGGGGCATCGCCTGCCTGGTACTGGTGCTGGGCGCGGCAGCCAATACCCTGGCTTCGCGCACGCAGACGGTGCCGTTGGTGCTGAGCCCTGGCGCAACCGCCCAGATCACCGTCTACCGCCTCATCGATGATCAACTGCGGCTGCGCCTGCGCTATGCCGCGGACGGTACGGACGCTGACCCCGAGGTGCTGCTGCGCATCGAAACTCCGACCGATCATGGAGACTTCCGCGCAGGGGAGCGTTCGGGAGTGGCCGGACAGGGCATCAATCGTGGGCTGGCTTCGGTTGAGTCCAGCGGCCTCATGGCGTCCTACTTCGGCTATGGTCGCGGCGATGCATTGCCACGCGGCCGCTCATGGGTGCGGCTAACCGTGCTGGAGGTGGACCCGGCGCTGGCCGATCGCGCGGCCACCGTCGAGCTGCAGCCGCCACTGGACCTGTTGAAGCTGACTGACCTGGATTATGTCTGGTTGTGGCCGTTCTTCTTCTGGAAAGTGGCGGCACTGCTCCTGCTGATTCCAGGAGCTGCCTTGGCGGTGTTCACGTTCACTTTGCGGCGCTGGCAGCACCGGGCTTCGAAGCAGGCGGATTCAGCAGTGGATACGGATTGATCGATTCCCCCTTCCACCACTGCTTCTCCGGCCCCAGCACGTGCACTTCAAAGTGCAGATGCGGAGCCTCAGCGTTGGCGTTGCCGGTACTGCCCACGTAACCGATCACCTCCCCGCGCCTGATCACCTGCTTTTCGGTCAGGCCGTCGGCATAGCGCTGCAGGTGCGCGTAGTAGTAGCACCAGCGTCCGCTGGGCTCGAACTGGTAGACCGTCAGTCCACCGCGCTCGCTGTCGAACAGTTTTTCCACCGTGCCATCGGCCACTGCCAGCACCGGCGTACCGGCATCGGCCATGATGTCGATGGCATCGTGCACGCGGCCTTCGCTGCGCGCATCGGTGAACGTGTCGCGCAGCTGGGAGGCCAGGACGCCCTGTACCGGCAGCAGCAGACCCGACGGCGCATCCGCAGTCCGCGCGGCTGACGGTGCGGTGGCGGCGGGGGCAGGGGCCGTGTCGAGCGGCGCTAGGGATCCCTTGGCCGGCGACACAGCTGCTGCCGGTTGTGCTTCCGGCAGCGAGGCGGCTACCGGCTCGCCTGCATCGCGGCGCAGCCACCAGCCTGCCCCCAGTCCCAGCAGAACACCCAGCACGATCAGCTGCGAAAGACGCATCCGCTCACTCCTGCATCACCACGGGGACGGAGGTATCCACCGCATCGGCCACGCGCAGCGCATCCCAGTTGGTCATGCGCACGCAACCATGTGACTCGGTCTTGCCGACATGGCCGGGCTCGGGCGTGCCATGCAGGCCGTAGTGTGGCTTGGACAGGTCGATCCAGACCCGGCCGACCGGATTGTTCGGGCCCGGCGGCAGTGTCGCCTTCTTTTCGCCCTTGCGCGCATCCCAGAACAGCTTGGGGTTGTAGTGGAACGGCGGGTCGCGATACACGCCCAGGATCTTCCATTCGCCAATCGGCAGCGGATCATGCTGGCTGCCGGAGGAAACCGGCACCTGAGCGATCACCTTGCCCTGCGCATCCAGCAGCTGCAGGCTGGAATCGGACTTGTCGACGACCACCTTGGCCGCCTTCGGCAGCGGCGATGGTGCGACATTGGGCACCTGGATGCGGTTGCCCGCCTTGCTCAGATCCACGCCCGGATTGAGCAGCTTCAACAGCTCAGGGGATGCGTGGAAGCGTTCGCCCAGCGACTCTTCGACGTTGTTGAAGCCCAGCGATTTCAGTTTGGCCTGTGCGGCGGGGCCCTTTGGCACCGCCTGGAACGGCCCGGCGACATCCTCGCCGGTCAGCGTGTAGCTGGCCAGGGGGGGGACCGTATCGGCCCGCAGGGCCTGCCAGGTCGCGTCGTCCAGTTCACCGGTGACGGTCAGGCCGTGCGCCGCCTGGAAACCCGACACCGCGCGCCGCTGGTTGCTGCCCACTTCACCGTCGATCTGGCCGGGCGAGAAATTCGCACGATCCAGCAGCACCTGGGCATGCAGGGCGGAACGTGCTGCGGTGTCCGGTCCGGCCTTCTCGGCAATGGGGGCGGGCAGTCCAGGGGGCGGTGCCTGCGCGAACGCCGGCGATGCCAGCAGCGAGAGAGCGAGCAGGGTGGATCGGTACACGGGTAATGGCATTGGGAACTCCAGCAGATGACGCCACCACCTTGCCTGCAGGCCGCGCCGAGCCACCGTGAAAGAGATCTGACGTCTGCATGAGCAGTCGGGTCGTTGCGCCACCGTCCCCGCGCGGGTGCCGCCGGCCAAGGGCTCACCAAGGTGAATGGTGCCCCACGCCATTGGCGGTTGGCGATCAAGATTGCCTGGCGGGCCGCCGATAACGCCACATCCCCCCGTTTTGGATGTACCGATGAACTACTTGAGGAATGTCAGGGTTGCCTGGCGTCTTGGGCTGGGCTTTGGCCTGTTGCTGCTGTTGGTTGCGGCCGTGGTGGCCACCGGCGCCACCGCCAGTGTCGTGCAGAAGCGCGCGATGCAGCAGGTGGTCGATGTCAGCGTGGCCAAAGTGCGCCTGCTCTCGCAGATGCTCGATGCCAACAACCAGATGATGGTCGTTCGCCGCGAGATGCTGATCCGCCAGGGCGATGACCGTGGCCATGATGAGCAGCGCATCGCCGATCTGGTCAAGCGCTATGAGGCCAGTTGGACGGCCTACCAGGCGCTGCCCAGCGACGCCGAGGGCAAGGCCATTGCCGAAACCATCGCCGCCAAGCGTGCCATCGCGCGTCCGCTCAACAAGCAGACCAGCGAACTGATGGAGCAGGGCGACTACCCGGGCGCCGTGGCGCTGACCCTGGGCCCGGTGCAGGAAGCCGCCAACGGCTGGAACAAGGCGCTGTCCGATGGCGTGGACTTCGAGGAGAAGGAAAGCCGTGAGGCTGCTGCCGAGGCAATCCGCCTGGGCGAGCGTAGCCTGCTGCAGTTGCTGGTGCTGGGCGGCGTTGCACTGCTGGTCGGCATCGCCGCCTCGGTGATGATCGGGCGCAGCCTGACCGGCCCGCTGGCCCGCGCGGTGAACCTGGCCGAGCGCTTGTCCAGGGGCCAGCTGGATCAGGAGTTCCGCCTCGGCGGCCGTGACGAACTGACCCAGTTGGGTGAGGCGATGGCCAGCGTGCGCCAGAGTGTGCAGGCGGCGATCGGCGCGCAGCTGCAGATGGCCGAACAGCACGAGGCCGGTGCGATCCGCTACCGCATGGACGCCAGCGCCTTCCCCGGCGATTTCGGCCGCATGGTGCAGGCCACCAACAGCCTGGTCGAATCGCACGTGCAGGTGGAACTGCTGATGGCCGAAGTGATGCAGCGCTACGCCATCGGTGACCTCAGCCGCGACCTGCCGGACTACCCGGGCGAGAAGGGTACGCTGACCCGTACTCTGGCCGCAGTGAAGCAGAGCCTGATGGCGATCAACGCGCAGATCGATGCACTGGCCCGGGCCGCGCGCGCCGGTGATTTCAGCATGCGTGGCGATGCCGCTGCGTTCCAGTTCCAGTTCAAGGCGATGGTCGAGCACCTCAACGGCATGATGGCCAGTTCGCAGGCCAGCATCGCTGATGTCTCCGATGTGCTGCGTGCGATCTCGCACGGCGACCTGACTGCACGCATGGACGGCGAGTACGACGGTGTATTCGCCCGCATGCGTGACGACGCCAACACCACCACCGCGCAGCTGACCGGCATCGTGCGTGGCATCCAGGTGGCCGCCGACAGCATCAACAACGCGGCGCAGGAACTGGCTGCCGGCAACAACGACCTGTCGCGCCGCACCGAGCAGCAGGCCGCCAACCTGGAAGAAGCCGCCGCATCGATGGAGGAACTGACCTCGACTGTGCGCCAGAATGCCGAGCTCGCTCGTCAGGCCGACAGTGAAGCGCATGCCGCCGGTGCCGCCGTACGCGAAACCGAGCAGGCGATGGCGCAGATGGCGTCGGTGATGGGTGAGATCGATCAGTCCTCGGCACGCATCTCGGAAATCTCCACCGTGATCGACGGCATCGCGTTCCAGACCAACATCCTGGCGCTGAATGCTGCGGTTGAAGCCGCGCGTGCAGGTGAGCAGGGCCGTGGTTTTGCCGTGGTCGCCAGCGAGGTACGCACGCTCGCACAGCGTGCCGGTGTCGCCGCCAAGGAAATCAAGGAGCTGATCGAAGACGCCGCTGCCAAGGTGAAGAGTGGCCTGGCGGTGACCGTTGAATCGGAAGCCGCGATCGCCCGCGTGGCCCAGGCCAGCTCGCGCACCACGCAGCTGATGAGCGACATCGCAGCGGCCAGCAAGGAACAGGCCGCCGGTATCGAGCAGGTCAACCAGGTGGTGGTGCAGATGGACCAGGTGACCCAGCAGAACGCTGCGCTGGTGGAAGAAGCCACTGCCGCCAGCCGCGCGCTGGAAGAACAGGCGCATGCGCTGACCACGTCGGTGGCGGTGTTCAAGGTGGAGCAGGGCGCGCGCATGCCCATCGTGCCTGCGCAGGCGGCGTAAGCAACCTGCGACTGGATGTTGGATGACGCCCTGCATGCGATGCCCCGCATGCAGGCACCGCATGCACGCAACCGGTCGGTGCCGCTGGCTAGCGGCCGCCCGCGGCGCGTTCGATCAGCCAGCCAGCTGCGTACAGCAACAGCAGTGTTGGCGGAACCAGTACTGCATACGCGGTCGACCAGGGTTTGCCGTACAGGAGGCTGCCTGCGCCGATGGCATCGAGTGCAGCAGACTGCAGGGTGATGGGGAGCGACATCAGGATATAGGCGCCCTTCGGGTCCGCATCCGACTGCGCGCCGTGAACCAGCCATGCGGTCAACAGCAGGTAGACCACGCAAAGCGCAAGACCGGTCCAGCTCAGTAATCGCCGCATCTTCATCCGCATGCCTCCGTTCAACGGACGTCGAAGTGAGCCTGCAGAGGCAGGCTCACATTCCGCAGCAGATCCCTGACCACCACCTGCGCAGTCCACGTGCCTTTCGGATCACTGGCCTCGGCCACGAACTTCAGGTGCAGGTTGGTCATGTACAACAGGGTTGGCGGGCCGGGCAGGGCAGCGGTGAAACAGGGAACATCGCGTTCGTCGATGCTGGTAGTGCCGTCCGGGCGCAGCATGCGCAGATCGCAGTGCACCTTGGGTACGCGGTTCTCATCCAGTTGCGGGTTGGACAGGAATGTCAGCAGGAACAATTCACCGCCCGGGTGGACTTCGTCGGCCTGGGTAAAACCGGGAGTGGTCTCTGGCGGGGTCTCCCACTTGGCCTGCCAGTCGGCATCGGAGGTGACCAGCAGCGATGCCGCAAAGCCACCGCTGGATTTCATGGCATCGGTCTCCGACATCGCCTTGCCTGCCCCGTTTATCCAGCCATCGTTGGCGGAACTGTTCAGTGGCAGCATCATGGCCATCATGGCCAGCGCGTAGGTCCATCGCATCAGAGGCTCTCCTTGGCAGCCGCGTCCCGCGGCAGAGCGGGCAGTATCGCTCAACCTTGACCGGCAAAGCAGCAGGAGAGCCGGAGCGGAGGTTCCGCTGCCTGCCGATGTGGGCGATGCTTGCCAGCAAAGGAGGTGACATGGGAATCGGGAGCGAGGAAAAGCCGGGCTGTGATTCAGCATCACCCACGCCGCAGCACGTGCTGATGCTGCCCGGGCTGGATGGCTCCGGCAGGCTGTCGATCCCGTTTCTGTCAGCACTCCAGGCTCATGGGCTGACGACGCAGGCGATTACGCTGCCTGCGCAGGGAGGGCAGGATCACGCCACGCTGGCCCAACGGCTGTGGTCGCAGCTGCCCGGCCATCCCTTCATCCTGCTTGCCGAGTCCTTCTCGGGCCCGTTGGCGGTTGAACTGGCCACGCGACAGCCCGCCGGGCTGCGCGGACTGGTGCTTGCCGCGACCTTTGCGTGTCGGCCGGTGCCATTGCCGGCAGCCAGCGCAGCCCTGCTGACGCCGGCCTGGCCTCTGCCTCCCGTGGCGTTGCTGGCGCGCCTTCTGCTGGGGCGGTGGCGCACCCGCGAGCACCTGTCGATGCTGCGCGATGCGCTGGCCCGGATTCCGGCGGCCACACTGCGGCAACGCGCCGCAGCGACCCTGCGCGTCGACGTACGCGCATTGCTGCCGGCAATCGACGTGCCGACGCTGTGCCTGCACGCGTGCCATGACCGCCTGCTGTGGCCGCCCAGCGTGGCAGAACTGCAGGCCCTTTTGCCGGATGCCCGGCATGTTTCGCTGGAAGGGCCGCATCTGCTGCTGCAGGCACGCGCTGACGCAGCCGCAGCCGAAGTTGCCGCGTGGATGAGGACGCTGTCGCCCTGATCGAAGGACTCAGCCGCGCGCGCGGGTACGCGCGGCCTTCTTCGCCGCCACCTTGCGCACGGTCTTCTTCGCCGCACGTGTCTTCGCCGCCTTCTTCGCTGCAGCACTGCGCGAGGCGGCTGTACCGGCCTTCTTGGCCGCTGTCTTCTTTGCGGTTTTCTTTGTGGCTGTCTTGCGAGCCGGTGCCTTCTTTGCCGCCGCCTTCCTGGCTGTCGTCTTCTTCGCAGGTGCCTTCTTCGCCGCCGTCGTCTTGGTCGTGGCCTTCTTTGTGCCCGACTTCCTGGCAGGCGCCTTCTTGGCAGCCTTCTTGCTGGTCGCCTTCTTCGTACCCTTGCGCGCGCTGCCGCTACGCTTGCCACCACCATCCTGCTTGTTCACGGTCGCCCAGGCAATGCGCTCGGCCGTGCCTTCGCTGGCACCGCGCTCGCGCTCGCTTTCCTCGATGTGCTCGGCCTGGCGCTTCTGTTTATCGGAGTATGCGGATTTGTCACCACGGGGCATGACAGTTCTCCTGTTGTTGTAGTCAGGCCAGCAGGCGCAGCTTGGGTTCGCGCGCCCACTGGCGGGTGGCGGCCGCCGCCAGGAATGCCTTGGCGTCTTCCGCTTCGACGATGCCGGCGTCGTTGCCGACCCTTGCCGCCTTCAGCAGCGTCTGGCCGCCCGCATCGCTGGCGATGGCCTTCAGGTGCGCCCACGCCTGGCTGACGAATTCGATGGCTGCACTCTCTTTCGACAAGGCCTTCGCCGCTTCCGGGCTGAGCACCACGGCTACTGCATCGAACACGGCCGACGGGGTGCCCGCCAGTTGCCCATCCGCCGCCTGCAGCGCGCCATCGCTGAGCGTGGCGCCACCCACTCTGGGGGCGACCAGCTTCACATCCGCACCTGCTTTCCTGGCTGCCTTGCTCAGGCTGGCAATGATCCGGGCATCAGAACCCTCATCGAACAGGATGCCGATGCAGCGCCCTTGCAGGGTGGGTTTGTTGCGACCGATCACCCGCACTTCGGGGGCGGGGGGCATGTCCCGCACTGGGGTAGCGGTCGGCGCCGGGTCGGGCAGTGCAGGCAACGCCAGACCATCGGCCACGCGCTGCGCCAGTGAGTCATCGATGTTGCGCAGGTGGCTGACGGTGCGTACCCGCACCTTCAGCGTTTCCACCTTGGACAACTCGAACACCAGCGCCGATGCCAAGTGCGCCTGCTCCGGCTTTTCGAGGCTGCGGAAGAACATGCGGGCCTGGCTGTAGTGGTCGGCGAAACTCTCCGCGCGGGTGCGACCCTTGCGGCCATCGTCGGCGCTGGCATGGCTGCGGAATCCGGCAGGCGTCTCGCGCGGGGTGTCCTCCTGCAGCGAACTGGGATCGTAGGCCACCCGACCCTTGGGAACCTGCATCTGCATGTGGCCGTCGCGCTGATGATTGGCAAACGGGCACTTGGGCGCATTCACCGGGATCTGGTGGAAGTTCGGGCCGCCCAGGCGCAGCAGCTGGGTGTCCAGGTAGGAGAACAGGCGCCCCTGCAGCAGCGGGTCGTTGCTGAAGTCGATGCCCGGTGGCACGTTGGCCGGGCAGAAAGCCACCTGCTCGGTCTCGGCGAAGAAGTTGTCCGGCCAGCGGTCCAGCACCATGCGCCCGATGACCTGCAACGGCACCAGCGATTCGGGAATGATCTTGGTGGGGTCCAGATGATCGAACGGGAATGCGTCGGCGTCTTCTTCGGTGAACAACTGCACCGCCAGTTCCCATTCCGGGAAGTCGCCGCGCTGGATGGCCTCGAACAGGTCGCGGCGATGGAAGTCATTGTCGGCCGATTGCAGTTTCAATGCTTCGTCCCAGACCGTGGACTGGATACCCAGCTTGGGCCGCCAGTGGAACTTGACGAACGTTGACTCGCCGGCCTCGTTCAGCAGGCGGAAGCTGTGCACACCGAAGCCTTCGATCATCCGCAGCGAACGCGGTATGGCGCGGTCGCTCATCGCCCACATGATCATGTGCATCGATTCGGGCATCAGCGAAATGAAGTCCCAGAACGTGTCATGGGCCGACGCGGCCTGCGGGAAGGCACGGTCCGGTTCCATCTTCACCGCGTGCACCAGGTCCGGGAATTTCATGGCGTCCTGGATGAAGAACACCGGGATGTTGTTGCCGACCAGGTCCCAGTTGCCCTCCCTGGTATAGAACTTCACCGCGAAGCCGCGCACGTCGCGCGGGGTGTCCACCGAACCTGCGCCACCGGCCACGGTCGAGAAGCGGGTGAACACGGGTGTCTTCACGCCAACCTCGGTCAGGATGCGCGCGCGGGTATGCGCCTTCAGTGATCGGGTCAACTCGAAGTAGCCATGCGCAGCGCTGCCGCGGGCGTGCACGATGCGCTCGGGAATGCGCTCATGGTCGAAGTGGGTGATCTTCTCGCGCAGGATGAAGTCCTCCAGCAGCGTAGGCCCCCGAGGTCCCTGCCGCAGGGAGTTCTGGTTGTCTGCCACCGGGATGCCCTGATCGGTGGTCATCGCCGGATGACTGCCCCCGGCCTGCTGGTGCAGTTCATCGCCGTTGCCGCGGTGGTGGTTCTCGGCGTGGGTGGTTGCGCGCTTGCCGGTCGGCTTGCTGGCGGCCATTGACGTTGGCTCCGGATGCTCAAAGAGAACCACGACACTGGAACCGGGCCCGTTAAACCGAGGTCCGGCAAAGGTGAACGTACAGGCAAAAGCAGGCTCGGGTATGCTTGCTCCATGCGAGTCGAGCCCGCCGACATCGAAGCCCTGTTCGACGCCATCCCGGATGTGCTGTTCTTCATCAAGGACCTTCAGGGGCGTTACACCCACGTCAACCAGACCATGCTGCGGCGGCTGGGCCTGCGCGCCCGCAAGGACGTGATCGGGCGTACCGCGGCGGAGATCTACCCGACCGGGCTGAGCGCCGACTACGTGGACCAGGACGCCCGCGTGCTGGCCGGTGAGGTGATCGAGAACCTGATGGAGCTGCACCTGTTCGCCAACCGCGAACCGGGCTGGTGCCTGACCTGCAAGCGCCCGCTGGTGGTCGATGGGGCCATCGAGGGCCTGATCGGCATTTCCCGCGACCTTGGCCAGAAGGACAGCCTGGGTACCCAGTACGAGCAGCTGCGGCTGGCGCTGGCCCACCTCAACGCGCACTACGCCGAGAACGTGCGCATGCAGACCCTGCTGGACATCACCGGCTTCTCGCTGTCCAAGCTGGAGCGCAGCTTCCGCAAGGTGTTCCAGATGACCCCGCAGCAGGTGCTGACCCGGCTGCGGATCCAGATGGCCATGCACCTGCTGCACGGTGACGAGAGCATCGCCAGCATCGGCCAGGCCTGCGGTTTCAGCGACCAGAGCGCCTTTACCCGCAAGTTCAAGGCTGAAACCGGTTTCTCGCCGCGTGCCTACCGCGCCCGTATTGGTGGCAGTGTCGGAGAGCCGGCACTGGCCTGAGCCGCCTGCTGCGCTGTGCCTATCCCCGCGGGCATGGGACAGGGTAAGGTGTCGCCCCTGTAGCCCGCCGCCAGCCCTGCCGATGCCCAACTCGATTCCGACCGCTTCGCCGTCCCGCCTCGGACATTCGCTCAAGCCCCGCCAGCTGATCATGATGGGCCTGGGCAGCGCCATCGGCGCTGGCCTGTTCCTCGGCTCGGGCGTGGGTGTGCAGGCGGCCGGTCCGGCGGTCCTGGTGTCGTATCTGGTCGCCGGCGCGCTGGTGATCATCGTGATGAACGCTCTGGGCGAAATGGCGGCGGCCAAACCGACCAGCGGCGCGTTCTCGGTCTATGCCGCCGATGCCATGGGCGCCACCGCCGGTGCCACCGTCGGCTGGTTGTGGTGGGTGCAGCTGGTGATCGTGATCGCCGCCGAGGCGGTGGGAGCGGCCGGGCTGCTGGCCACCGTCTGGCCAGCAGTACCTGTACCAATGGCGGCGCTGGCCTTCATGCTGTTCTTCACCGCGATCAACCTGCTCGGGGTGAAGAACTTCGGCGAGTTCGAATTCTGGTTCGCCATCCTCAAGGTGGCGGCGATCCTGGCCTTCATCGCCATCGGCGTGGCGCTGCTGATGGGCTGGCTGCCGCAGGTGACCTCGCCGGGCCTGAGCAACTTCACCGAGCATGGTGGCTTCGCACCGAAGGGCCTGGCCGGTATTGGCGCTGCACTGCTGGTTGTCGTTTTTGCCTTCGGTGGCACCGAGATCGTCGCCGTTGCGGCGGCAGAGACTGAAGATCCGGAGCGCAGCATCGCCCGTGCCATCCGCACCGTGGCGTGGCGCATCCTGGTGTTCTACATCGGCTCGCTGAGCGTGATCATCGCCGTCGTGCCGTGGACCAGCGAAGCGTTGAAGTCGCCGTTCGCCGCCGTGCTGGACATTGCCCGTATTCCGGGCGCCGGCACCGCCATCACCCTGATCGCGGTGATCGCGCTGCTGTCGGCACTCAATGCCAACCTCTACGGCGCCTCGCGCATGATGTATTCACTGGCGCAGCGCCGCGAAGCGCCGGCGGTGCTGGGCTGGACCGATCCGCGCCAGGTGCCGGTGATTGCCGTGCTGGCCAGCGTGCTGTTCGGTTTCGCCGCCACGGTGATGGAACTGCTGTTCCCGGACCGGGTGCTGCCGGTGCTGCTGAACATCGTCGGTTCCACCTGCCTGCTGGTGTGGACGCTGTCGCTGGTCTCGCAACTGGTGTTGCGGCGCCGCGCGGATCGCCTGGGTACCCGGCTGCCGTTCCGCATGGCGGGCTTCCCGTGGCTGACCTGCTGCGCGCTGGCGATCCTGGCGCTGATCTTCGGCCTGCTGCTGAGCGAGTCGCACACCCGCCTGCAGTTCCTGTCGATGGTGGCGCTGACCGCCACGATCGCCGCCGGCAGCGCCATCGCGCGGCGCATGCGCGAGGCGTGACTGAAGCTGCCGGCCAGCGGCCGGCACTACCACGGGGGCTGCACATCCGCCGTGCCATCCTGATCGTGTGGGCCGTCATCGGCCCGTCGACCGGGAGTACCGCATGCTGCGCAGTCGCCCCTTCCTGATGTTTACCGGCCAGGCCGAGGCCGCCCTGGCCCTGTACGCCGAGGCCTTCGCCGATTTCCGCCTGCTGGCAATGCAGCGCCATCCGGACGGCGCCGGTGCCGGCGTGCCCGGGCAGGTCCGACAGGCCATCTTCCTGCTCGGTGGCACCCACTACCTGTGCTTTGACAGCCTGGACGTGCACGATTTCACCTTCAGCCCGTCGATCTCGCTGTTCGTCGAGTGCTCCGGCGCCGAGCAGTTCGAGCGCGCCGCGCGCGTGCTGGGCGAGGGCGGCCACTGGCTGATGCCGGTGGGCGACTATGACTTCAGCAACCGCTACGGCTGGGTACAGGATCGCTTCGGCGTGTCGTGGCAGTTGAGCCTGGGGCAGATGCCGGACCCGTGATCGGGATTACCGTGGATGTGGACCCTGGTCCACCCGCCCTCATGAAAACGGCCCGCTTGCGCGGGCCGTTCTCTTTACCGATGCCGCGAGGAATCAAGCCTCGACTTCATCATCCTTGTAGGCATCGACCGGGATGCAGGCGCACATCACGTTCTTGTCGCCGTACACGTTGTCGACGCGCGCCACCGGCGGCCAGTACTTGCTCTGCTTCAGGCTGGCCAGCGGGAAGGCAGCCAGTTCGCGCGGGTAGGCGTGGGTCCACTCGCTGGCGGTCACCGCGGTGGCGGTGTGCGGCGCGTTCTTCAGCGGGTTGTCCTCGCGGTCCAGACGGCCGTCTTCGATCGCGGTGATCTCCTCGCGGATCTGGATCATCGCGTCGATGAAGCGGTCCAGCTCGTGCAGCGATTCGCTCTCGGTCGGTTCGACCATCAGCGTGCCGGCCACCGGGAAGCTCAGGGTCGGGGCGTGGAAGCCGAAGTCGATCAGGCGCTTGGCGACGTCCTCGGCGCCGATGCCGCTGGTCTTCTCCAGCGGGCGTACGTCTAGGATGCACTCGTGTGCCACCAGGCCGTTGCGGCCGGTGTACAGGGTCTTGAAGTGCGGGGCCAGGCGCTTGGCGATGTAGTTGGCGTTGAGCTGCGCGACCTGGGTGGCCTTACGCAGGCCTTCGCGGCCCATCATCGCGATGTACATCCAGCTGATCGGCAGGATCGAGGCGCTGCCGAAGCTGGCGGCGCTGACCATGCCGACCGGGCCGTTGTCACCCAGCTTGCCCGGCAGGAACGGGGCCAGGTGTTCCTTGACCGCGCACGGGCCGACGCCCGGGCCGCCGCCGCCGTGCGGGATGCAGAAGGTCTTGTGCAGGTTCAGGTGCGAAACGTCCGAACCCCACTTGCCGGGCTTGGCCACGCCGACCAGGGCGTTCATGTTGGCGCCGTCGGTGTACACCTGGCCGCCGTGCTGGTGGATGATCTCGCAGATCTCGACCACCTCTTCCTCGAACACGCCGTGCGTGGACGGGTAGGTCATCATGATCGCGGCCAGGCGGTCGCTGTACTTCTCGGCGTTGAGGCGGATGTCTTCAACATCGACATTGCCGTTGGCATCGGTCTTGGTGACCACCACCTTCATGCCGCACATCTGCGCCGAGGCCGGGTTGGTGCCGTGCGCCGAATCCGGGATCAGGCAGATGTCGCGGTGGCCTTCGCCGCGCGAGCGGTGGTAGGCGCGGATCGCCAGCAGGCCGGCGTACTCGCCCTGTGCACCGGAGTTCGGCTGCAGGCTGACCGCGTCGTAGCCGGTGCATTCGACCAGCATCGCTTCCAGCGTGTCGATCAGTTCCTTGTAGCCCAGCGCCTGGTCGGCCGGCACCAGCGGGTGGATCTGCGAGAACTCCGGCCAGGTCACCGGGATCATCTCGGCGGTGGCGTTGAGCTTCATGGTGCACGAACCCAGCGGGATCATCGTGCGGTCCATCGCCAGGTCCTTGTCGGCCAGCGAACGCAGGTAGCGCAGCAGCTCGTGCTCGCTGTGGTGGGTGTTGAACACCGGGTGGGTCAGGAACGCGGACTGGCGCAGCAGGCCGGCCGGCAGCGCGTCGGCGGTGCTGGCATCCAGCGCGTCGACGTCCAGCGAGGCACCGAACACCGCAGCCACGGCGACGATGTCGGCGCGGGTGGTGGTCTCGTCCAGGCTGATGCCGACCGAGTCGCTGTCGATCGCGCGCAGGTTGTAACCGGCGGCGCGTGCCTTGGCATGGATTTCATCGGCATGCACGCCGGTGACGTGCAGGGTGTCGAAGAAGTCGCCACCGACCTGCACGCCGGCATTGCGCAGCGCTGCGGCCAGGATCGAGGCCAGTCGATGGGTGCGGCGGGCAATGCGGGTGAGGCCTTCCGGGCCGTGGTAAACGGCGTACATCGAGGCCATCACCGCCAGCAGCACCTGCGCGGTACAGATGTTGGAGGTGGCCTTCTCGCGGCGGATGTGCTGTTCGCGGGTCTGCAGGGTCAGGCGGTAGGCCGGGTTGCCCTGGGCATCGATCGAAACGCCGATCAGGCGGCCCGGCATCGAGCGCTTGTAGGCGTCACGGCAGGCCATGAAGGCGGCGTGCGGGCCACCGAAGCCGAACGGCACGCCGAAACGCTGGCTGTTGCCGACCACGATGTCCGCGCCCCATTCGCCCGGGGCAGCCAGCAGGGTCAAGGCCAGCAGGTCGGTGGCCACGGCCACCAGGCCGCCGCGTGCGTGCACGGCATCGACCAGCGCCTTGTAGTCGCCGACCTGGCCGAAGGTGTCCGGATACTGCAGCAGCAGGCCGAAGGCTTCTGCTTCCAGCGCTTCGGCCGGGGTGCCGACGCGCAGCACGATGCCCATGGGCTCGGCGCGGGTACGCAGCAGTTCCAGGGTCTGCGGGTGCACGGCGTCGTGCACGAAGAAGGTGTCCGACTTCGACTTGGCCGAACGCTTGGCCAGGGTCATCGCTTCGGCGGCGGCGGTTGCTTCGTCCAGCAGCGAGGCGTTGGCGATTTCCATGCCGGTCAGGTCGGCGCACAGGGTCTGGAAGTTGATCAGCGCTTCCATGCGGCCCTGCGAGATTTCCGCCTGGTACGGGGTGTAGGCGGTGTACCACGCCGGGTTTTCCAGGATGTTGCGCAGGATCACGTTCGGCGTGTGGGTACCGTAGTAACCCTGGCCGATGAAGCTGCGCAGCACGGTGTTCTTGTCGGCGATCGCACGGATCTTCGCCAGTGCCTGCACTTCGGTCATCGACTCCGGCAGTGCCAGCGGTGCCGGCGACTTGATCTTGGCCGGCACGATGGCGTCGGTCATCGCATCCAGCGACGCGTGGCCGACGACGTCGAGCATCTGCGCGATCTCGGCGTCGTTGGGGCCGATGTGGCGCTCGACGAACGCGTTGTGGTGCTCGAGCTCACGCAGGGAAGGGGTGTTCTGGGACATGGCGAAGGATCCGTCAGGAAAGGGCACACGCACGGGCACAAGCCGCCGGTCGGCGGTCTGCGGGGCGCCCCTCTGTCCTTTTGCCTGAGAGTTTAAAAGCGCGGCGGACCGCAGCTTCGTGCCCCTTCGGCGCCGGATCGAACCGGTCTCTCCAGAGTTGTGTTACGGGTGGTATCGGGCCTGAGCGATTACGGGCGTTGCGCCTTCGGCAGCGGTATTCCGCTTCTCCCACCGTGTTGCCCGCCGATTATAGCCCGTTGCGGGCGCGGCGGCCGCCTTCGGTCCTGGAGGCCGCGCCTGAATGGCCGATGGCCCGTCCGTGCGTTTTGTGCACTGATGCATGGCATCAGGCGCAATCCCCACCTATGATGGGCGGATACCCGAATTCATCTGGCGCCGTCCCTGCTGCAGGGGACCGGCGCCCGCCGTGCGTGCCGCGCATGGCCCTGCCGGACGCCTTTCCCATGACCGCCGCTGTTGCTCCCTCCACCCGCCGCATGGCCCTGCTGCTCGCCGGCCTGGCCATGTTCGGTCCGTTCTCGATCGACACCATCTTCCCGGCGTTCCCGCAGCTGGCCCAGCGCCTGGCGGTGGACGAGGTGGCGGTGCAGCAGACCATCAGCGTGTACCTGCTGTTCTACGGCCTGATGAGCCTTGCGCACGGCCCGCTGTCCGATGCCTGGGGCCGCAAGCGGGTGATCCTCGGTGGCCTGGTGGTGTTCGTCGGCGCTTCGGTCGGCTGCGCGCTGTCCACCGACCTGACCACGCTGCTGGCGTTCCGTGCGCTGCAGGGCCTGTCAGCAGGCGTCGGCATGATCGTCGGCCGCGCGGTGATCCGCGACCTGTACCACGGACACGACGCGCAGCGCCTGATGAGCCAGGTATCGATGCTGTTCGGCATCGCTCCGGCCATCGCACCGATCATCGGCGGCTGGATCCTGCTCAGCGGCGCCGGCTGGCCACTGATTTTCTGGTTCCTGGTGGTGTTTGCGCTGCTCCTGCTGGCGGCCACTGCACGCTACCTGCCGGAAACCCACCCGGTGGAGGCACGGGTGCCGTTGTCGCCGCGCGTGCTGCTGCGTGATTACGTGCGCATCGGTTTCAACCCGCGGTTCCTGCGCCTGGCGCTGGCCGGCAGCATCGGTTTCGGCGGCATTTTCCTGTACATCTCCTCGGCGCCGGTGTTCGTGATGCAGCACCTGCATCTGGGCGAGGGTGGTTTTGCCTGGCTGTTCATCCCCACCATCGGCGGCATGACCACCGGCTCGTTCCTGTCGGGGCGCATGGCCGGGCACACCACGCCCACCCGCCAGGTGTCCATTGGTTTCGGCCTGTGTGCGCTGTCGGTGCTGCTGAATGTCGGCTACGTGGCGCTGTCGCCGCAGTTCGTGCTGCCGTGGGCGGTGCTGCCGATCTTCCTGGGCGGCATGGGCATGGCATTGATCTTCCCGATCCTGGCGCTGGCGGTGCTGGACATGTACCCGCATCAGCGCGGCCTGGCCTCGTCGCTGCAGGCCTTCGTGCAGCTGATGATCAGCACGGTGGTGGCCGGCGTGGTGTCGCCGCTGCTCAGCGCCAGCCCGCTGCACCTGGCGCTGGGGCAGGCCGCGTTCTTCGCCGCCGGCTTCGTGTTCTGGTACTGGGAACACCAGCGTGAACGCGCGGTACAGGCGGCCTGCACGGGCCATTGAGCAGCGCGCAGGGGTAGGGCCGGCCGCTTTGCCCGCAACGCTTGCGAAGAGGAACGACCGGACTAGGCTGGGCACTCCAGCCAGCCGGTGCGTGGATGCACGACAGCCAGCCAATCCGAGGTCGTTGCATGAGGTTCCCCATGGCTGCGCAGCAGACCTACCGCCTGTTCGAGGTGGCGCTGAAGGAGCGCCGCGTTCTTTCCCCTTCCCTGGACCGCATGGTGTTCACCGGTGCCGACGTGGCGCGGATGAAGACCGAAGGCCCTGACCAGCGCATCAAGGTGTTCTTCCCCTTGCCCGGCCAGGAGGTGCCGCAGGTCCCCAGCGGTGAAGACTGGTACCCACGCTACCGGGCCCTGCCGGACGACAAGCGCCCGCCGATGCGTACCTACACCATCCGCCAGTTGCGCGCGGAGCAGGGCGAGGTCGACGTCGATTTCGTCATCCATGGCGAAACCGGCCCCGCCTCGCGCTGGGCCATGCACGCCCGCCCAGGCGACCGCGTGGTGCTGCTGGCCCCGGACGCCGACTGTGCCGAGAGCAGCGAGGGCTGGGAGTGGAAGCCACCGGCCGGTGTCGGCCAGGTGCTGCTGGTGGCCGATGAAACCGCGTTGCCTGCGGTGGCCGGCATCCTCGAGGAACTGGCGGCCATGGTCGACCCACCGCGCACGCTGGCGCTGCTGGAGGTGGCGCAGGCCGGTGATGCGGTGCACCTGAAGGCGCCCTCCAGCGCCGAGCTGGTCTGGCTGCCGCGCGGGCAGGCCGCCTACGGACAGCGGTTGCTGCAGGCGGTCCAGGCGCGGTTGGCAGCGACCTCGGGCGTGACTGCCGGCGATGCGCTGGAGGAGATCGACGTCGATACGCAGATCCTCTGGGAGCAGGCCGAAACCGGTGTGGCCGGGCCGCTGTATGCCTGGGTGGCGGGCGAGGCGGGGGCGGTGATGGCGATCCGCCGCCACCTGGTGCGTGATTGCGGGCTGGACCGCCGCGCGATCACCTTCATGGGCTACTGGCGGCACGGCAAAGTGCTGGACTGAGGGGTGTGAAGCGTTGCTGCGGGCGGGGTGCGCTATCCTTGCGCCCCCCTTCGCAGCGGTACCGCACCATGTCCACCAGCTCCAAGACCCGCCGCGACCAGCGCCGTCGCCAGGAAAAGCAGGCCGCCAACAAGGCCGCCGCGCAGGCCTCGCCGGTGGAGCCGCATGCGGAACTGCGCGATGCACAGCGCACCCTGCTGGCCGGTGTCGTGCGCCGCGACGGCGAATGGGTGCTGGGCATGGATGGCCGCATTGCCGGCCACAGCGAAAGCGCCGCACAGGTGCTGGCGCTGATCATGCAGGCCGGTGAGTTGCACGAACGCAATGGCACGCCGGTGCGCCTGATGTACTCCGACGCGCTGCGCGATGCCGCACAGGCCGAAGCCAGGGAGAAGGGCCAGACCTTCGAGGAATTCAAGGCCGAGCTGGCCGCAGCGATGGCCGCGAAGAAGAACAGCTGACCGCTGTTGCGGTAGAGCCGGCCGCTGGCTGGCTGCCAGACGGATTTTCACCGTGCAGTTGCCGGCCGGCGGCCGGCACTACCGGAAAGGGGCGGATCCTTTCGGACCCGCCCCTTTTTTCATTTCGCCGCCGGGGCCGCGTTGGCCTGCCAGCCGCACATCTGGCCTTCGTTCTGCTGCTTCAGCCACTCGTTGACCGGGGTGAAGTACTCGATCATCGGGCCGGCATCGAGCTTGTCGGTACCGGTCAGCTCCTTCAGCGTGGCCTGCCACGGCTGGCTGGCACCCTTGCTCAGCATCGCCCAGTACTTCTGGCCGGCTTCCTTGTTGCCGTAGAAGGTGCACTCATGCAGCGGGCCCTTGTAGCCGGACGCGTCGCACAGGCCCTTGTAGAACTGGAACTGCAGGATGCGCGCCAGGAAGTAGCGGGTGTACGGAGTGTTGCCCGGCACGTGGTACTTCGCGCCCGGATCGAAGAACTCTTCGCCACGGGTGCTGGCCGGCGCCACGCCCTGGTACTTGGCCTTCAGGTCCCACCACGCCTTGTTGTAGTTGTCGGCAGTGATCGAGCCATCGAACACGCCCCAGCGCCAGCGGTCGATCATCAGCCCGAACGGCAGGAACGACACGCCTGACAGCGCCATGCGCATCTGGTTGTTGATGACCGCCTCGCGGCTTTCGGTCGGCGCATCGACCAGGCCGATCGAGCTGAGGTACTTGGGCGTCATCGCCAGCACGATGGTGTCGCCGATCGCTTCATGGAAGCCATCGTTGGCACCGCCCTGGAACAGCGGCGGCAGCGGGTTGTAGGCCAGGTCGTAATAGATGTGGCCCAGCTCGTGGTAGATGGTGGTGAAGTTCTCTTCGTTCGGCTTGATGCACATCTTGGTGCGCACGTCGCCTTCCATGTTCATGTCCCAGGCACTGGCGTGGCAGACCACGTCGCGGTCGTCAGGCTTGATGAACTGGGTCTTTTCCCAGTAGGACTGCGGCAGCGACGGCATGCCCAGCGACACGTAGAAGTCCTGCGCGCGCTCGGTCATCTGCTTGGCGGTACGCAGTTCGGCCTCGCGCTGCGCCTTGTACTGCGCGGCCACGTTGGCATCCTTGCCGGCCTTGGCCAGCGCCGCGCTCAGGTTGGTCTGGTACTGCTTTTCCAGCGCCGCGGTGATGTCCAGGCTGCCGGCGCCCGGGTACGGTTCCAGCTGGTCCCACAGGTTCGACCAGTCCTGCTGCCACATGTTGCCCAGCAGGTGCGCGGCGATCAGGCCATTGCCTACTTCGGCCTTGTCCTTGCCATAGGTCTTGTCCAGCTTGCCGCGCGCGTAGCAGTGCAGCTGCTCGTACATCGGCTTGACCTGTTCCCACAGGCGGTCGGTTTCCGGGCCGATCTGCTCCGGCGGCATGTCGTAGCCGCTGCGCCACATCTGGCCGGCATCGGTGAAGCCCATGCCCTTGGCGCCTTCGTTCACCAGGCCGACGAACTTCTGGTAGTCGCCGCGCATGCTCTTGGTGGTGCTGTGCCAGCCCTGCCAGGCGTCAAGCTGCTTGTCGTAGTCGCGGCTGCGCGCCAGTACCTGTTCCAGCTCGCCCAGCTGGCGGCAGGAGTTCGGATCGTTGGCGTCGGTGCAGTACTTGCCAGCGCCGTAGCTGCCTTCCATGCGGGTGGCGATCTGGGTCAGCTCGGCCAGCTTGGCCGGATCGCGCGGCGCCGGCATCGAGGACATCAGTTTCAGCAGGTGGATCGCGCGCTTGCTGTCCTCGCTCATCGGCTTGCCATCGAACTTGGCGGCCTGCTCGATCCAGCTGTTGAGCTGGGTCAGCGAGCGCTCGTTGGCCTTGGCCGCGATGCGTTCCGAATCACTGTTGATGTAGGTGGAAGACAGCCACTGCGCCGAGGTCATCTCCGGGTAGGCGGCCTTGAATTCGGCATTGATGCGGGCCACGAACTGGTCGGCGGTTTCGCCGGCCGGGGCGCTGCTGCTGGCGGTATCGGTGCCTGGGGCAGCTTCCTTCTTGCAGGCGGCCAGGGCCAGCGTGGCGGCGGCGATTGCCGAGGCCAGCAGGAGATGACGGTGTTTCACGGGCGGTCCTTGGGTGGTGAACGACGGCCGAAGGCTAGTGGGCAGTGGCTGCGACCGCAAGTGGCGGAAGTCGGCCGGGTTCGGCAGGGCTGCGCCCTGCACCCGCAGAAGCAACGGCAACGGCCAAAGCAACAGCAGAAGCGGGCTATCCGTGGGATGGCGGGGCGGTGTGGGCTTGCAGGACACGCCGTAAACCCATCCATGGGGGCTCGATGGCGCCATCCATGGCGCCAACGGTCCTGCAAGCCCACACCGCCCCACCTCTGACAGATCGCGGCGGCCGTTGGTGGGTGTCGACCTTGGTCGACACATCTGTCAGGTATCGAAAATCAAAATGGGGTCGGATCCGTTTTCCTCAGGAAAACGGATCCGACCCCAAGGTCGTTCCAACAGATCGCGGAAATCTGTCGAAGGCGGGGTGGGTCCGGTTGCGGGGGCGTGAGCCGCATGGATGCGGCGACCGAGCTTACATGGACGTACTTGCAGCGTCCCCCGCAACCGGACCCACCCCGCCAATCCACGGAATGCCAGCTTTTGCTTTTGCTTTTGCTTTTGCTGTTGCTGTTGCTGTTGCTGTTGCTGTTGCTGTCGAGGCTGCCGGCCAGCGGCCGGCACTACCGCAGGTGCAGGGCTGCAAGCCCTGCCGAACAACCCTCAACCTTCGCAGTTGGCGAACAGGTCGCGATCGCGCTCGTACAGCGAGGTCTTGACCTGCATCAGGCCCAGCACCGACGGGAACAGGTTGTCGTGGTCGGTATAGGCCGCCGAACGCTTGCGCACGCACTGCAGGTCCAACCCACGGCTGCTGGCGAAGCCCGGCGAGAACCACATCGTCATCGGTACGCGGGTCTGCTCGGCCGGAGCGATCGCATACGGCACGCCATGCAGGAACAGGCCCTTCTCGCCCAGCGATTCACCATGATCGGACAGGTAGATCATCGCCGTGTCGTAATCCTGCATGCCCTGCAGGGTGCCGATGGTCTTGCTCAGGAAATGATCGGTGTACAACACCGCGTTGTCATAGCTGTTGGTGATCTCTTCGCGAGAGCAACGGCCGATGTCACGGGTGTCGCAGGTTGGCTTGAAGCGCGCGAAGGCTGCCGGGTAACGCTCGAAGTAGGCCGGGCCGTGGTTGCCCAGCTGGTGCAGCACCACCACGCGGTCGCCGGGCTTGGCACGCACCTGGGCGGCCAGGTCCTGCAGCAGGATCTCGTCCATGCAGCGGCCATCGGCGCACAGCCCCGGCGTGGTCGCATCGGATAGCGACTGGAACTCCAGCCCTTCGCAGACGCTCTTGCAGCCGGACTGGTTGTCACGCCACAACGGCGCGATGCCGGCGCGGTTCAGCACGTGCAGCAGCGACTGGTGTGCACGGATCTTCTTTTCATCGTAGTCGTGGCGTCCCCACGGCGAGAACAGGCACGGCAGCGATACTTCGGTGCTGGTGCCGCAGGAGTGCATGTCGGGGAAGTTGATCACCGGTGCCTGAGCCAACTCCGGGGTGGTGTTGCGGCCACCGTTGAGCCCCCAGTTCTGCGCGCGCACGGTTTCGCCCATGACGATCACCAGCAGGCGCGGCTTGCTGGCCGGGGCGCGTGGCGTGGCCTTGGCGTCGGTGCCGATCGGCAGCTTCGGCGCGCGCTGCACCGGGTTGTCGCCACGCAGCGCGCGCGGCATACCGAGCAGCACGTTGGCCGGGGTGGCGAGATAGCGTACTTCGCGCTGGTTGCGCATCAGCGCCGAGACATCCTGGAACGAGATCAGCGCACCGCCAACTGCGGTCGTCGCCGCCACGACCAGGAAGCCGAGTCGCCACAGCAGGCTGCGGCCCCAACTGCGTCGGCGCAGCTGCACGCGCCACAGCACCACCATCGGCAGCACGGCCAGCAGCAGCACCGGCCACAGCAGCGATACGGTCATCAGCTCGCGGCTCTCCTTCGGGTCGGTCGCCAGCACGTTGCGCAGCATGTCCGCATCCAGATAGATGTGGTAGCGGCTCATGTAGTGCGCAGCGAACGCCGTCACCAGCAGCAACAGGCTGATTACCACTTTGGCATTCCAGCGCCAGACCAGGATGCCCAGCAGCACGCCGTGTGCACCCAGCAGCAACAGCAGCAGCGAAAGCGCGTAACGCAGGCTGCCCGGATGGCTGGCCATCGCGCTGTGCCAGAACAGGCCGTTGCCGGCCACCGCGAAGAACAGGCTGGTCAGCGCGATCAGTGCTTCCGTGGAGAGCTGCGGTCGCCAGTTGCGAAGACCCGCAAGGGCGGGGAGGCGGGCGGGGCGTTGGACCGATGCACTCATGCGTTTGCCTCCTGGCGGTGGGGACGGTCCAGCTGACGGTGGATCAGAACATACAGGCCCAACGAAAGCAGCCAACATATCAACGCGGTGGCAATGTCATGCGAAAGGAAATGGGCGCCCCGCAACTGCTGGCTGATCCCGAACACCAGGCCGGTGCCGAGGCCGATCCAGAGCCCGGTCCAGCGCCAGGACGGCCGCCACAGCAACGCGAAGAAATACAGGCAGAGCCACGCATAGCCTGCGCTGGCGTGGCCTGCCGGGAAGCAGGCCTGTGCCGGCATGCCTTCCGGGCGCAGGGTGAACAGACCGATGAAAGGCTGGTGGCCACCGTAGCGCAGCAGGTCCCACGGGCATTCCATCGGCACCAGCGACTTCAGCAGGGAGATCACGCCGGTGCCCAGTGCCATGGCAATCACGACATAAAGCAGCGCCCATTGCAGGGTGCGATCGCGACCCCTACGCCAGTGGTGGAAGCACAGCAGGGTCACGACCAGCGCTGCCGCCGTGCTCAACCATTTGCCGGCCTTGTGCACGACGCTGCGGGTGATCCAGGCGTCCTGCAGCGCCCAGTGGCTGCCTTCAAGACGGAACACGTGATCGGCCACCCATTGATCACCGCCGAAGTCCATCAGCAGCGTAAACAATGGCAGACCGATTGCGACAGGCAGCCAGAGGTGAGTTACGGCAAATCGAGACGCCAGTGGTGATGTCGCAAGCGGCGCTACCGAATCAAGGGGACGGACGGGCATGCTGGGAAGGGGCGGTTCGGGAATCCGCAGTCATGCTCGTCACCTGGATGTCGGAGAAGGGTCGGATGCTCGTTCGTGCCGGGTTAATGTTCGTCCGGCACGTGTCAACGTTCAGTCTTCTTCGGCGGTCGATCCTGCCCGCTCGGCGTGGCACTCCGGGTTCCATGCGGTACCGGGAAGCAGTTGCCAACGATTCCTGTTGGCAACACCGATGTCGATCACTTTGGCCGGATCCACGCAGGGGCTCATCGCATCGTCCAGCACCAGCAGCCAGCGCTTGTCCGGCGCCTCAGCGAGCCAAGGGCCGGCGTCATGCCATTGCTCTGCCCAGGGCCGCTTGAAGCCGAATTCGCGTACCGGGCGGTCGGCCTGCAGCAGGTTCTGCTCGCGCCAGGCCACCAGCGCCAGTTCGGCATCCGGTCCGATCCGCGCGCCGACCCGGCGCATCAGCGCTGACGCCGATGCATAGGGATCCAGCGCCGGGATCAGTACCAGGCCGTAGAGCATCCACAGCATGCCGTGGGTCAGCAGCACCAGCGTCGCCGCGCGGCGCACCCGCAGCCACACGATCAGCGTGGCCAGCGCGATGGCGAAGGTCAGCAGGCCATCGCCCAGCACCGGCAGCAGGGTATCGGGCATGGCGCGGCGTTCCAGCTGGGCCACCGCCCAAGCGTGTTCGGTCAGCAGCATCACGCCCAGCGTGCCAGTGGCCAGCATCAGCACCACGCTGTAGCCGAACAGGTAGCGGCGAACGCACAGGCGGCGCAGCAGGCCGGGCAGCAGCGGGGCTACGGCCAGCGCCATCGCCGGCAACATCGGCAGCAGGTACACCTCGCGCTTGCCCGGGCTGGCGCTGAAGAACACCAGCACCAGCACGGCCCAGCCCAGCAGCAGCCACTGGCGGCGGTCGCCACGGCGGATACGGCGCCACCAGGGCTTGAACAGCATCGGCAGCAGCAGGCTGCCCGGCAGCCACAGGGTAAGGATCACCTGCAGGTAATACCAGGCGGGCTGCCGGTGGTGCCACGCATTGGCATAACGGGTGCCGGTCTGCTTGAACAGCAGCTCGTGCGCATAAGCCTGCAGTTCGGCACTGGGCGTGTGCAGCAGGGCCCAGCCCAGCGGCGCCAGCCACACCCCGACACCCAGCAGGAAGGCCGGGATCAGCCACAGCAGGGTTGCCGGATGCGGACCCTCCACCGTGCGTCCGCGGCGGCGCTGGTACAGCCACCAGCCGAACCAGGGCAGCACCATCAGCAGCGGCAGGAAACCCACGCCCTTGGTCACCGTGCCGACGCCTGCGGCGAAGCCGGCCAGCCACAGGGCAGGCAGGTTGCGGCGTTCACACAGATGACGCATCAGGCCCCAGAGGGCCACGGTGGTCATGCCCACCAGCACCATGTCGATCTGCGCGCGCTTGGCCATCAGCCCGAACTGCAGGGTGCAGAACAGCGCAGCGAGGGCGTAGATGGAATGTCGTGGCGACCACAGCCGCCGCGCCAGGTCCGACACCAGCCACAGGCTGAGCAGGGCGCCCAGCAACGACGGCAGCAGGAAGGACCACTGCCAGCTGCCGACGATCTCGTAGGCGGCGGCCTGCAGCCACATGAAGACGGGTGGCTTCTCCGCATACAGTTCCACGCCACGGTGCGGCAGCAGCCATTGCCCGCTCTCGACCATGGTCCGGGCCGCCAGCACGAAGCGCGGCTCGTCCGGCGGCTGCGGCTGCCGAAGGCCGATCCCCGCTGCCAGCGCAGCAATGATCAGCAGCCACAACAGGGGCAGGCGCCAACGGCGGGGCAGGGCTACGGGCACGGCAGGCTCCGGGAGCAAAACGGCCATTCTGAGGTGGCGGGGGTGGGAAAAGCGTCAGAGCGGCGCCGGGGCGACCGCATTCCGACATGTGCGGCGCTACCATGGTACGAACTTCCGTGGGTGTTTCGTGCATGCGTCTGTTGGTGATCGAGGACAACCGCCAGCTGGTGGCCAACCTGTTCGACTATTTCGAGTCGCGCGGGCACGTGCTCGACGTGGCGCCGGATGGCATCACCGGACTGCACCTGGCCGGGAGCCATCCGTATGACGCCGTCATCCTGGACTGGATGCTGCCGCGCATGGAGGGCCCGGAGGTGCTGCGCCGGCTGCGCGCCGAGCATGCATCGGAAGTGCCGGTGATCATGCTGACCGCGCGTGACGAGCTGCCGGACAAGATTGCCGGCTTCCGCGCCGGTGCCGACGACTACCTGACCAAGCCGTTCGCACTCCCGGAGCTGGAGGTGCGGCTGGAAGCGCTGCTGCTGCGTGCGCAGGGCCGCAACCCGCGCAAGCGCCTGCAGGTGGGCGATCTGGTGCTGGATCTGGCCACCCTGGAAGCCCAGCGCGGCACCCAGGTGCTGCACCTGTACCCGGCCTGCCGCAAGCTGCTGGAAGTGCTCATGCGCGCCAGCCCCGGCGCGGTGACCCGCCAGCAGCTGGAATTCGCTCTGTGGGGCGACGAACCGCCGGATGGCGACCTGCTGCGTTCGCATGTCTACGAGCTGCGCCGCAGTGTGGACGGACCGTTCGCCGAGAAACTGATCCATACCCTGCCGCGGGTGGGTTACCGCTTGGCCGTGACCACGCCCAGCGATGCCGGCAAGGATGATGATGAAGGCGAGTAAGCCGGGGCCGTTGTACCGGCGCGTGGTGTGGTGGTTGCTGGGCTATCTGGCGCTGCTGTCGATCGCGGTGTTCAGCGTCGGCAACTACGTGCATGAACATGCGGAGCACGCTGCCTGGCGCGCGCTGCTCAATTCCGAACTGGACAGCATCGTCGAGCACACCGAGCACGAGCCGCACTATCGCTGGCAGGACTCGGACACGCTCAGCCTGTTCCGCTTCGATGAAGGCAACATGCCGGAAAGCGTGCGCCTGCTGCACCCGGGGCTGCATGACGGGGTGCCGATCAATGGGCGGCAGACTGCGGTGATGGTGCGTGACACCGGCTCGATGGGGCGGGTGGCGCTGGCGCTGGACATTTCCGACTTCCATGACCTGGAACAGTTCGCCACGCGCTGGGTGATGCTGGCCGGGGTGATCATGATCTTCGTCACCGTGCTGATGGCGTCGTTCGGCATGGAACGCATGGTGCGCCCGTTGAGCCTGCTGGCGCAGCACATCGCCGCGCTGCGGCCGGGCGTCCAGGGCCAGCGCATCGAGGTCGACCCGCGCGGCAGCTCCGAGCTGCATACCATTGCCGATGCACTGAACGACTATCTGGACCGCAACGAGCAGTTTGTCGAACGCGAGCGGGTGTTCATCAGCACCGCCAGCCACGAGCTGCGTACGCCGATTGCGGTGATGACCGGTGCCGCAGAGCTGGCACTGGAACAGCCGGGCCTGCCCGAGCGCGCGCGCCAGCAGATGCAACGCGTGCTGCGCACCGCGCAGAGCGTGGAGCAGCTGATCGAACTGCTGCTGGTGCTGGCCCGTGACCCGGCGCGCCTGGCCGCGCGCGCCGAGCGCATCGCCCTGGACCAGCTGCTGCCGGAAATCGTCGACGACCATCGCCACCTGCTCGGTGACAAGGACCTGAGCATCGGCATCCAGGCGGCCCCGGTGGATATTGTCGCGCCGCTGGCCGTCGTGCAGGCCGCGATCGGCAACCTGCTGCGCAATGCCATCGAGAACAGCGGGCGTGGCCACATTGAATTGCGCCTGAGCTCGTCGGCGGTGCTGACCCTGCAGGATCCGGGACATGGCATGAGCCCGGAGGAGATTGCGGCGATCCACGCGCGGATGGCCCGTGGCGAGCGCGCCGACCGTGGCGGCGGCATCGGCCTGGACCTGATCGCCAGGCTCTGCGAGCACCTTGGCTGGACCCTGCAGCTGCAGCCCTGCGAGCCGCGTGGCACGCGCGCCACGCTCGATTTCAGCGCTTCACGTCCGGCCTGAACCGGCCGTCCTGGTAGATGCCAACCTTGGTTGGCATGCTGCCCGTCGACCAAGGTCGACGC
Source organism: Stenotrophomonas sp. YJH_SMC_6 (assembly GCF_059371335.1). Classification (NCBI taxonomy): domain Bacteria; kingdom Pseudomonadati; phylum Pseudomonadota; class Gammaproteobacteria; order Lysobacterales; family Lysobacteraceae; genus Stenotrophomonas; species Stenotrophomonas sp. YJH_SMC_6. The sequence continues at coordinate 48,058 of NZ_JCAFUM010000018.1, read as the reverse complement.
CTGCCCACGCAATGTCCGTTCGCATTACCAGCCGTTCGGCCGCGCCACATGCTGGTCGATCAGGATCACATTGCCGTCGGGATCGGCCAACTGCAGGTAGCCGGTGCCCCGCCCATGAGGGTCGGTACGCACCGCCAGTTCAATGCCCTTCGCATCCAGTTCCGCCTGCAGTTCACGTACATCCTGGAAGTGGGGCAGTTCCTGCTTGTGCTGGTCCCAGCCCGGGTTGAAGGTGAGCAGGTTGCCCTCGAACATGCCCTGGAACAGGCCGATGATGACGCCGTTGTTGCGCATCACCAGCCAGTTCTGCGCCGGCTCGCCACCGGTCACCGAGAAGCCCAGTGCTTCGTAGAAGCTGCGGGAGGCCGCCAGGTCCCTGACCGAGAGGCTGACGGAGAAGGCGCCGAGCTGCATGGGAGTGGCTCCGGGAAAGGGCAGCCGGCACTGCAGCATGACCCGGCGTGAAGACAATGTTAATCTCGGGGTGCGCCGCTTCATGCGGCGCTTTTTTTTCCCGCTCTTTCGATCGACAGAGGATCCCATGCCGACCGAACCCGCTACTGCCCTGATCAGCAACGACATCGTTGGCCTGGGCCTGATTGCCGCCACCCTGGCCCTGATCTTCTGGGCTGCCAGTGGCCCGACCCCGTTGTTGAAGAAGATCTTCGCCTGGGTGCCGGCGCTGCTGCTGTGCTACTTCGTCCCCGCCATCTACAACACCGCCGGTGTCATCGACGGCCACAACACCTCGCTGTACAACCCGGTCGCGCGTGACGTGCTGCTGCCGGCCGCGCTGGTCCTGCTGACCCTGTCGATCGACCTCAAGGGTATTGCCAAGCTCGGCCCGAAACTGCTGATCGTGTTCTGCGCCGGTACCGCCGGCATCATGCTCGGCGCCATCGTCTCGTTCCAGCTGATGAAGCTGATCCACCCCGAAACCGTGGCCGGTGATACCTGGGCCGGCATGGCGGCGCTGGCCGGCAGCTGGATCGGCGGCGGCGCCAACATGGTGGCCATGCGTGAAGTGTTCGGCACCGATGCCACCACCTTCGGCCAGTTCGCGGTGGTCGACGTGGCCTGCGCCAGCCTGTGGATGGCCATCCTGCTGTTCCTGGCCAACCGCGCGCAGCAGATCGATACCCGCAACGGTGCCGATACCCGTGCCATCGACGAGATGAAGGCGCGCATCAGTGCCTACGAGGCGCAGAACGCGCGCATTCCCAGCATGACCGACCTGATGGTGATCGTCGGCGTGGCACTGGGCGGCGTTGGCCTGGCCCATGCCATCGCCGCGCCGCTGGCGGGCTGGTTCAAGGCCAATGTCAGCTGGGCCAGCCAGTTCAGCCTGGACAGCCAGTTCGTGTGGGTGATCCTGCTGTCCACCGCGATGGGCCTGGGCCTGAGCTTCACCCGTGCGCGCCGGCTGGAAGCCGCGGGCGCTTCGCGGCTGGGCACAGTGTTCCTGTACTTCCTGATCGCCTGCATCGGCATGCAGATGAACCTGCTGTCGCTGCTGGATCGGCCGTGGCTGTTCCTGCTCGGCGCGATCTGGATGGCCACGCATGTGCTGGTGCTGTGGGTGGTGGCCAAGCTGCTGCGCGCGCCGCTGTTCTTCTTCGCGATCGGTTCGCAGGGCAACATCGGCGCAGCCGCTTCGGCCCCCGTGGTGGCTGCGGCGTTCCATCCGACGCTGGCTCCGGTGGGCGTGCTGCTGGGCACGGTGGGCTACGCCACCGGCACCGGGCTGGCCTATGTCACTGGCCTGATCCTGAAGTGGATGGCCAACGGTTGAGTCCGGGCCGCCCCGGCGTCATGCCTGCGTAGATCCACGCCATGCGTGGATGCATTTCATGGGCCTCCATGAACATGGAAGGGGTCAGATCCGTTTCCCGGAGGAAACGGATCTGACCCCTGATGCATCTCGCCGTCACCGGAAATCTGTCGAAGGTGGGGTGGTGTCGGATGGCGGGGTGTCCGCGGCATGGATGCCGCGGCCAAGCCCCCAGGGATGGGTTTACGGCGTCCCCGCCATCCGACACCACCTCGCCAAGCACACAGAAACCCAGAGCCGACGCCTCAGCTGTTGCCGTTGCTCCGGCCTCTGCGGGCGCCGGGCTGCAAGCCCGGCACCCACCCTGGAACCTCAACAGCAGCGACCACCGTTGCGTCCGCCGTAGCGCGCTTCCTGGCGCTCGCGGAAGAACGTCTTGTAATCCATCGGCTCCTGGTCCGGATGCTTTTCCAGCATGTGCCGGACGTAGTTGTCGTAATCAGGAATGCCACAGCACAGTCGTGCGGTCTGCACCAGGCGCCGCCAGATACGGCGGTGTGCCTGGTACTGGCCGGCGGGAACCAGTTGCGTGCTCATCACAGATCCACCATTTCATGTGGCTTCAGCGCCACGTACGGGGTCTCGCGGTCGCTGCGCTGCGGATTGCGGCGGGCTGCCAGGATGGTCTTGATCGAATACACCAGCACTGCGCCCACCACCAGCAGGAACAGCGCGGTCAGGCCGGTGTTGACGTAGGCGTTGACCACGATCTGCTTCATCTGCGCCACCGATTTGGCCGGTGCCGTGATGGTGTCGCTGGCGAGGGCGGCCTGGAACTTGTGTGCCTGGGCCAGGAAGCCCTGCGCCGGATTGCTGTCGAAGATCTTGATGAAGCCGGCGTAGGTGGTGCAGATCAGCAGCCAGATGGCCGGCACGGCCGTCACCCACGCATAGGGGTCACGCTTCATCTTGAACAGCACCACCGTGCCCAGCATCAGTGCGATACCCGCCAGCATCTGGTTGGAGATGCCGAACAGCGGCCACAGCGTCTGGATGCCACCGAACGGATCGACCACGCCGGTGTAGAGCAGGTAGCCCCACAGCGCCACGCAACCGGCGGTACCGATGATGTTGGCGGTCCACGATTCGGTCTTCTTCAGGGCCGGCACGAAATTGCCCAGCAGGTCCTGCAGCATGAAGCGACCGGCACGGGTGCCAGCGTCGACTGCCGTGAGGATGAACAACGCTTCGAACAGGATCGCGAAGTGGTACCAGAACGCCATCATCGCGTCGCTGCCACTGGGAATCGCTTCGTGCAGGATCTGCGCGATGCCCACCGCCAGTGTCGGTGCGCCACCTGCGCGATGCAGGATGGTCGGTTCACCAATGGCCGCTGCGGTCGCGGTCAGCTGCTCGGGCGTGATGGTGAAGCCCCAGGTGTTGGTGATGTAGTGCGCCGCCGACGCAGCATCGGCGCCGATCACCGCCGCCGGGCTGTTCATCGCGAAGTAGATGCCCGGATCGATGATCGAGGCTGCGACCAGCGCCATCACCGCCACGAACGATTCCATCAGCATGCCGCCGTAGCCGATGTAGCGCATGTGCGCCTCATTGGCCAGCAGCTTCGGCGTGGTGCCGGAGGAAATCAACGCGTGGAAGCCGGAGACCGCACCGCAGGCGATGGTGATGAACAGGAACGGGAACATGCCGCCCTTCCATACCGGGCCATCACCACTGGCAGCGAACTGGGTCAGCGCCGGCATCTTCAGTTCCGGCATCACAATCAGGATGCCGACGGCCAGTGCGATGATGGTGCCGATCTTGAGGAAGGTCGACAGGTAATCGCGGGGGGCCAGCAGCAGCCACACCGGCAGCACCGAGGCGACGAAGCCGTAACCGATCAGCATCCAGGTGATCTGGGTGCCGGTGAAGGTGAAGGCCGGGCCCCAGACCGGATCGGCGGCGACCTTGCCGCCGTACCAGATCGCGGCCAGCAGCAGGATCAGGCCGACCACCGAAATCTCGCCGATCCTGCCGGGGCGGATGTAGCGCATGTACACGCCCATCAGGATCGCGATGGGCATCGTCGCGATCACCGTGAACATGCCCCACGGGCTTTCGGCCAGCGCCTTGACCACCACCATCGCCAGCACCGCCAGGATGATGATCATGATCAGGAACGCACCGAACAGCGCGATGGTGCCGGGCACCTGGCCCATCTCTTCCCGCACAAGATCGCCCAGGGAGCGGCCGTTGCGGCGGCTGGACAGGAACAGGACCATGAAGTCCTGCACCGCGCCGGCCAGCACCACGCCCACCACCAGCCACAGCAGGCCGGGCAGGTAGCCCATCTGTGCGGCCAGCACCGGTCCCACCAGCGGGCCGGCACCGGCAATGGCTGCGAAATGGTGACCGAACAGCACGTGCTTGTTGGTCGGCACGTAGTCCAGGCCATCGTTGTTGATCACCGCCGGGGTGGCCCGGGTCGGATCCAGCTGCATCACCTTGTTGGCGATGAACAGGCTGTAGAAGCGGTAGGCCACCAGGTACAGCGAAACGGCGGCGACGACGATCCACAGGGCATTGATGTGTTCGCCGCGGCGCAGGGCCACGGTGCCCAGACAGAAGGCGCCGAGCAGGGCGAGTACCGCCCAGCCTATTTTGGAAAACCCTTTCATGAGGTGCTCTCTCCCGGAAAGACAGTCAAAGAGTCCCGCGTGCCCTCGGCAGGGTCAATTGGCACAGGACGAATCGGCGGTAGTACTTTGGTCGTACGCTTGTTGTGCTGACATGCAGCGAACATCAGGGATGGAACAATCGGTTGCGGCGCCGTCCATTGGCGTGCGGCCATGTGGCGTCCATCTTCAGTGGCATCCATCCAACAGGAGTCGCCATGAGCTTTCCCGAACCGGTCCGCGTACTGCGGACCATCCGTGGCATGCCCACCTCCGACGGTGCCGGCGTGCGCCTGACCCGCGTCATCGGCGGCCCGACGCTGCCTGACCTGGACCCGTTCCTGCTGCTCGATGAATTCGGCACCGACCGTGCCGAGGACTACATCGCCGGCTTCCCGGAGCATCCGCATCGCGGTTTCGAGACCGTCACCTACATGCTCGACGGGCGCATGCGGCATCGCGACAACCACGGCAACGAGGGCCTGCTTACCCCGGGCAGCGTGCAGTGGATGACCGCAGGCCGTGGCCTGGTGCATTCGGAAATGCCCGAGCAGGAAAGCGGTCAGATGCGCGGCTTCCAGCTGTGGGTGAACCTGCCGGCGAAAGAGAAGATGACCGAGCCGAAGTACCAGGAGTTCGCGCCCGAGCGCATTCCCGTGGTGCAGCCGGACGCCGGCGTGGAAGTGAAGGTGATCGCCGGCAACGTGGATGGCACGCAGGGCCCGATCGTGCAGCCGGCCACCGATCCGCTGTACCTGGACATCACGCTGGCCCCGGATCGCGCCTGGACCTATGCCTTGCCGGAAGGGCACAACGCCTTCGCGTATGTGTTCGAAGGTGCGGTGACGGTGGGTGAGCAGGACGCGGCGCGCGACGTCGCCCGCCAGGAACTGGCGGTGCTGGGCGGTGGCGAGCAGCTGCATCTGTCGGCCGGCAGCGAGGGTGCGCGGCTGATCCTGGTGGCTGGTCGTCCGTTGCGAGAACCGGTGATGCGCCATGGCCCGTTCGTGATGAACACGCGGCAGGAACTGATGCAGGCCTTCGTCGATTTCCAGGAAGGCAAGTTCTGAGGCGGTGCCGGCCGCTGGCCGGCAACTGCCTGCGGTCACGGCGGATCGAGGTGCCGGCCAGCGGCCGGCACTACCGTCAGGTCGGCTCGCATTGCGGGGATGCTGCAAGGCAGTCATCCCCGCCATCGTCAGTTCCCGGCAGCCACGGCCGACGGGGTCAGGCTCATCCCCTGCGCCAGCTGTTGCAGCGAACCCAGTTCCTGCGAGCTGTCCGGATACAGCGAAATCTGCGCGTAACGCCCTTTGTCGAGCTTGACCACGCTGATGCGGCGCTCGGCATAACCGGGCGGCTGCTGGCCTCCCAGATCGGGCTGGTACCAGTACAGTGATTCACCGCCGAAGCTGCCCTTTTCGTGGCGCAGCGAGCGGTTCAATGGAAGGTTGGGATCGCGTGCACTGAGCATCAGGCTCAGTACCTCGCGGCCATCGCTGGTGCTGGCACGGCAGACCAGGAAATCGGCCTGTGCCTGCTGTTGCCACTGCAGGCCGCTGTTGGCCGGCAATGAAGGACATTCGGTGGGAGCCTGCGCGGCGGCCTGGGCCGCAGCGAACAGCAGGCTCGACAACACTACAGGCGCGAACTTCATGCATCCCCCAAGGTGGTGTGTCGTGGCTCCGTCGGATGGACCGGCGGCCTTGGCATCCCATCCCCGGATGCCCCGCCGGCCGGCATGTGCACGGACGGTCAACTCAACCTTAACGGAACGTGAGCGATCGCACAAATTGCGGTTACAAGCGTAACCATTGCGGCCGAAGGTCGGCCGCAATGGTCCGCACAGGCCTCAGCGGTCGTTGCCGAGCCACTTGTAGATGATGCCGCCGATCGCACCGCCCAGCAGCGGGGCGACCCAGAACAGCCACAGCTGGCTGACCGCCCCGCTGCCGGCGAAGAAGGCCACGGCGGTGGAGCGGGCCGGGTTCACCGAGGTGTTGGTGACCGGGATGCTGATCAGATGGATCAGGGTCAGCGACAGGCCGATCGCCAGCGGCGCGAAGCCAGCCGGTGCCTTGCCGTGGGTGGCGCCCATGATCACGATCAGGAACACGGCGGTCAGCACCACTTCGCACAGGAAGGCCGCCGCCACGCTGTAACCGCCGGGCGACAGCGCACCATAGCCATTGCTGGCGAACGCACCGGCCTGGCTGCCGTCGATGGCGAAGCCGCTGGCCCCCGAGGCGATCTGCAGCAGGATGAAGCCGGCCAACAGGCCACCAGCCACCTGGGCGATGATGTACGGCACCAGGTTCTTGGTCGGGAAGCGGCCACCGGCCCACAGGCCGACGCTGACCGCCGGATTGAAGTGCGCGCCGGAGATATGGCCGAACGCATAGGCGCCGGTCACCACGGTCAGGCCGAAGGCGAGCGCCACGCCGAGGAACCCGATACCCAGCGGATTGCTGTCACCGCCGAACTTGGCGGCCAGCACCGCACTGCCGCAGCCACCCAGAACCAGCCAGAACGTGCCGAGGAATTCGGCGGACAAGCGTTTACCCATGCTCATGTGTTGCACTCCTTTGACGGTCGAAAGTGTGATTTATGTCACATTTCAATGATCAGCGGGTGACTGTAGCGTCAACGCCGGGTGCAGGGATACACCTTCAGATGTGTGCAACACGCGATGTTCAGTACTGCGGCAGCGGGATGAATTCCTTGTCGTCGCCCGGAATGGTGCCGAAGCGGCCGGCCTCCCAATCGTGCTTGGCCTGCTCGATGCGTTCCTTCGAGCTGGACACGAAGTTCCACCACAGGTGACGCGGGCCATCCAGCGGCTCGCCACCGAACAGCATCGCCTTCACCGGCGTCTTCGCGCGCAGGCGGCCACGTGCGCCGGCTTCGGGAATCACCAGATGCTGTGCAGGGATGTCCACGCCATCCAGCTGTGCGTCGCCTTCGAGGATGTACAGCGCGCGCTCGCGGTGGCCGTCGTCGATATCGATTTCCGCATCCGGGTCGAGATCGATTGCCACGTTGAGGGTGTCGGCGAACACCTTCACCGGCGATTCCTCGCCATAGGCGCGGCCGGCGATGACGCGCAGCCAGGCACCGTTGCGGCGCTGCTCGGGCAGGGTGGCCGCGGCGTGGTGGTAGAACGCCGGCTCGATCTCTTCATGTGACTTCGGCAGCGCCACCCAGGTCTGCATCCCGTGGATCGGGTTGTCGTGATCGCGGTCCGGTTGCGGCGTACGTTCGGAATGGGCGATGCCGCGGCCAGCGGTCATCCAGTTGACGTCTCCGGGGCGGATCACCTGGTCCGAACCGAGTGTGTCGCGATGGCCGATGGCGCCCGACCACAGATAGGTGACGGTGGCCAGGCCGATATGCGGATGCGGGCGCACGTCGATGGCCGTGCCGGGATGCATGAGCGCCGGGCCCATCTGGTCGACGAACACGAACGAGCCGATGCTGCGCGCCTGCAGGGTGGGGACGGCGCGACGGACTTCGAGTCCGCCGATGTCGTGCACGCGCGGGGCGATGATGGTGGTCATGCGGGCGTTCTCACTGCAGGGATCAGAGCGCCAGCATCGCATGCAGGTGTGACGGGCACATGCCCCGTATGGGTAACAGGTTGTTCCAGCCAACGGCGCAGCCCCTCGTGGCTGGTTGCTTGGTCGTGTAAAGCAAAAGCTGCGCTTGGCCGGGCGGGTGGGTTACGCAGGACACGCCGTAAACCCATCCATGGGGGCTCGATGGCGCCATCCATGGCGCCAACGGTCCTGCGCAACCCACCCGCCCGACCTCTGACAGTTTCCGTGTGCTGTCCAGCCACGTAGAAGAAAAAAGAAAATCAAAATCAAACGCCGGTCGCTTCGCTCCTGGTGTCGACCAAGGTCGACACCTACCAGTCATCGCAGTTCACTCACCGTCACCGGAAATCTGTCAGGGGTGGGGCGGTGTGGGCAGGCAGGACCGTTGGCGCCATGGATGGCGCCATCGAGCCCCCATGGATGGGTTTACGGCGTGTCCTGCCTGCCCACACCGCCCCGCCCACCAAACAGAAAAGCCAGAGCCGGCTGTTGCTCCGGCTCTGGCTTTGGCTTTGGTTTGAAACGCGGGTGCCGGGCCGCAGGCCCGGCCGATAAACTCACACCACCGGTTCGCGCAGGGCGGGGTTGTCCCAGCCCGGACGCGGGGCGAAGCGGTCGCCGTGGCGCTGCTGCAGCGCCTTCAACCGCTCGACGATCGCATCGGCACCGACCGCACGGATGTGCTGGATCGGACCACCGCGGAACGGGGCAAAGCCGGTACCGAAGATCACGCCGGCATCCAGCAGGTCCGCATCGGCCACAACGCCTTCGTGCAGGCACGCCACCGCCTCGTTCAACAGCGGCAGGATCAGGCGGTCCTCAAGATCGGCCGGGGCCTGGTAATCGCTGGCCACGTCCGGCTTCTTCGGCTTGCCGTTTTCCCAGGTGTAGATGCCCTGGCCGTCCTTCTTGCCGCGCTTGTCCGGCTCCACCGTCTGCAAGGCCGCTGGAATCTGCAGGCCCAGGAACGGCGCCAGTTCGCGGCCGACGCCGGCGGCCACGTCCAGGCCGACGGTGTCGATCAGTTCGATCGGGCCCATCGGCATGCCGAACTTCACCGCGGCCCTGTCGATCACCGGGCCCGGAATGCCTTCGGCATACGCGGTGGCGGCTTCCAGCATGTAAGGGAACAGCACGCGGTTGACCAGGAAGCCCGGGCTGCCGGCCACCGGTACCGGGAACTTGCCCAGCGCCTTGCAGAACGCGGCCAGGCGGCGCTCGGTCTCCGGCGCCATGCCGTCGTGGTGAATGATCTCCACCAGTGGCATCTGCGCCACCGGGTTGAAGTAGTGCAGGCCAGCGAACTGCGCCGGGCGCTGGATGTGGTCGCGCAGTTCCACCAGCGGAATTGACGAGGTGTTGGTGGTCAGCAGCGCGTCCAGCTTCATCTTCGGTTCCAGCGTCTGGTACAGCGCACGCTTGGCTTCCGGGTTCTCGATGATCGCTTCGATCACCAGGTCGGCCTCGGCCACGCCGTTGCCTTCCAGGTCGGCACGCAGGCGCGCGGCCACGGCGGGGCGCTTGCTCTCGTCGCGCACCTTCTTGGCGAACAGCGCCTGCGCGCGCTCCATGGCGGGGTCGATGAAGCGCTGCTCGCGGTCCTGGAGAGTCACTTCAAAGCCCTTGTAGGCGGCCCAGGCGGCGATGTCACCGCCCATCACGCCGGCGCCGACCACGTGCACGTGGCGGATGCCGGAATCACCACCACCGAGGCCCTTCAGGCGTTCGGTGAGGAAGAAAATGCGGATCAGGTTGCGCGCGGTCGGGGTGCTGGCCAGCTTCACCATCGCGCGGCGCTCGGCGTCCAGACGCGCCTGGATCGGCTTGCCGCCACTGCGCTGCCAGGTGCTGATCAGCGCGTAGGGCGCCGGATACTGGTCCTTCTTGGCCTTGCGTGCGACCTGCTTGACCATCTGCGGTGCCAGCAGCGTGCGTGCCAGCCAGGTGTTGGTGGCCCAGGCCGTTGCGCGCTGCTTGAACGGGCGCGTGGTGCCGGACAGCGCCAGCGCCACGGCGGTGTCGAGCACCACGGCCGGTGCCACCACCTTGTCGACCAGCCCGATGCCACGCGCGGCCGAGGCCGACAGCGTACGGCCGGTCAGCATCATGTCCATTGCCGCTGGCGCGCCGACCAGCTGCGGCAGGCGCGCGCTGCCGCCCCAGCCCGGGAAGATGCCCAGCTGGGTTTCCGGCAGGCCGATGCGGGTGCTGCTGTCATTGGAGGCCACGCGATAGCGGCAGGCCAGCGCCAGCTCGGTGCCGCCGCCCAGGCAATGGCCGTGGATGGCCGCCACGGTGGGGCAGGGCAGCTCGGCCAGCTTCTGGTAAGTAGCCTGGCCGCGGCGGATGGCGTCGTTGACGGTGCCGCGACGGTCGAACTCCTGGAACTCCTTCAGGTCCGCCCCGGCAATGAAGCCGGCTTTCTTCAGCGACTGGATCACCACGCCCTTGGGCGGGTCCAGTGCAATGCGCTCAAGCAGGTCACCCAGCTCCAGCAGCACATCCTGCGACATGGCATTGACGCTGCTGTCCTGGCGATCCAGGGAGAGGACCACCACGCCGTCGTCGCGGATCTCGGGGTGCCAGTGGCTGAAGCGGAGACCATCGAAGCCTGAGAGCATGGACGTTCCATCCGGTTGTGTATGGAGAAGCGGCTATGATCCAGAGGTTGTTTCCCCCGCGTCAAATCCCAATAGCAGGGGAGTGGCGACCCCGGATCCATGGCCGTGGACCGGAACGCTAACGGAACGGTGGTTAAAAGCTGGTGCGGCGCCGGGTGATCGGCGACTGAACTTTTCCCGGGATTGGCAGTCTCATTGCCCGACGTCGGTTGGGCTGACAGGAGTGCGGCCCCTCATGGCCGAGGTTGATACACCACAGGAGCTGGATCTGGAACTGGTCCGGCGCGTGCAGCACGGCGAGAGCGCCGCGTTCGATGTCCTGGTGCGCAAGTACCAGCATCGCGTGGTGGCCCTTGTCGGCCGCTACATCGCCGACTGGAGCGAATGTCAGGACGTCGCCCAGGACACTTTCATCCGCGCCTATCGCGCGATCGGAAGTTTCCGTGGCGACGCCCAGTTCTCAACCTGGTTGCATCGAATCGCCGTGAATACCGCCAAAAACTACCTGGCTTCACACAATCGACGGCCACCGACCGATGACATCGACATCGGCGATGCCGAACAGTTCGACAGTGGTACGCGCCTGCGCGACACCGACACGCCCGAACGCGAGTTGATGCGCCAGGAGCTGGAACAGACGGTGATGAAAGCCGTCAACGCGCTGCCGGAAGAGCTCCGGTCGGCGATCACCCTGCGCGAGGTGGAAGGCCTGAGCTACGAGGAAATCGCGCAGAAAATGGGGTGCCCGATCGGCACTGTGCGTTCACGGATCTTCCGGGCGCGCGAGGCGATCGACACCGAACTCCGGCCGCTGTTGGACATCGGCAGCGCCACCCGTGAGAAGAGCCGCGTATGACCAGTAATCCGTTCAACGAATCGCAGAACCATCAATCGCCCGCCGGGCAGCGCCTGGACCAGCGCCATCGCGAGCAGCTGTCGGCCCTGGTCGATGGCGAGCTGGGCGCCGATGAAGCGCGCTTCCTGCTGCGGCGGATGGAGCATGACCCCGAACTGGCCGGCTGCCAGGAGCGCTGGCAGCTGCTGGGCGACGTGATGCGTGGGCAGGCGTCGGCACTGGCCCCGGCCGGGTTCAGTTCCGCCGTGGCTGCTGCCATCGCCGCCGAGCCTGCGCCGCAGGCCGAGCCGCGCCGTCAGGTGCGTCGCAGTGGCTGGCGGGCCTGGGGCGGTGGTGCCGCACTGGCCGCTTCAGTGGCAGCGGTGGCGCTGTTCATGGGCGGTGAGAAGCTGAAGGAAGCCACCCCGGGCGAGCCGTTGGCACCTCAGGTGATCGCCAGCCAGGCGGAGCTGCCGACCGTGCCGACCGATCCTGCCCCGGTTACCGAAGCCTCTGCAGACACGGCCGCGATGGCTGTGGCGGCGGCTCCCGCCCTGGCGATGGCCACTGCCGGTCGCCGCCAGGATACCCGCCGCGCCAGTGCCACCCGCAGCCAGCAGGCCGCGCGTGCCGCCCAGCGTGAGGACGTGCCGCAACGCGCGGTGGCTGCTGCGCAGGCGCCGCTGACCCCGACCATACCGGCCAATGGCAGCCGCAACATGCCGTTTGGCGAGGTCGGTGGGCTGCAGGCGCGGCCGTGGCCGCGTTCCAGCCTGGCGCCTGCCGCCGGCGGCGCGCTCAATGCCAGCTTCCCGGCCCATACCGGTGGCGCCGCGTTCTACCCGTTCGAGCCGCGCCTGCAGGACGACCTGCCGGTGCCGCCGCGCCCGCGCGACTGAGCCGGGCGCTTTCACGCCCCGCCGTCAGCGGGGCCCGTATTCCTCTTTCCATCCGATCCGGAGGTTGCCGTCCGATGACTCCCCGACTCCGCACGCAGGCCATGGGCCTGTTGGCCCTGACCCTGCCGCTGGTGGCCTGCGCGCAGGCACCGGCTCCGGCCGCCCAGACCCAGGCTGCTCCAGCCACCGCGCCAAGGGCACTGGCACAGCCGCTGGTTACCGGCCTGCCCGATTTCACCAACCTTGTTGAACAGGTCGGGCCGGGTGTGGTCAACGTCGACACCACCATCGTCCGCACCAACCGCCAGGCTTCGCGGGGCCCGATGGGCGGTGACGACGACATGCCGGAATTCTTCCGTCGCTTCTTCGGCCCGGACTTCCCGATGCCGGGGCAGGGCCCGGGCGGCCCGGACGGTGGCCCCAGCATCAAGGGCCGCGGCATGGGCTCGGGCTTCATCATTTCGCCCGATGGCTATGTGCTGACCAACTACCACGTGGTGGCCGATGCCAGCGACGTGAAGGTCAAGCTGGGCGACAGCCGTGAGTTCAACGCCAAGGTGGTGGGCAGCGACCAGCAGTACGACGTGGCGCTGCTGAAGATCGATGGCAAGAACCTGCCGACCGTGCGCGTGGGTGATTCCAATACGCTGAAGCCCGGCCAGTGGGTTGTCGCGATCGGCTCGCCGTTCGGTCTCGACCATTCGGTCACCGCCGGTATCGTCAGTGCACTGGGACGTAGCACGGGTGGCGCCGACCAGCGCTACGTGCCGTTCATCCAGACCGACGTGGCGATCAACCAGGGCAACTCCGGCGGTCCGTTGTTGAACACCCGCGGCGAAGTGGTCGGCATCAACTCGCAGATCTTCTCCGCCTCCGGCGGCTACATGGGCATCAGCTTCGCGATCCCGATCGACCTGGCGATGAGCGCGGTCGAGCAGATCAAGAAGAGTGGCAAGGTCACCCGTGGCCAGCTGGGTGCGGTGGTCGAGCCGATCGATGCGCTGAAGGCGCAGGGCTTGGGCCTGCCCGACAGCCGTGGCGCGCTGGTCAACCAGATCGTCGCCGGCAGTGCCGCAGAGAAGGCCGGTGTGCAGATCGGCGACGTAGTGCGTTCGGTCAACGGCAGCCCGGTCAACAGCTGGTCCGACCTGCCGCCGCTGATCGGTGCGATGGCACCGGGCAGCCGGGTCACGCTGGGGGTGATCCGCGACGGCAAGCCGCGCGACCTCAGCGCCACGCTCACGGCGCTGAGCGAAGACGGTCAGGGCAATGCCCGTGCGGCGTCTGCCGCCAGGCCCGATGCGGCACCGCAGGCCGGCGCCAATGCCCTGCTGGGCCTGGACGTGAGCGACCTGACCGCACCGCAGCGCAAGCAGTTCGGCCTGGATGGCAACGAAGGCGTGCGCATCACCGGAGTCAAGGGCCAGGCGGCGCGTGATGCCGGCCTGTCTCCGGGCATGGTGATCCTGCAGGTCGGCCGCACCCCGGTCGGCAGCGTGGAGAGCCTGAACCGGGCGCTGTCCAGCTACAAGAAGGACGACGTGGTGATGCTGCTGGTGCGCACCGGCAACGGCAACAGCGCCTTCGTGGCGGTCAAGGCCGGCCAGTGAGGCCTGCCGGGGCCGCTTCGGCGGCCCCTGTTTCTCCCCTGAAGCCCCGCTCTGGCGGGGCTTCGGCCTTTCCGGGCGGGGCCCGAGCAGTCCGCTTTCGCGGTGGGGCGCCGGGCATGCGATAATCGACCGTTACCCTGACGACGCCGCGCGCCGCCGCCACCTATGTCTTCTGATTCGATGCGGAACATCCGCAACTTCTCCATCATCGCCCATGTCGACCACGGCAAGTCCACGCTGGCCGACCGCATCATCCAGCTCTGTGGTGGCCTGCAGGCCCGCGAGATGGAAGCGCAGGTGCTCGACTCCAACCCGATCGAGCGCGAGCGCGGCATCACGATCAAGGCGCAGTCGGTGTCGTTGCCGTACCTGGCCAAGGACGGGCAGACCTACCATCTGAACTTCATCGACACCCCCGGCCACGTCGACTTCTCCTATGAAGTCAGCCGCTCGCTGGCCGCCTGCGAAGGCGCGCTGCTGGTGGTCGATGCGGCCCAGGGCGTGGAAGCGCAGTCCGTGGCCAACTGCTACACGGCGGTGGAGCAGGGCCTGGAAGTGGTGCCGGTGATCAACAAGATCGACCTGCCGACCGCCGACATCGAGCGCGCCAAGGCCGAGATCGAGGCCGTGATCGGCATCGACGCCTCCGACGCCGTGCCGGTCAGTGCCAAGACCGGCCTGAACGTGCAGGACGTGCTGGAAGCGATCGTGCATCGCATCCCGCCGCCGACACCGCGCGACACCGAGAAGCTGCAGGCGCTGATCATCGACTCCTGGTTCGATAACTACCTGGGCGTGGTCTCGCTGGTACGCGTGATGCAGGGCGAGATCAAGGCCGGTGACAAGCTGCAGGTGATGTCCACCGGCCGCAACCACCAGGTCGACAACGTCGGCGTGTTCACGCCGAAGCGGAAAGTGCTGCCTGCGCTGCGTGCCGGTGAAGTGGGCTGGGTCACCGCCAGCATCAAGGACGTGCACGGTGCGCCGGTCGGCGACACCCTGACCCTGGCCGGCGACCCGGCACCGAAGCCGCTGCCGGGCTTCCAGGAAATGCAGCCGCGCGTGTTCGCCGGTCTGTTCCCGGTCGATGCCGAAGATTACCCGGACCTGCGCGAAGCGCTGGACAAGCTGCGCCTGAACGATGCCGCGCTGCGTTTCGAGCCGGAAAGCTCCGAGGCGATGGGCTTCGGCTTCCGCTGCGGCTTCCTGGGCATGCTGCACATGGAAATCGTGCAGGAACGCCTGGAGCGCGAGTACAACCTGGACCTGATCAGCACCGCGCCGACGGTGGTGTATGAAGTCCTGAAGACCGATGGCTCGATCATCAACATGGACAACCCGGCCAAGCTGCCGCCGGTGAACCAGGTCGAGGAGATCCGCGAGCCGATCATCCGTGCCAACGTGCTCACTCCCGAGGAGTACATCGGCAACATCATCAAGCTGTGCGAAGAAAAGCGGGGCAGCCAGATCGGCATCAACTACCTGGGCAGCCAGGTGCAGATCAGCTATGAGCTGCCGATGGCCGAGGTGGTGCTGGACTTCTTCGACAAGCTGAAGTCGGTCAGCCGTGGCTACGCCTCGCTGGACTACCACTTCGTCCGCTTCGACGCCGGCCCGTTCGTGCGCGTGGACGTGCTGATCAACGGCGACAAGGTCGACGCACTGTCGCTGATCGTGCACCGCAGCCATGCCGACCGTCGTGGCCGTGAGCTGTGCGAGAAGATGAAGGACCTGATTCCGCGCCAGATGTTCGACGTCGCCATCCAGGCTGCGGTCGGCTCGCAGATCATCGCCCGTACCACGGTCAAGGCCATGCGCAAGAACGTGCTGGCCAAGTGCTATGGTGGCGACGTTTCGCGCAAGAAGAAGCTTCTGGAAAAGCAGAAGGAAGGCAAGAAGCGCATGAAGCAGGTCGGCCGCGTGGAGATCCCGCAGGAAGCGTTCCTGGCCGTGCTGCAGATGGACAACAAGTAATCCCGCACCGGCCCTGCGGGGCCGGTCGTCCGGTGACGTTGCAAAGGACCCTGAATGAAACTGTTTGAGATCCTCCTGGTCGTGCTGACCCTGGCCTCGGGCCTGATCCTGCTTGCGGACAAGCTGTACCTCGCCAAGCGTCGCGCCCAGCGCGCTGGCCTGCTCGATTCCGAGCCGGTGCTGGTGGATTACTCGCGTGCGTTCTTCCCGGTGCTGGCGATTGTGCTGATCGTGCGCAGCTTCATTGCCGAACCGTACAAGATCCCGTCCAGCTCGATGATGCCGAACCTGCTGATCGGCGATTTCATCCTGGTCAACAAATTCTCCTACGGCCTGCGCCTGCCGATCAGCAACACCAGGATCGTGCCGTTCGGCGAGCCCTCGCGTGGCGACGTGGTGGTATTCCACTTCCCCGGCCACAGCGACAACGACCCGGCCAAGGGCGAGAACTTCATCAAGCGCGTGATCGGCGTGCCGGGTGACACCGTGGTCTTCGAAGGCGACGGCGTGATCCTCAATGGCGAGCCGCTGAAGTACGACAACAAGGGCATCTACGCCGGCCACAAGGGTCAGGGCGAAGGCGCCAACCTGCTGGTCGAGCACCTGCCGGGCCGCACCCACACCGTGCTGGAGACCGACTACCCGCGCGGCCAGGGCCAGTGGACGGTGCCGGCCGGCAAGTACCTGGTGATGGGCGACAACCGCGACAACAGCGACGACGGCCGTTTCTGGGGCCTGCTGCCGGAGGAGAACCTGCGCGGCAAGGCCTTCCTGATCTGGCTGAACTGCCAGGGCTGGTTCTGCAAGGATGGCTTCGAGCCGTCGCGGATCGGCTCGAGCATCAACTGATCGGGCATCAACTGAGTACCTTCACATCCAACGCGTATCTGGGGAGAACGCAATGAAGACGATGAACACGCAGCGCGGCATGACCCTGACCTCGTTCCTGACGGTCCTGATCGTGGTCGGTTTCTTCCTCTACATCGGCATGAAGCTGTTCCCGATGTACCAGGAGTACTACGCCGTGCGCTCGGCGATGAAGAGCCTGGCCAACGAGCCGGGCGTGGGCAGCATGGAGCCGTCGCGGATCCAGGACCTGTTCTTCAAGCGCCTGTACATCAACTACTCGGACAATGTGAAGCCGGCCAACGTGAAGTTCGACCGTCGCGACAATGGCTGGACCCTCAAGGTCAACTACGAAGTGCGTCGCCAGCTGATCGGCAACCTCGATGTGGTTGGCAAATTCGATTCTTCCCAGGACCTGACACGAAGCGGTGCCCAGTAAATTCATCCAACGTGGCGACCTGATCGGTCATGCCTTCAGCGACCCGGCCCTGCTCAAGCAGGCGCTGACGCATCGCAGTGCCGGTGCGCCGCACAACGAGCGCCTGGAGTTCCTCGGCGACAGCATCGTCAACATGATGGCGGCCGAGGCGTTGTACCGACGCTGGCCCAAGGCTGACGAAGGGGCGATGACCCGTGCCCGTGCCGAGCTGGTGCGCGAAGGTGCGTTGGCGGTGATCGCGCGCACCCTGCAGTTGGGCGAGCGGCTGACCCTGGGCCCGGGCGAAATGAAGTCCGGCGGTCATCGCCGCGACTCGATCCTGGCCGACGCAGTGGAAGCCGTGGTGGCTGCGATCTACCTGGATGCCGGCTTCGAGGCCTGCCGGGCGGTGGTACTGCCCTGGTTCAGCGCTTCGATCGAGGCGCTGCCGGCCTCCGGCCGCCCCGAGAAGGACCCCAAGACCCGCCTGCAGGAATGGCTGCAGGCCCGACAGAAGGCGTTGCCGCAGTATGAACTGGTGTCAGAATCCGGTGACGACCATGCCAAGCACTTCCGGGTACGCTGCAACGTAGCCGACCCGGCCGCCAGCACCGAGGGCGAAGGCGCCTCGCGGCGGCTTGCCGAACAACAGGCGGCTGCGGCCGTCCTAGAACAACTGGATTCCAAGTGAGCGAACAAACTCCTCATCATTGCGGCAGCGTGGCCGTCATCGGCCGCCCGAACGTGGGCAAGTCGACCCTGACCAATGCCCTGGTCGGTGCGAAGGTCAGCATCGTTTCCAACCGTCCGCAGACCACGCGCCATCGCCTGCTGGGCATCGCCACCTACCCGGAAGGCCAGCTGGTGCTGGTTGATACCCCCGGCCTGCACAAGGTGCAGAAGCGGGCGATGAACCGGGTGATGAACCGTGCCGCGCGCGGCTCGCTGGAGGGCGTCGATGCCGGCCTGCTGGTGATCGAGGCCGGTCGCTGGGATGAAGAAGACAGCCTGGCCTTCAATGTGCTGCGCGATGCCGGCATTCCGGTGGTGCTGGTGGTCAACAAGATAGATCGCCTGAAGGAAAAGGGCGCGCTGCTGCCGTTCCTGCAGCAGGTGACCGAAGGCCGTGATTTCGCTGCCGTGCATCCGATCTCGGCGCAGAAGCGCAATGGCCTGGAAGCGTTGGTGCGCGACGTGCTGAAGCTGCTTCCGGAAGCGCCGCCGATGTTCGGCGAGGACGAGATCACCGACCGCAGCCAGCGTTTCCTGGCCGGCGAGCTGGTACGCGAGCAGCTGATGCGCCAGCTCGGCGAAGAGCTGCCGTACGCCACCACCGTTGAGATCGAGCGCTTCACCGAGGACGGCAACCTGTTGCGCATCGGCGCGGTGATCTGGGTCGAGCGCGAAGGCCAGAAGGCCATCGTGATCGGCAAGGGCGGTGCCCGCCTCAAGGAGATCGGCGCCAAGTCCCGCCTGCAGATGGAGCGTCTGTTCGGGGCCAAGGTATTCCTTGAGACCTGGGTGCGCGTGCGTGAAGGCTGGTCCGATGACGAGGCCGCGCTGAAGGCCTTCGGTTACGAGTAAGCCGTTGCGGTCGTTTCGATGATGATCGAGGACGACACCGGCTTCGTGCTGCATGCGCGGGCCTACCGCGAGACCAGCCTGCTGGTCGAGGTGTTGAGCGCGCAGCATGGCCGCGTCGGCCTGCTCGCGCGTGGTGTGTCAACCGCCAAGGGCCAGGTGCTGCGCGCTGCCCTGCAGCCATTGCAGTGGATCCGCTTCAGCGCCCAGCAGCGCGGTGAACTGGCCCAGTTGCGCGGGGCTGAAGCGCTGGACGCGGCCCCGCGCCTGGTCGGCCAGGCGATGCTGGCCGGCTTCTATCTGAGTGAACTGACCCTGCGCCTGGCACCTCGCCAGGATCCGTTGCCTGAGTTGTATCTGGCCTATGGCGAAGCGCGCGCACGGCTGGCGGTCGGTGCCGGCCTGGCCTGGACGCTGCGTCGTTTCGAGCGCGAGCTGCTGACCGCGCTGGGCCTGGGTTTCGAACTGGACAGTGCCAGCGACGGCCAGCCGATCGACCCGGCCGCGCGCTACGAGCTGGACCCACAGGAAGGCGCGCAGCGCCTTCTGAGCGAACGCGGTGGGGAACGCCGGGCGGCGGCCACTGGCTCGGCGCTGCTGGCGTTGGCGGCCGACGAAGAGCCCGCTGCCGCCGACCTGGCCAGCCTGCGCCTGCCGATGCGGCGGGTGCTGGCCCATCACCTCGGGCCACGCGGCCTGAAGTCCTGGGAAATGCTCGAGCAGCTCGCGCCCCGCAGGTAGGGGGTGTTCGGCAGGGCTTGCAGCCCTGCACCTGCCGAGGCCAAAGCGACAGCAACAGCAACAGCAACAGCAACAGCAACAGCAACAGCAACAGCAACAGCAACAGCAACAGCAACAGCAACAGCAACAGCAACAGCAACAGCATGCATTCCGTGGGATGGCGGGATGGGTCCGGTTGAGGGGGACGCTGCAAGTACGTCCATGTAAGCTCGGTCGCCGCATCCATGCGGCTCACGCCCCCTCAACCGGACCCATCCCGCCTTCGACAGATTCTTGCGAGCTGTGGGAATGGCATGGGGTCGGATCCGTTCTCCACAGGAAAACGGATCCGACCCCAGATTGATTTCGATATCTGACAGAGATTCATCCACGCGTGGCGTGGATCTACCAGACACCGGGAAATTGTCAGGGGTGGGGCGGTGTCGGAGGGCGGGGTGTCAGCCGCATGGATGCGGCTGCCAAGCCCCCATGGACGGGTTTACGGCGTCCCCGCACTCCGATACCGCCCCGCCACCCCACGGAATGCCAGCTTTTGCTTTTGCTGTTGCCTTGGCCTGAAGCCTCTGCGGGTGCAGGGCGCAGCCCTGCCGAAAAACCCTCAATGCAGCAGGGCCGCCACCGCGTCGCGGAACCCCGCCTGGGCCTGCCCGGACTCGGGCGCATGATGCAGCTGCCGCACCGCCCGTCCCAGCCGTGCCGCGCCGACAAACCCACAGCTCGCCTGCAACCGGTGCAGCTGGCTGCGCAGCTGGCGCTCGTCGTGCTGGTCCACGGCCTGCTCGACCGCGTCGCGTACGCCCGGCAACTCGGCCAGGAACAGCTCGCGCAGCGCGATCAAGTGGTTGCGCTGGCCATTGAGCGCGGCCAGTGCCGCGGTCTCGTCCCAGTCCTGTACCTGCAGCTCGACCGCTGCCAGAGCCGGGGCAACGGAGATCCCCGCCGGGCTGTTCACCAGTGCCCGGCGCACGGCCTTCAGCAACTGGTCGCGGCCCAGCGGCTTGACCAGCGTGTCGCTGAAGCCAGCTTCGCGCAGGCGGGCATGGATGGAGGTGTCGCCATCGGCGGTATGCGCCAATGCCGGGGTATCGGGGTGTGAACGGCGCAGTTCACGCAGCAGCTGCGCGCCATTGCCGTCCGGCAGGTTGACGTCGATCAGCCACAGGTCATGCGCGCCGGGCTCGGCGCTGGCCAGCGCGCTGGCCAATGAATCTGCGGTGTCCACGTCCGCCGGTAACGTTTCCAACGCCGCTTTGAAAAAACCGCGGCTGATGATGTCGTCCTCGACAAGCAGGAAGCGGGGCCGGCTGGCCCGCGGGGTCATCTGCATCAGGGCTGCCTCCATGTCAGCTGCTGCAATCATCAAGCACGGCGGCGGCGGGCGCAAGCGGGTCCGGACCCTGCCAGTCAGGATCTGCGACAATGTGCCCCCATTTTTGCCCGCAGCCTGTTGCCACGTGGCCCGATCCCGCTCCCGCATCGACCGTACCCCGTTCCAGACCGAGATCCTCGACCTCAGCCATGATGGTCGCGGCGTCGCCCGCCGTGAAGGCGAGGGCGGCAAGGTCACCTTCGTCAGCGGCGCCCTGCCGGGCGAGGTGGTCATGGCCGAACAGACCGCCCGCAGCCGCCATTTCGACGAGGCACGCACGGTGGAAGTACTGCAGGCCTCGCCGCAGCGCGTGACCCCGAAGTGCCCGCACTTCGGTACCTGCGCCGGCTGCGTGCTGCAGCACTTGGACGAAGACCAGCAGATCGTCGCCAAGCAGCGCGTGCTGATGGACAACCTGGAGCGGATCGGCCATGTGAAGCCGGGCAAGGTGCTGGCGCCGCTGGTCGGCGAGAGCTGGGGTTATCGCCGCAAGGGCCGCTTCTCGGTGCGCCGGGTCGAGAAGAAGGACAAGACCCTGGTCGGTTTCCGTGAACAGGACCCGCGTTTCGTCGCCGACCTCAGCCAGTGCCTGACCGTGATCCCCGAGATCGGTACCAAGGTCGAGGCGCTGTCCACCTTCATCGAGTCACTCGATGGCAAGCGCGACATCCCGCAGATCGAATTCATCGCCGGTGACCAGGCGGTGGTGCTGACCGTACGCCACCTGCAGCCGCTCAGCGATGCCGACCGCGCCGCCTGGGCCGCCTTTGGCCAGCAGCATGGTTTCGTGATCTACCTGCAATCCGGCGGCGTGGACACCGTGCAGCCGCTGGACGGGCAGGGCGTGCCGCTGTCGTTCCGGTTGGCGCCTTGGGACGTGGAACTGGCGTTCCGCCCGCTGGACTTCATCCAGGTCAACGCCAAGCTCAACGAAAAGATGATCGCCCACGCCCTGGACCTGCTTGAGCCGGGCGAGGACGAACGCGTGCTTGACCTGTTCTGCGGCCTGGGCAACTTCACCCTGCCGCTGGCGCGCCGCGTGCGCGAAGTGGTGGGTGTGGAGGGCGATGCCGGCCTGGTCGCGCGTGCCCGTGAGAATGCCGTGCGCAACGGCCTGGCCAACGCGCAGTTCTTCAGCGCCGACCTGACCCAGGACCAGCGCAGCACCCCGTGGATGCGCCAGGGCTTTGACAAGCTGCTGCTGGACCCGCCGCGCTCGGGTGCGATCGAAGTGCTGCAGCAGCTGCCGCTGAAGCAGTTCAAGCGCATTGTCTACGTCAGCTGCCACCCGGGCTCGCTGGCGCGCGATGCCGGCTATCTGGTCAACGAACAGGGCTTCACCCTGGTCAGTGCCGGTGCGATGGACATGTTCCCGCACACCGCGCACGTGGAAAGCATCGCGGTGTTCGAGAAGCGCTGAGCGGCTGTCATCACCCATGGCGCATAATCGCGCCATGGGCATTGAAATCGAACGCAAATTCCTGGTCATCAACGATGGCTGGCGATCCGCTGCGCACCGGGTGATCCCGATGGCGCAGGGCTACATCAACGACATGGGCGCGCTGGATCGCGGTACCCAGAACGCCTCGGTGCGCGTGCGTATCGAGGGCGACCATGCTGCGCTGAACCTGAAGTCGCGCACCATCGGCCACACCCGGCAGGAATTCGATTACCCGATTCCGGTGGAGGACGCGCGCGCGCTGCTGGCGCTGTGCGTGGGTGGCCTGATCGACAAGCGCCGCCATCTGGTCGAGCACGCCGGCCTGACCTGGGAAGTGGACGAGTTCCTCGGCGACAACGCCGGCCTGGTGGTGGCCGAGGTGGAACTGGACAGCGCCGACCAGGCCATCCAGCTGCCGGACTGGGCCGGCGCGGAAGTCACCGACGACGCCCGCTACTACAACGTCGCGCTCGCCAGTCATCCCTATTCACAGTGGTGAAACCCTGAAAAGGGGACGGAGGGGATTAAGTCGTCTTTACCCCGCCTGTGCGGAAAGCGACTTAATCCCCTCCGTCCCCTTTTTTCGGCGGGGGCGGGCCCCACGTCGGTGGGATGAGAATCGACATCTACTCCGACGTGGTCTGTCCCTGGTGCTGGATCGGCAAGCATCGTTTCCAGCAGGGCGTGCAGTTGCTGGGCGCCGATGCGCCTGAACTCGATATCCACTGGCAGCCGTTCCAGCTGGACCCGGACGCGGACGACACCCCGGTGCCGCTGCGCGAGGCCTATGTGCGCAAGTTCGGTGGCGTCGAGCGCACCGAGCAGATCCTCGGCCAGACCCAGACCACGGCGCGTGCGGAAGGCCTGCCGATGGACTTCAGCCGGGGCCAGGTGCGGGTGACCACGCTGCCGGCACATCGGGTGCTGTGGCTGGCCGGCCAGCACGGCGTGCAGGACGCGGTCGGGGAGGCGCTGTTCCGCGCCCACTTCGAGCTTGGCCAGAACCTGGCGGACAGCGCGGTGCTGATCAAGGCCGGTGTGGCGGGCGGCCTGGACGGCGGCGAAATCGCGCAGATGCTGGCCTCCGACCGCGGCCTGGCCGAGGTCGAAGCCAAGCTGGCGGAGGCGCATGCGCTGGGCATCTCCTCGGTGCCGACCTTCGTCATCGATGGAAAGTGGGCCATTTCCGGGGCGCAGCCCCCCGAGGCCTTCGCCAACGCCCTGCGCCAGATTGCCGCCGAACAGGGCGCCCCGGCCACCCCGGCTGGCGACGACGAGGCCTGCGGCCCGGACGGCTGCAAGGTCTGAGCAGATCGGGGTCAGAGCCCCTGCGGGGATCCGGCCCCGGGGTCAGATCCCCGCAGGGGCTCTGACCGCACACTCCCCTTTTTCTGACCACTGCGCCTGTCGGCCAGTTCTGCGACAATGCGGCACTGCGCCATGCGGGCGCGCGTTGTGGAGATCGACCATGCTGCTGATCGGCGTTGCCGGCACCGAACTGACCGCCCAGGAACGTGACTGGCTGCAGCACGATGCCGTGGCCGGGGTGGTGCTGTTCAAGCGCAACTTCGCCTCCCGCCAGCAGGTGACCGATCTTAGCGCGGCGATCCGCGCCGCCGCGCCGCGCCCGCAGCTGATCTGCGTGGACCAGGAAGGCGGTCGTGTACAGCGTTTCCGCGAGGGTTACAGCGATCTGCCGCCACTGCAGGACATTGGTGCCCTGTATGCCACCGACCCGCAGCAGGCCTTGGCATTGGCCGAACGGCACGCCTGGCTGATGGCCAGCGAAGTACGCGCCAGCGGCCTGGACCTGAGCTTCGCGCCGGTGGTCGACCTTGGCCGTGGCAACCGTGCCATCGGCAACCGCGCCTTCAGTGAAGACCCGCAGGTGGTGGCCGCGTTCACCGCCGCCTACGTGCGTGGCATGCACTCGGTCGGCATGGCCGCCACGCTCAAGCATTTCCCCGGCCACGGCACCGTGCTGGAAGACACCCACGTCGATACCGCGATCGATCCGCGCGCGCTGGACGAGCTGCGCGCGCAGGACCTGGTGCCGTTCCAGGCCGGCATCGCCGCCGGTGCCGATGCGGTGATGATGGCGCACGTGATCTACCCGCAGATTGCGCCTGAACCGGCAGGTTACTCGCCGCGCTGGATCCAGGACATCCTGCGCGGCGAGCTCGGCTTCCGTGGCGTGGTGTTCTCCGACGACATCGGCATGGCCGCCTCGCACAGCGCCGGCGGCGTGCCGGCGCGCGTGCACGCCCATCTGGACGCCGGCTGCGACGTGGTGCTGGTCTGCCACCCGGAGCTGGTCGATGAAGCCCTGCACGCGGTGCAGGGGCGCTCCCTCAATACCGCTGCGCTGCTGGGCCTGATCGGCCGCGGCGCGCTCGGCTGGGACGGCCTGCTGGCCGATGCCCGCCATGGCGACACCCAATCCCGTCTGCTTGAAACCCTTGGAAGAACCGTCTGATGCCCAACCTCACCATTTCCCAGGCCCTGGCCCAGGCTGACCTGCTGGTCGACCGCCCCACCATCGACAAGGCCATCGCTGGTATCGCCGACGCCATCGCGCGCGATTACAAGGGCGAGGTGCCGCTGTTCCTGTCCATCATGCACGGTGCGCTGCCGTTCGCCGGCCAGCTGGCGCTGGAACTGGGCGCGCGCGGCCAGGACGTGCAGTTTGATTACCTGCACGCCACCCGTTACCGCGGTGAAACCACCGGCGGCGACCTGGTCTGGAAGCACAAGCCGGCCACCTCGCTGTTCGGCCGCCGCGTGCTGCTGGTCGACGACATCCTTGACGAAGGCTACACCCTGCAGGGCGTGCGCACCTGGTGCCTGGAACAGGGCGCAACCGACGTGCGCATCGCCGCGATGACGGTGAAGAAGCACGACCGCGCGCTGCCGGACGTGACCGCCGACTACGCCGGCATCGAACTGCCGGACCGCTACGTGTTCGGCTTCGGCATGGACGTCAACGAAACCCTGCGCTGCGTGCCGGCCATCTACGCGATGAAGGAATAACGGCGCAGCCGCCCGCGGCGCGTCTTCTTCTGCCGCCGGCATCCTCGGGTGCCGGCGTTCGTCTTTTCATGGAGTGCTTCGAATGCAACAGATCGCCCTGGCCGTGATCGGCGGTACCGGTGTCTACAACCTGGCCAAGCTTGACGACGTGCAGACCCACGAGGTCGACACCCGCTTCGGCCGTCCGTCGGGCCCGGTGCGCGTGGGCACGCTGCTCGGCCATCGCGTGGCGTTCCTGGCGCGCCATGGTGAAGGCCACTCGCTGCCGCCGCACAAGATCAACTACCGCGCCAACCTGGCCGCGCTGCAGCAGCTGGGCGCGCAGCGCGTGTTGGCGTTGAACACGGTCGGTGGCATCACCGAGAACTTCGGCCCGCGCGTGCTGGCCTGCCCGGACCAGATCATCGACTACACCTGGGGCCGCATCAGCACCATCTGTGAAGAAGAGGGCACCGATGTGGTCCACGTCGATTTCGGCCACCCGTACACGCCGATGCTGCGCAGCAAGATCCTGGCGGCGGCCAAAGTGACCGGCGTCACGGTCCATGACGGTGGCTGCTACGGCGCAACGCAGGGCCCGCGCCTGGAGACCATCGCTGAAATCGCCCGCATGCGCCGCGACGGCTGCGACCTGGTGGGCATGACCGGCATGCCGGAAGCCGCGCTGGCACGCGAACTGGGGCTGGATTACGCCTGCCTGGCGATCATCGCCAACTGGGCTGCCGGCTGTGGTGATGGCGAGGAGATTACGATGGCCGAAGTGCTGGCCAACGTACAGGCGGCCAGCAACGGACTTCCGGAACTGGTGGGCGAATTGGCGCGGGGGTGATTGTCTTCCCCGAGCAAGCTTTGCATACTCAGCTTGTGCGCGGGTTCAGCGTACACCACCCATTCATTGCATAAGGTCTCGCATCACCATGCCGAACGGTACCGTCAAGTGGTTCAACGACGCCAAGGGATTTGGCTTCATCTCGCCGGAGGATGGCAGCGCCGACGTGTTCGCGCACTTCTCCGCCATCAACTCCAAGGGCTTCCGCAGCCTGCAGGAAGGCCAGCGTGTCACCTATGACGTGACCCAGGGCCCGAAGGGTGCCCAGGCTTCGAACATCACGCCGGCCGAGTGATCCACTCGACAGTGCGTTGAAAACCCCGCTTCGGCGGGGTTTTTTTTTGCGCGGCGTGCCCGCGGCCGGTTCGCGATCCACCCGCCTCGGGCACAATGTGGCCATGACGGAACGACTGCGTATCGCCGTGATCGGCTACGGCACCGCTGGACAGGCGGTGTCCATCCTCCTCACCCGTGACGGCCACGAAGTGGAGATATTCGAACGCGTGCCGACGCCGGGACCGGTGGGTGCCGGTTTCCTGCTGCAGCCCAGCGGCCTGCAGGTGCTGTGGCAGATGGGCCTGCTGGATGCGGTGCGCGCGCATGCCGCGCCGGTGCACCGCCTGTATGGCGACACGCCATGCGAGCGCGCGGTGATGGACATGCGCTACGACGGTCTGGATGCGCGCCTGCATGGCCTGGGCATGCAGCGTGGGGCGTTGTTCTCGCTGTTGGACCAGGCGCGCGCAGGGGCAGGCAATCTGCATGCGGGCGTCACCATCGCTGCCGTGGATGCCGAGCAGGGCCGCCTGCGCGACAGCGAAGGGCGCCTGCATGGCCCGTTCGACCTGGTGGTGGCCGCCGATGGCGCGGCCTCTACGCTGCGCAGCACCATTGCCGGCGGTGCCGGGCTGGACCGCGTGTATCCGTGGGGAGCGCTGTGGTGCCTGTTGCCGGCTGAAGACTGGCCGCATGTGCAGGAGCTGCGGCAGCGCTACGTGGCCGCGCGCAAGATGATCGGCCTGTTGCCGGTCGGCACGCGCCCCGGCGATGACACGCCGCGCCTGAGTTTCTTCTGGAGCCTGCCACGCACCGACTTCGAGCGCTGGCAGGCCGATGGCATGACGCCCTGGCTGGACGAGCTGCATGCGCTGTGGCCGCAGGCCAGTGCGCGCTTCGCCCACCTGCGCGATGCCGGCCAGCTGGCGCGCGCGGTCTATCGCGATGCAGTGATGACGCGCTGGCACCAGGGCCGCATGGTGCTGGCAGGTGATGCGGCGCACGCGATGAGCCCGCAGCTGGGGCAGGGGGTGAACATGGCGCTGCTCGATGCTCTGGCGCTGCGCGATGCGGTGCGCACGCATGGCGGTGGTGCCGCTGCATTGCAGGCCTACCAGGCGCAACGCAGGGCGCACGTGGCGGTCTACCAGCGCTGGAGTCGCTGGCTGACGCCGCTGTTCCAGTCCGATCGCGATGCCTGGGCGAAGACGCGCGACGTGCTGCTGGGCCCGATGGGGCGCCTGCCCGGAGGCCGTGGCCACATGCTGCGCGTGCTCAGCGGCACGCAGCAGGGGTGGTTCGGTTCGCTTACGCTGGATCCGGCCTTCATCGACGCATTGGCGACGACGATGGAAATACCTCGCAGCAACGCGATCACGGCCACCGCGTGAAGCGTGCCGTCACGTGAATTAACGGTTGCCTCACCGCGGATGTGCGAGAAGTAGCTTGCACGCGACTGCGCGTCGCCCGTTTTCCTTTCCGTGATCAACATCGCGCGTGGCCCGGGCAGCGCTGCTGTTGCGGCCTGTTGCGGCCCAGACGTGCCGCTTGATGAAGAGGAGGACGCCATGTTGTTCGCGGTCGAAGAGCTGGAATCGGAAATCTGCAAGCTGCGTGGACTGCTGCAGATGCTGCACGAGGACCAGCCCGACGTACTGGAGGATGTATTCGAGTTCCATGTCGGCAGCCTGGTCAGCCATGCGTCGCCGGAACACCACGCACGCATCCGGACCTGCGCGCAGGAGATGCTGGCGGCAATCCAGGCCTTGCCGCGGCGGCGTGAGAATGACACCCCTGATTTCCAGTTGATGCCGCAGCTGGGCATTGGCCCGGCCTGAGTCAGGCGACGGGCAGTTCCACCAGTCCGCTTTCCACGCAGGCGATCATCTGTTCGCCGCGGGCGGGGGCAGGCACGATGCCTGCAGTGAATGCGGAGAAGGCCGGCAGGACCGTCATCCGGTCACGCAGCCAGAACGCGGGGAAGCGCCGTCGCAGTGGCCTCAAGGCAACCTGCGGGTGCAGATGCCCGGCGATCACATGCAGCGCCGCATCGGGCATCGGCTCATGCCGAAGCAGGAACGGCCGCAGTCGTACTTCATCGTGGATCTGGACCTGCAACTGCGCATGCGGCAGCTGGCGGTCGTGATTACCGCGCAGGACATGCACGTCCAGCGAAGCATTGCGTTCACGCCATCCCAGCCATTGCTGGTACCACGCAGCGCGATGCGCCGGCCCATGCAGGATGTCGCCCAGGATCCACAGCTCGCGGCAGGCATGCAGGTCCAGAAGCCGCTGCAAGCGTTGCAGGTCTTCGCCGGTGCCGCCGCTGGGCAACGCGATGCCGGCGCGACGGAACACATCGGCCTTGCCCAGGTGGAGGTCTGCGATCAGCAGTGCCTGCCGCGCGGGCCAGTACAGCGCACGCGCGCCCACCAGGACCACGGACTCACCAGCAAGCAGCAGCGGCAATTCATCGGTCATGGCGGCGCTCCAGTTGCTGGGCCGCGCGCTGCACGCGCATACGCCAGTCTTCATTGCTGAACTGACCGCGCAGGCGTTCGGCCCACAATGGAAAGCCCAGCGGCGTGAGTGATGACGGTCGCTGCAGCGACAGCTGCTGCGTGCCGATCCGCTCCAGTACCTGCTGCACCCCCGGCAGGTCGAGGCTGTCATACAGCACTTCATGTTCCGCCAGCGCCAGCAGCAGGTGTTCCGGATCGTGCTCGCGCAGCACGTCGTACAGCAGGCCCGCGGACGCCTGCAGCTGGCGCAGCGACCGTGGCATGCCACCGGGCAGGCTGGGCACCAGCAGGCCTGCTACGCGTGCGATGCCCCGGAACTGACGTCGCGCCAGCTCGCCCAAGTTCACTGCCTCGCGCAGATCGGCCAGCAACCGGTCATTGCCGAACAACGCACGCCATTGCGCCTCATCCAGATCGATCGGCCGCGCCGGCGCCAGCACCAGGCCATGATCGTTCACCGCATAGCCAATGCTGTTGCGTTGCTGGCGGGTGCAGCGCAGCGCCAACAGCGCGGCCAGTGCCTCGTGTACGTGGCGGCCGGCAAAGGGGTAGACGAACATGAACTGGCCTTCGCGGCGCCGCACCTCTTCCACCAGCAGGTGCTCTGGGCCGGGAAGCGCCGACAGCTGTTGCTGCAGTGCCAGCAACGGTGACAACCAGCGGGATTCGGCACTGTCGTCGGCGCCGGACAGCACCCACTCCAGCTCACGGCCGAGTGGCATCGACAGCGGCAACTGGCCTCCCTGCCAGCGCGGCACCACACCATCACCGCGCCCTCGTGCCAGCCGCACGAAAGCGGTCATGTCGCGCAGCTGCACCAGTTCCAGCAGGCGCCCGGCGAACTGGAAACGGTCGCCGCGACGCAGGCGGCTGGCGAACTGCTCCTCCACTGCACCAAGCCCGCCACCGCGCAGGAACTGCACGCGCACGCTGCCATCGCTGCTGATGGTGCCGATCGACAGGCGGTGCCGCAGCGCCTGGCGGCGATCGTGCATGCGGTAGCTGCCATCGGCATCGCGCACGACCTTGTGGAAATCGGGGTACTGCGCCAGCGCCTGCCCACCCTGCACGATGAAGTCCAGCACGGCCCGCCATTGTTCATCGCCCAGCGTGGCGAAGGCATGGGTGCGACGCACCTGCGCCAGCAGCGCATCACTGTCAAAGCCGCCAGCGAGGGCGCGGCTGACCGCATGCTGTGCCAGCACGTCCAGTGACAACGTCGGCGGTCGACGCGCTTCGACCACGCCTTCGTGCAGTGCGCGGCGCACCGCTGCATATTCGGCCAGTTCCAGTGCGTGGCTGGGTATGCAGACGATGGCCCCCTTGGCGCCGGGACGATGGCGTGCGCGCCCGGCGCGCTGGCGCAGCCGCGCCACGCCCTTGGGGCTGCCCAGCTGCAGTACCTGTTCAACCTCCGGGAAATCCACGCCGAGGTCGAGGCTGGAGGTCGCCACCACGCAGCGCAACGCGCCTGCGCGCAGGCCGTCTTCCACCTGCTGCCGCAGTGCTGGATCCAGCGAGCCATGATGCAGTGCCAGCGTGTCCGCGTCTTCCGGCCATACCGCCGCCAGCGCCTGGTGCCACAGCTCGGCCTGCGCGCGGGTGTTGGTGAACAGCAGGCTGCTGCGTACGGCCATCAGTGCGTCCAGCACGCGCGGCAGCTGCGCCAGGCCGAGATGCCCCGCCCAAGGGAAACGTTCACCGGGCTCCGGCAGCAGGCTGCGCACGCTGATCGCGCGCGGACGAACGCCCTGTACGATCGGTGCATCCTGTTGGCCAGGCAGCAGCACGTCGCGGGCCTGCGGCAGGTTGCCCAGCGTGGCCGACAGTCCCCAAAGCTGCAGGGAAGGAGCGGCGTCTCGCAGCACCGCCAGGTTCAGCTGCAGCAGGACGCCGCGCTTGTTGCCCAGCAGTTCATGCCATTCGTCCACCACCACGCAGCGCAGCTGGCGCATGCGTGGCAGTGTGTCGGGATAGCTCAGCAGCAGTGCCAGCGATTCCGGCGTGGTCACCAGTACGTCGACGCGGCCTTCGCGGGCCTGCCGGCGCTCGCGGTTGCTGGCATCGCCGCTGCGAAGGCCGACCCGCCAGCCCAAGCCCAGCCCGTCGACCACTGCCTGCAGTGCACGTGCGGTATCACTGGCCAATGCCCGCAGCGGCGTCACCCACAGCACCTGCAGCGGCCGCACCGCGCTGGCCCGGCGCGGTGCCGACGGTGGATCGAGCATCGCCTGCAGCAGCGGGCCGCCGAACATGGCCAGCGTCTTGCCGCTGCCGGTGGGGGTGTGCAGCAGCCCGGAGTCGCCTGCCAGATAGTGCCGCCACATCGCGCGCTGGAACGGCAGTGAGCGCCAGCCGCGCGCAGCGAACCAGTCTTCCAGCCGGCGCAACGCCTGGCGGCGGTTCATCGCGCCAGCGCCTGCAGCGTGGCCAGCTGATCGGCTTCGGCGGCGGGCTTGTCGTGGCGCCAGCGCAGGATGCGGGGAAAGCGCACGGCGATGCCGGATTTGTGCCGGCTGCTGCGGTTGACTGCCTCGAAGCCCAGTTCAAACACCTGTTCGGCACGCACGCTGCGCACCGGGCCAAACCGTTCACGGGTGTTGGCGCGGATCCAGCGATCGAGGGCCAGGATTTCCTTGTCATCCAGGCCCGAATAGGCCTTGGCCACCGGCACCAGCGTATCGCCGTCCCAGACGCCGAAGGTGTAATCGGTGTACAGCGTGCTGCGCCGTCCATGGCCGGCCTGCGCGTACAGCAGCACGGCATCAATGGTCAGGGGGTCGACCTTCCATTTCCACCAGTCGCCGCGCCGTCGCCCTGACTGGTAGGCGGACGTCCGGCGTTTCAGCATCAACCCTTCGACGCCCCGCTCACGGGCGGCCTCCCGCAACGTGGCCGCCTGCAGCCAGTCTCCAGCGGGTACGTCGGGCGACAGCTGGATGCGTGTGTCGCCCAGGGCACCGATGACCTCGGCCAACTGTGCACGCCGTTGCTGCAGTGGCAGCCCGCGCAGATCCTCGCCATCGCGTTCAAGCAGGTCGTAGGCAAGCACGCGTACCGGGGTGTTGCGCAAGGTCGCTGCACCGGGCTTGCGACGCTGGATGCGGGTCTGCAGCGCGGTGAAGGCGCGCGGCAGGTCGTCGCTCTCGTCCCAGGCCAGCAGTTCTCCGTCCAGCACGCAGCCGTCGGGCAGCGCCATCGCGGCCTGTTCAATTTCCGGGAAGCGGCCATCCAGCCGTTCCTCGCCACGTGACCACAGCGCCACTTCACCGCGTCGGCGCAGCAGCTGCAGACGGATTCCATCCCATTTCCACTCCAGCAGCCAGTCTTCGACCGGACCCAGCCGTTCGCCCGGTTCGCCCTCCAGCGGTGAGGCCAGGAAGAACGGGTACGGCTGCTGCCGGTCCAGTGGCAGTTCATCCGGCGACAGCAGCTGCCCCAGCAACCCGGGAGAGGGCACCCACTCGCCGAGCATGCGCTGGGCGATGCGCGCGATGTCCAGGCCGGACCATTCTGCCAGCGCCTGCTGCACCAGCCGTTGCGAGACACCCACGCGCAGCGCGCCGGTGAGCAGCTTGTTGAACACCAGGCGCTCGCCGCTCCGCAGCTGCCGCCAGCCGGCGACGACCGCCGCACGGCGCACCACTTCGGGCTGGTTGGCCACCGCCAGCAGATGCTGTTCGATCCAGTCCGACAACGGCCGGTCGGCGGCGGGATGCAAGGGGTCATCCAGCAGCAGTGTCAGTGTTTCGGCCAGATCGCCGACCTGAGCGTAGCTGTCTTCCACCAGCCAGGCGGGCAGTCCGGATTCCTCGGCAATCCAGCTGCGCAGCTCACCACTGGCGGCGATCCTGCGGCGTGCGCCGCCGACCTTGCCGCCGCTGAGCAGGTACAGCGCCCACGCCGCATCGTGCGCCGCTGCGTGGCGGAAGTAGTCGACCAGTGCGGCGCGCTTGTCCAGCGTCGCAGTACTGCGGTCCAGGCGCTGGTAGAGCGCGGCGAACGCCTTCATTCCTCGCTCCCGAAGTCGGTGCGAAAGGCTTCAGCCGCCACGCCGCGCTCGCGCAGGAACGGAATCAATGCATCGGTATTGCCATGGGTGGCGATGACCCGCTGCGCGCCGGTCTGTTCGATGGTCTGCAGCAGCGCGGGCCAATCAGCGTGATCGGAAATGACGAAGCCCCGGTCGACGTTGCGGCGCCGCCGGTTGCCGCGCAGCTGCATCCACCCCGAGGCGAACCCCAGTTGATGCGGCCCGAAGCGGCGCATCCACGGCGTGCCTGCGGCCGAGGGTGGGGCCAGGATCAACTGGCCGGCGGCATCGGGTTGACGCCCCTGTTCGGCGACGGTGAGCGTCTCCAGCATCGGGATGTTGGCCTGCCGGTAGACCGACACGCCATTGGCGATGGCGCCGTGCAGCCACGCGGGGCGGTCGTCCAGTGGCAACAACTCGGCCAGCACCCGCTGCGCCTTGCCGAGTGCATAGCACAGCAGGATCGCCGCTTCGCCACGTTGTTCGCATTCGCGGCGCCACGCCACGATCTCTGCGGCGACCGCCGGGGTGTCCGGCCAGCGATAGATCGGCAGCGCGAACGTCGCTTCGGTGATGAACGTATCGCAGGGCACCACTTCGAAGGGCGTGCAGGTCGGGTCGGGTTGGCGCTTGTAGTCGCCGGACGCCACCCACACCCGTTCACCATCGTCGATGCGCACCTGCGACGAACCGAGCACATGACCGGCCGGATGCAGCGATACCTGCACCCGGCCCAAGCGGAACGGCACCCCCTCGGCGTGCGCCTGCACGCCAACATCGCCCAGCCGCCAGCGCAGGATCGGCAGGCTTCCTTCGCTGCAGTGGTATTCGCCCATGCCCGGGCGCGCGTGGTCGCCGTGGCCATGGGTGATGACCGCGCGCGGCACCGGGCGCCAGGGATCGATGTGGAAATCTCCCGCGGCGCAGTACAGCCCCTCCGGACGCAGCAC
Source organism: Stenotrophomonas sp. YJH_SMC_6 (assembly GCF_059371335.1). NCBI lineage: Bacteria > Pseudomonadati > Pseudomonadota > Gammaproteobacteria > Lysobacterales > Lysobacteraceae > Stenotrophomonas > Stenotrophomonas sp. YJH_SMC_6. Next base: position 14,041 of record NZ_JCAFUM010000018.1, on the reverse strand, counting down.
CACCAGATCGTCATTGCCTTCCATGCGGCCACTGTGGCCTGCGCTTCGTGCAGGCGGTGAGAACCGGCCTGAACACGGGCTTGGCGGGGCATGCGGCACAATCGGACCGCATACCTCTTGCCGCCAGGATGGACCGGATGAGTGGACCCAGCTTCAGCAGCAACGCGCCGTTTGAAACCCATGTGGTGCTGAACCAGCCGCCACCGTTCGCGGGCCGCCAGCTGTGGACCGACGATGTGGCGTTGGCGGAGGCGGTGCATCGCGAGGGTGCCGGTGCCTTAGCGCCACGCCTGGCCGTGTACGGGGCCCTGGCCGGCGACGAGTTGTACCGGCTTGGCTTCGATGCCAACCGTGATCGCCCGCGGCTGCGTACGCACGATGCGCAGGGCCACCGCATTGATACGGTCGAGTTCCACCCTGCGTACCACCAGCTGATGTCCGCAGCGAAGCAGCATGGCGTGGCGGGTTTGTCCTGGCACGAGCCGCAGCCCGGCGCACACGTCGCGCGTGCGGCGCTGAGCTACCTGCACCACCAGGCCGAAGCCGGCACCAGTTGCCCCTTGACCATGACCCATGCGGCGGTGGCAGTGTTGCAGTCGCAGCCGCACCTGGCCGAATGGGCGCGCAAGGCCGCCGCGCCGGTCTATGACCCGCGCGACGTGCCGGTGGCGGACAAAAACGGCATCACGCTGGGCATGGGCATGACCGAGAAGCAGGGCGGCTCGGATGTACGTGCGAACAGCACGCGCGCCGAGCCGATCGATGGCGAACGTTACCGCCTGGTCGGCCACAAGTGGTTCTTTTCCGCGCCGATGTGCGATGGCTTCCTGGTGCTGGCGCAGGCGCCGGGCGGGCTGACCTGCCTGCTGATGCCGCGCCGGCTGGCCGATGGCGACCGCAATGCATTCAGGCTGATGCGGCTGAAGGACAAGCTGGGTGACTGGTCCAATGCGTCCAGCGAGGTCGAGTTCTGTGGCGCGCAGGCATGGCGCGTGGGCGAAGAAGGGCGTGGCGTGGCGACCATCATCGGGATGGTGATGATGACCCGCCTGGACTGCATGCTGGGTGCGGCCGCGGAGATGCGCATGGCGCTGGCGCAGGCGCTGCATCATGCACGCCATCGGCGCACCTTCGGCAAGCTGCTGGTGGAGCACTCGCTGATGACCAACGTGCTGGCTGATCTGGCGCTGGAGTCGGAAGCGGCCACGGTGTTGGCGATGCGCATCGCACGCGCGGTGGATCGTGCCGGTGTGGATGCCAATGAAGCGGCGATGGCGCGGTTGGGGACGGCGCTGGGCAAGTACTGGCTGTGCAAGCGTGCGCCGGCCTTCGTCAATGAAGCGCAGGAATGCCTGGGCGGTGCCGGCTACGTGGAGGAGTCGATGCTGCCCCGCCTGTACCGGCAGGCACCGTTGAATTCGATCTGGGAGGGCAGCGGCAACATCCAGTGCCTGGATGTGCTGCGTGCGCTGGCGCGTGAACCGGAGGCGATGGCGGCGTTGCGCGGTGAGCTGGCGTCGGTGGCTGACCGTGATGCGCGCTATGCAGCAGCATTGCAGCGTTGGGCAGCGGCGCCGCCACCGGAGGAAGCGCAGGCGCGGCTGTTCTGCGAGCGCACTGCGCTGCTGCTGCAGGCGGCGCTGCTGCTGCGTGCGCGCAGTCCGATGGCGGAGGCGTTCGTGCGTAGCCGGCTGGAAGGGGAGCATGGGCTGGCGTTCGGGACGCTGCCGGCGGGGCCGGAGCTGACGGCGATGCTGGCGCGCGCGCTGCCGTAGCGGCGGCCCACGCCGGCTCTCGACACCTACGCTGACAGATTTTCATCAGATAAGGCTCGGGCGCGCCATCCATGGCGCTTACGCCCCTGCGCAACCTGCCCGCGCGTCCTTGGACACTTTCCGTGGGCGCACACCACGGAATCAACAGAAGAAGCAGGGAGCGAAAAGCAGAAAAGCCGCGGCAGTGCCGCGGCTTTTCCTGTGGAGCCGAGCCGGTGCTCGGCTGCCGGTAAGGCTTAGTGCTTGGCTTCTTCCTTGGCGGCGTTGGCCTTGGCGTCATTGGCGACATCGCGGGCCTTGTCGGCGACCTTCTGCGCGGCGTCGGCGGTGGCGTCGCTGGCGTGCGCGGCGGCGTCGGTTGCGGCGTCCTTGGCCTTGTCGGCGGCGTTGGCAGTGGCGTCTGCGGCCTTGTCCAGCGCCTGCTGGGTATCGGCGGCGGCCTGCTCGGAAGCGGCGGCGGTCTTGTCGGCGGCTTCGCGGGTGGCGGCAGCAGCCTTGTCGACGGCGTCGCGGGCGGCAGCGCCGGCGCTGTCGGCCGCCTGCTGCGCGTCCTGCTTGGCCTGTTCGGCTTCCGGGCCCTTGCAGGCGGCCAGGGCCAGCAGCAGGGAGGCGGCCAGCAGGGTGGTGGTGATCGGACGAATCTTCATGGCGGTCTCCGGCACTGCAATGGATGGGGACGCCAGCCTATTCATGCCGTTGTGAAGACCGGGTCGCGATGCAGGGGCTTGATCGCCGGCATCCACGCAAAGAAAAAGCCGCTGGCGAACCAGCGGCTTTTCCAGAACAGCGTGAAGAAAGAAGTTATTACTTCTTGGCTTCTTCAGCAGCGTCCTTGGCCTTCTCAGCGGTGCCTTCAGCAGCCTTGGCAGCGTCAGCAGCAGCGCCGGCAGCAGCGTCGGTGGCAGCACCGGCGGTCTGGGCAGCGGCGTCGGTGGCGGCGTCAGCAGCGGTGGCGGCGGTGTCAGCGGCCTGCTGGGCAGCGTCGGCGGTCTGGGCGCCAGCAGCGGCGGCCTGGTCGGCAGCAGCCTGGGCTTCGGTGGCGGCTTCGTTGGCCGAAGCAGCGGCGTCCTGGGCAGCTTCCTGCTTCGAGCAGGCGGCCAGGGCCAGAGCCAGGGACATCGCGACCAGCAGCTTGTTGATGCTCATTGTGTAAATCCTCGTCGTTAGAATTAGGCAACGCGCATGCTGCGCGCCGACAACATGATGACAAGCCAAGATTGGGTGTCAAGCGATCCCGCATTCATTTTTGCGAAATCATCGTTAAATCTTTTTAAATCAATTCGATGGCGATTGCCGTTGCTTCGCCGCCGCCGATGCAGAGGGTGGCAATGCCGCGCTTGCCACCACGCGTGCGCAGAGCGTTGACCAGGGTCACCACAAGACGTGCGCCGGAAGCACCGATGGGGTGACCCAGTGCGCAGGCGCCGCCATTCACGTTGAGCTTGTCGTGAGGGATGCCCAGTTCGCGCATCGGGGCCATCGCCACCACGGCAAAGGCTTCGTTGATTTCGAACAGATCGACCTGGTCCAGCGACCAGCCGGTCTTGCCCAGCAGCTTGTGCAGCGCACCGATCGGCGCGGTGGTGAACCACTCCGGCTCCTGCGAGTGGGTGGCGTGGCCGACGATACGGGCCAGCGGCGTGATGCCTCGCGCGGCGGCGTCCTCTTCGGTCAGCAGCACCACCGCGGCGGCGCCGTCGGAGATGCTGGAGGAACTGGCGGCGGTGACGCTGCCGTCCTTCTTGAAGGCCGGGCGCAGGGTCGGGATCTTGGCGATGTCCGAGCGCCCCGGCTGCTCGTCGATGGCGACCTCGACCTCACCCTTGCGGGTGGCTACCTTCACCGCGACGATCTCGTCGGCGAACGCACCATTGGCCTGGGCAGCCTGCGCGCGCTTGACCGACTCGATCGCATAGGCGTCCTGCTCTTCGCGGCTGAACTGGTACTTGTCCACCGCGCACTCGGCGAATTCGCCCATGGCCTTGCCGTCATAGGCGTTGACCAGGCCATCGTGGGCCATGTGGTCGACCGCCTGGAAGTTGCCGAAACGGTTGCCGGTACGGGAGTTCGGCAGCATGTGCGGGGCGTTGGACATCGATTCCATGCCGCCGGCGACCACGATGCTGGCCGAGCCGGCCTTGATCAGGTCATGGCCGAGCATGATGGTCTTCATGCCCGAGCCGCACACCTTGTTCAGCGTGGTGGCACCGGCCGACAGCGGGATGCCGGCGGCGATCGCCGCCTGGCGGGCGGGCGCCTGGCCGAGGTTGGCCGGCAGCACGCAGCCCATCAGGACTTCGGAAACGTCGCTGGCCGGGACACCCGATTGTTCCAGCGCGGCGGCGATGGCTGCGGCGCCGAGGGTCGGGGTCGGCACGCCGTTGAACTGGCCGAGGAAGGAGCCGATGGCGGTGCGCTTGGCGGCGGCGATGACGATGTTGGACATGGCAATCTCGTTGATGCGTAAGCAATGTTCGGAAAGGAGACCGGAGGCCGTTGGATGCGCCCCGGTTTCCCGGCAGACTGCGTGGGGGTCGGCCCAAGTATAGAGGGTCGGGGAGGGCTGCCGCTGTGCGGCGCCGAACGCCTGCCGGGATGAAGGCAGGCCAACGTTCACGGGAAGGAATCGATGGAGCGAACGATGATGGTGAGGTCTGTGCTGGCAACCGCGCTGGCGATGGCGCTGACGGCCTGTGGTGGAGGCGGCGGAGGCGGCAGCAACGTGCGCGTCGACCCGCCCCCGACCACGCCGACACCTCCAACCACGCCTCCGCCGACGACACCACCGCCGGCCAAGCCGCAGGAGCCGGCCTTTGACGCGCATCTTTCAGTCACCAACGCGCGTGCCGCACAGGCCGCCGGCCTGACCGGGCAGGGCGTGCGCATCGGCATCGTCGATTCGGGCGTGCAGCGCAACGCGGTGGCCTTGAATGGTCGCGTGCTGGCCAACTTCAATTACATCGATCCCGCCAGGAACAACCTGGCGGTTGATGACGTGGTCGGGCATGGCACCGCCGTGGCCAGCCTCGCCGCCGGCGCAGCAGTGGGGACCTGGCCGGGCGGTATCGCGCCAGGCGCCCAGATCGTCTCGGCAAGAATCATTTCCGACAAGCCGCCGACCGACGACGGCAGTGGCCAGGGCAATGCCTTCAGTGGGCCGCTGGGCGTGGCCCAGGTCCACCAGGACCTGATCAGCTACAACGTGAAGGTGATGAACAACTCGTGGGGCGGCCTGTACTGGACCGATCTGCCGACCACCGCGCAGGTAGCCGCCGAATACCGGCCGTTCGTGATCAACCACGGTGGCCTGGTGGTGTTCGCCGCCGGCAATGACGGCCGCAGCGAGCCGAGCAGCCTGGCCGCGCTGCCCAGCCAGAAGGGCGTGGCAGGCACGCTTCCGGCGGCCGATCTGGAGCGCGGCTGGCTGGTGGCCACGGCGGTGGACCCGTTTACGCCGGGCGCGCTGGCCAGCTATTCGAATGCCTGCGGCCAGGCGGCCCGCTACTGCCTGGCAGCGCCGGGCAGCGCGGTCTACCCGGATGCCAACGGTGGCAGCTACTACTGGAACTACGGCACCTCGTTCGCCGCGCCGCTGGTCTCCGGTGCGGCGGCGCTGGTCTGGCAGCGCTTCCCCTACTTCAACAACGATCTGGTGAGGCAGACCCTGCTGGGCACTGCCAAGGACATCGGTGCGCCTGGCGTGGATCCGGTGTTCGGCTATGGCCTGCTCGACATCGGTCGCGCGATCAACGGTCCCGGCCGCTTCGACTGGGGCGATGTGGTTGCCAACGTTGATGCCGGCTCGACCAACTCGATGTGGAGCAACGACATCACCGGCAGCGGTGGCCTGGTCAAGCAGGGCGGAGGCAAGCTGGTACTGGCCGGCAACAACAGCTATTCCGGCGCCACCCGCATCGAGCGCGGCATCCTGACGCTGCAGAACGGTGGCGTGATCCGTTCAAATGTGACGATCCTCGCCCAGCCCGACCCGGACTCCACCGGTCTGCAGTTCAACGGTGGCACGCCGCGGGTGATCGGCAATGTGGTCAACGGCGGCAGCGTGTTCCTCACCACCGGCAACACCACCGGCACCATCGAGGGCAACTACACCCAGCAGCCCGGCGCGCAGCTGATGATCGCGCTCGGTGCCAACGCACTTCAGGTCACCGGCAACGCAACGATCAATGGCGGTGTGCGTGTGCACGGCTTTGTCTCCGGCTATGTGCCGCAGAACGGAACGCGCCAGGACCTCATCCACGCCGCGGGTGGCCTGAACGGTACCTTCAGTACCCAAGCCACTTCCACCGGCCTGCAGGGGCTGACCCTGGTGGCACCCACGTATGGCTACGACAGCAACAACGCCTGGTTGAACGTGAACCAGGTCAGCGTCACCGCCGCAGCCAGTGGCCTGAGCGCCTCCGCACAGGCCGCAGCGCAGCGCCTGGAAGGCGCATTCGCAGTGCTCGACGGCAACACCGGCCTGCAGGGATCGCCCTTCGGTACGGCAGCCGGTGCGCTGCAGTGGGCCGGAGGCGGCCAGCAGGGCCTGGCCGACAGCCTGCAGAGCCTGTCCGGCCAGGCGCATGCCCGCGCCGAGGCTGCCACCTTCGACAGCATCGACATGTCGCGGCGTGCGATTGCCGAGCGCTTCGATCGTGTACAGGCCACCCCGCGCCTGCGCGGGAGCTGGCAGAGCGCGCTGGGTGAGGCGGGGCAGGGCAGCTTCGCCGGCAACGCCGCCGACAGCCGGGGCTGGATGGCCGGCCAGGATCTGCCGCTGGGCGGCAACGGCCTGATGGGCGTCGCCTTCGGCGAGACCCGCAGCAATGGTGGCAGCAGTTTCGGCGGTGATCGCGGCCGTGACCGCCAGGCGCAGGCGCAGTTGTACGCTGGCTGGAGCCTGGGGCGTGGCTATGCGCTGGCCCAGTTCGGCAGTGGCCAGTTCACCCGCGCGCTGGATCGCCAGCTGCTGCTGGGTGCGGGCGCCTACGGTGTCTCGGCGCGTTACGGCGGGCGTTTCAGCAGCGCCAGCGTGGAAGGCGGATATCGCCTGGGCCGCGCAGGCGCTTCGTTGACGCCCTACCTCGGTGCCAGCACCACGCGTGTCGATACCGATGCGTTCAATGAGCTGGGCGGTTTCGGCTTCGGCCTGCGGGGTGATGCCACCCGCGCGCAGCGCAGCCAGATGCTGGCCGGCGTCCGCGGCGAGCGGGGCTGGGGGCGTTGGAACCTGCGCGGACACGCCGAGTGGCAGCAGCGGCTGGACGGCGGTGACGCCGATTGGCAGGCCAGTTTTGTCGGCGTGGATGCCTGGGCGCCGCTGGCAGGCTGGAATGCGCCGCGCGGCAGCGCGCTGATCGGCGTCGCGCTGGAATCGTGGTGGGGCCGCAATGGCCGCTTGAGCCTGGGCTTCGACCAGCGTATCGGTGGCGAGGGCGCGCGGCAGGCTGCGTTGCGCTACAGCACCGGGTTCTGAGCAATCGGTCGCGCCGGGAAGGCTCCCGGCGCGACGTCTGCAGCCTCAGCCGCCGCGCAGGTTGCCCAGGCGAGGAGTGCTGCGGCCCAGCGGCATCTTCAGCTTGCCGATCGACAGGATGCGGCTTTCCGCAATACGATCGGCCGCCCGCTGCGGCGCGATGTTCTCGCGCTGCGACAGTTCGAAGATGCGGGTGAGGTTGTGGTAGATGCTGCGGATCAGGCGCATCGCGCGTTCGCGGTTGTAGCCGTCGATCTCCAGCGACACGTTCATCACACCGCCGGCGTTGACGGCGTAGTCCGGGGCGTAGAGGATGCCGCGCGCATGCAGTTCGTCGCCGATCTCCAGGCTCGACAGCTGGTTGTTGGCAGTGCCGCAGATGATCTTGGCCTTGATCCGCGGCAGCGTGTCGGCGTTGATCGCGCCTTCCAGCGCACACGGTGCGAACACATCGGCGTTCACTTCGTGGATCTCGTCCGGCTTGACCGCCTCGGCGCCGAAATCGCTGACTGCACGATCAACCAGCGCACTGTCCAGGTCGGTGACATACAGCTTGGCGCCGCGGTCACGCAGCAGTTTCACCAGTTCCATGCCGATGTGGCCCAGGCCCTGCACCGCGATGCTGGTCTTGCCTACTTCCTCATGGCCGAACTTGAAGCGCATCGACGCCATCAGTGCCTGCAGTGCGCCGTAGGCCGTGAAAGGCGCCGGATCGCCGGAGCCACCATGGACCTGGTGCACGCCGGTCACGAACTGGCTCTCCAGGTAGATGTTCTCCATGTCGTTGACGTCGGTGCCAACGTCCTCGGCGGTGATGTAGCGGCCGCCCAGCGAATCGACGTAGCGGCCGAAGGCGCGGAACAGTACCTCGGTCTTGTCCGTCTTCGGATCGCCGATGATCACCGCCTTGCCGCCGCCCACGTTGAGCCCGGCCAGCGCATTCTTGTAGGTCATCGTCCGGCTCAGCCGCAGCACATCGGCCAGCGCCTCGTCGGTGCTGGCGTAAGGGCGCATGCGCACGCCGCCCAGGGCGGGGCCCAGGGTGGTGTTGTGGATGGCGATGATCGCCTTCAGGCCGGCATCGTGGTTGTGGCAGAACACCACTTGTTCGTGGCCGGTGGTGGCGAGGGTTTCGAATAGCATGGCGTCTCCGATGGCGCGAACAGCGGCGAACTGCAGCGAACGGCCAGTGAACGGTAGGGTCCCAAAAACAAAAAAAGCGACGTCGTCAGTGCAGGGGGACGGGTCGCGCGGCGCCATTCTAGTCCATTCCCCCGGTCGCTGCCGTCGACATCGGCGCCCTTCCGGTTAAAGAAGATGAAAGTGCGGCCGATGCTGCGACGACGGCGGGTGGCCGGATTCGCGTGAAGAGGCAGGGCGGTCAGTGACGGCAAGGGCACCACAACGACAGGGCAGGCGGCGATGACGCCGGCCTGGTGGCGATCGCTGCGCGGCTGGCTGGCGCGCTCGACCGGGGCGGCTCCGTTGCGCCTGGCGGCCGTATCGCGACAGGCGGTCGCTGCTGCCGCAGCCAGCCTTCAGGGCGAGGCGCTGCAGGCCGGTGAGATCGCCGCCCACCTGCAGCGCGGCCTGCATGCACTTGCCCTGTACCCACGGCTGGCCGGCGAGCCTGCCCCCGTGCAGGATCCGGCACTGGGCGAAGCGGTGGCGCGCGCGCTGCAGGACCGTGACTGGGCCGCCCGGCACCTGCCGCGGCGCCCGCAACTGCTGCCGCAGCTGATCCAGACCGTCAACGACGATGCCGCCTCGGCACGGGTGATGGCGGCGATCATCGGCCAGGACCCGGTGCTGACCGGAAATCTGCTGCGCATCGCCAACAGCCCGGCCTACAAGGTGCATGAGCGGCCGGTGGAAAGCCTGCAGCGTGCGGTGACCCTGGTCGGTACCGAGGGCGTGCGCCAGATCATCAGCGCGGTGCTGGTGCAGCCGGTGATGCAGGTGCAGTGCGGCATGTTTCCGCAGTTCAGCACGGTCATCTGGGAGCACGCACTGCTGGCTTCGCGTGCGGCCGCCGATCATGCGCGCACGGTCACCTTCGGTGATGCCTTCGCTGCGCAGTGGCTGGGCCTGGTGCAGGGGCTGGGGTCAGCGCTGGTGATGCGCCAGTTGCTGCAGGAAGCGCAGGCACGCGACGAAACCGTGGAGCCGGCGCTGGCCCTGCAACTGCTCCAGCAATGGTCGTTGCCGCTGGCACAACGCGTGGCTGCAGCCTGGGAGCTGCCCGAGCCCGTGCACCAGGCACTGGCGCCGGAGGCCGATGGCCCACTCGCCGACAGCCTGCGTCTGGCCAGCGCTGCGGCGGCAGCCAGCCTGCTGTGCCGGCATGGACATGCCAGCCAGAGCCGCATGCTGGCCCTGCTCGAACAGTTGCCTTCAGCGCCGCCGCATGCCCTGCGTTGGATCTGGCGGCGCCTGCATGGACGCAGCGTGGAAACACGTGATGAGGCCGGACAGGAAGAGGCGGGTCCAACACCCTGAGCGCTACAGCTGCGATTCGACCGGCAGCCAGCTGATCACCCGCGACAACCAGCGTTTGCGCGCCGTTGCCCCCGGCTCCGCCTCCACCCAGTGCGGTGGCGGTTCGCGCTCCAGCCAGCGCAACCGGCGACGGTCATCCAGCGCCAGCCACCAGCTGTGCCTGGGATCAGCCAGGCGCAGGTACTCGTCCCGCAGCTGTGCGCCCAGCACCGGATCGTCGAACAGCACGCCCATCTCGGTGTTCAGATAGGCCGAGCGCGGGTCGAGGTTGAACGAACCGACAAAACCGCGGCGGTCATCGACCAGGAACGCCTTGGTATGCAGGCTGGCGCCGCTGCTGCCGAACACGCCGGCATCGCCGGGCTGCCCTTGTGCCTTCAGTTCGTAAAGGTGGACGCCGGCTTCGAGCAACGGCACGCGGTAGTCCATGTAGCCACCATGTACGGCGGCGACGTCATTGGCGGCCAGTGAGTTGGTGACCACGCCGACCTGCACGCCCCGCCCGGACATGGCCGAAAAGCCATCCAGGCCCTCGTTGCCGGGAACGAAGTAGGGCGAGATCAACAGGGCCTTGCGCCTGGCGGCCTGCAGCTCGCTGATCAGGGTCGACACCAGCCAGGCAGCGCGATCGTCCTTGCGGTGCTTCATCGGCGGGTCGGACACGATGCGCACTGCACCGCTCCAGCGCAGCGGCTCGGGGCTCGGGCGCTGCCGCTTGCGTGATTCGGCCACGCGCGCCAGGTACGGCCGGGCCACGTCCCGCTGCGCCTCATGGTCCGATTCGCGCACCAGCAGGCGCAGCTGTGCGTCGGTATGGAAGGCAAGCGCGGATACCGGAATGGCGGTTTCGCTGTTCCAGTAGTCGTCGAAGATGCGGTTGGCCTGCTCCACGGCGGGGCCGGCGACCAGCAGGTCCAGATCCTGGAAGTTCACATCGGTGCGCGCGCTGAAATACTCCTCGCCGATGTTGCGGCCACCGACGATCGCGACGCGGCCATCGGCGATCCAGCTCTTGTTGTGCATGCGGTGGTTCACGCTGAAGAAGCGCTGCACCATCTCCACCATGCGCAGGATGCCGGTCCGGTTGCGGAACGGGTTGTACAGGCGGATCTCGATGTTCGGATGCGCATCGAGCGCCATCATCAGCGCGTCCTTGTCCTTGGCATTCATGTCATCAAGCAGGATGCGCACGCGCACGCCGCGCTCGGCGGCGTCATACAGCGCCTTGGCCATCAGGTGGCCGATCAGGTCGTCGTGCCAGATGTAGTACTGCAGGTCCAGGCTGCGGCCTGCGTGCGTGGTGATCATCGCGCGTGCGGCGAAGGCATCCATGCCATCACTGAGGAAGGCCACGCCGGACTGGCCGGGATGGGCCTCCTGCAATGGCACGATCTGCTGGTCGATGCGGGTCTGCGCCGGCTGCAGTGGCAGCACATGCGAAGGCGTGCCCCGTGCCTGCGGCGTGAGGTGGTCGGCCAGCAGCAGGCCGGACAGCACCAGCAGCACCAGCACGGCGAGGATGATCGCAGCAACACGCAGCAGGCGTCGCCACAGCGGCTTGGGCAGGCTCATGCCCCGATGGTAGAGCCACGCCATGCGTGAAGGAATGCCTGCAGGATCGACAGGGGGTCAGAGCCCTTGCCTTCGGCACGGGATCCCACCCCGAGGGGGCGTCACCGATGGGGTCGGATCCCATTCCACAGGAAAGGGCTCTGACCCGCACACCTCAGAACCGCTCGTCGCTGCCCAGGTAGCGCCACTGCCCCGGCGGCAGCGGCCCCAGCGCCACGCGTCCGATACGCAGGCGGCGCACCCCGGTCACCTGCAGCCCGGCGGCTGTCACCGCTGCACGCAGGCCCTTGGCGGTAAGCCCCTTGCCGGCAAAGCGCAGGCGTTGTTCGCTCTGCCAGCTGACCTTGCCGCCGCCGGCCTCCTGCTGCAAACGCGCCATCAGCCATGGCCCACGCTCCGGGCCGCCCTCGGCCACTTCGATCAGGTATTCCTGTTCGGTGCGGCCAAGATTGCGCTGCAGATGGGCCAGCGTGGCCGGATCCTGGCTGACCACCACCAGGCCGCTGTCGCTGGCCGGAAGCGAGGCGGCCAGCTGCAGGCCATGGAAGTGACGCTGCAGCGGACGGATGTCGCTGGCATCGAGTTCGCTGCGGCTGTCACTGCTGACCAGCGCACACAGGGTCTCAGCGGCAACGCCGGCCGGCTTGTTCAACAGCATGCTGACCCGCTCGGCCTTTTCATCGCTGGCCTGCTCGGCCACAACGATCACCGCTCTGTCATCGACCGGGCGCTGCGGCTGCTCCACCACGTCGCCGTTGACCGTGACCCAGCCGCCTTCGATGTAGCGTCGCGCTTCGCCGCGCGGGATGCCGAGCAGGGCGGACAGGCGTTTGTCGAGACGGATCGGTTCCATGGCGGCAAGGTCGGGCAGGGGGCGCGCAGTGTAGCTGCTGCGGCCGGTCAGCGCTGGCCGCGGTTGGCCAGCTCGGTCAGGTACAGGCGGGTATCGAACTCCAGCTGCAGGTACTCCGGCTCCATGTGCTGGCACAGCTGGTAGAAGGCCTTGTTGTGGTCGGCTTCCTTCAGGTGGGCCAGCTCATGTACCACGATCATGCGCAGGAACGCTGCTGGTGCCTGGCGGAACACGGTGGCGATGCGGATCTCGCGGCTGGCCTTGAGGCGGCCGCCGTGCACGCGGGAAATGGCGGTATGAGTGCCCAGCGCGTGCTTGATCACTTCCAGCGTGTTGTCGTAGCAGACCTTGTTGAGCGGCACCGACTTGCGCAGGTAGCGGTCCTTCAGCTCCTGGGTGTAGTCGTACAGCTGGCGGTCGCTGCGCACTTCATGCGGGTCGGGGTAGCGCTGCTGCAGCCAGGGGCCGAGCTTGCCCTGCGCCAGCAGTTCGCTGACCTGGGCGACCAGGGGTTCGGGATAGCCGGTGAGGTACTTCAGGACTGCCATGCAGGGGCGGCGGGGCGTCGGTAGAATGGGGCATCCAAGATTACACGCGGTACGCACCGACCATGGCAAAGCCCAACGCGCTGCAGGAACAATTGCTCAAGGCCGGCCTGGCCAAGAAGTCGCAGGCCAGCGCCGCCGCGCGCGAGCAGGCCAAGGCCCGGCAGGGCAAGGCCGAATCGACCTCGGCCGACGTCCAGCGCGAGGCTGAACGGGCCCGTGCCGAGAAGGTCGAGCGCGACCGCGCGCTGGCCGCCGAGCGCAATGCGCAGGCCAGGCAGGCTGAACAGAAGGCGCAGGCGAAGCAGATCATCGCGGCCCATGCCGTGCCCCACAAGGGCGATGACGAGTACCGCTTCAGCGATGGCACGGCGATCCGCACCCTGCTGATCGACCCCAAGCTGCGCAAGGCGCTGTCGGTGGGTGTGCTGGTCATCGTTGCCCACGGCGACGGTTACGCCGTGTTGCCGCGTGCTGCGGCGGAAAAGGTGCGCGAACGCGCCCCGGAAGCGATCATCGTCGACCACGGCCAGCCGGGCTCGACCGCTGAGATATCCACCGGCAATGCCGAGGACGACGCCTACTACGCCCAGTTCCAGGTGCCCGACGACCTGGTCTGGTAAGCGAAAAGGGGACGGAGGGGATTAAGTCGCGATCGACCTGATTGAAGCCCTCCACGCTCTGCTCAGATTGCTGAAGATCAGCCGGGCATGGCTCGGCTCAACACAGGTCTGCTCCTTTGTGCGCGGGTGTATCGTCCCCATATCAGGCGACACACCTGCGGAGGATGGCCATGGCCACCGGTTGGGCGGGAGACGGCGCGGTCCAGGACCAGATCGACGCCACCGTCGACGATGCGATTGCCCGCGCGCGGCGCCAGCTGCGGCAGGGCCCTGGTCTGGAACACTGTGAGGAATGCGACGCACCGATTCCGTTGGCGCGGCGCCGGGCCGTGCCTGGGGTACGGCTGTGCGTGGCGTGCCAGCAGGCGCATGACGACGAAGAGCAGGCGCATGCCGGGTACAACCGGCGTGGCAGCAAGGACAGCCAGCTGAGGTAAAGGTTGTTCGGCAGGGCTGCGCCCTGCACCCGCCGAAGCCTTCAAGCCAAGGCAACAGCAACAGCAAAAGCTGGCATTCCGTGGGTTGGCAGGGCGATGTCGGAGTGCGGGGACGCCGTGAACCCGTCCATGAAGTGACCCCCGAGACTTGGACGGGGTCAGGCGGCCGATTGGGCCCGCTCCCGGTACTCTACCGGGCTCAGACCTTTCAGTTTCAGTTTGATGCGCTCCTGGTTGTAGTACTGGATGTATTCCACCAGC
>NZ_JCAFUM010000017.1:0-138012 GCF_059371335.1 Stenotrophomonas sp. YJH_SMC_6 | reverse complement strand
ACTATGGACGGTCAAACGGGCATTTTTATGGTGGTTCATCCGGGCTCTTTGGGGTCTGGAGAGGTGTGGTAACCACCATTTTCCAAAGATGTCCCGGATGAACAACGTACAGAGAGATCACAACTAACAGTCGACTCTACCGGCGAATGCCCCGCGCAGCAGCGTGGCGAAATTGCGGATCAACGGGGTTACCCGTTCGCGATGCCACGCCAGCTGCACTTCCGAATGGGCACCGGCATCGGCCAGCGCCACGAAGCGCGATCCTTCCACCCGGATGTGATCGCACGAAGACGGCAGGATCGCGGCGCCCAGGCCTGCGGCGGCCAGGCTGATCAGCGTCGAGGCTTCACCCGCCTCCTGCACGATGCGCGGTGTGAATCCGGCAGCCGCGCACAACGCGATCATGTGGTCGTGGATGCCCGCACCGGCACTGCGGCGGAACGCCACGAATGGCTCCTGCGCGAAGTCGCGCAGCGACAGCGTGCCCTGCTTCGACAGTCTGTGCAGGGCAGGATGGTCGGCATGCACGATCAACGCCAGCGGATCGACGAACAGGCTGTGCGCCACCAGTTCCGGTGGCAGCGCACGCTTGCGGATGATGCCCACGTCCAGTGACCCGTCGAGCAGCGCGTCGATCTGCTGCAGGGTGTTCATCTCGCTCAGCTGCAGCCGCACCTGCGGATACTGCTGGCGGTAATGCAGGATCGAACGCGGAATCTGCGGCGACAGCGGCGTGGCGCGGGTCAGGCCGATGTGCAGTTCACCCTGCTCGCCGCGCTGCGCGCGCTGTACCTCGTCCACCGCCGCTTCCACCTGCTGCACGATGGCGCGTGCACGTTCCTGCAGCAGCTCGCCCGCAGGCGTCAGCTGCACACGACGGTGGCTGCGCACGAACAGGCGCGCACCGATCAGGTCCTCCAGCTGGCGGATCTGCTGGCTGAGCGGCGGCTGCGACATGCCCAGCCGCTCCGCCGCCTGGCCGAAGTGCAGCGTATCGGCGACAGCGAGGAAGTAGCGCAGGTGGCGGAGTTCGATGGACATGGGGCCAGTTTATTCATCGTCAGCCGGAAATGAATCAGAGATGGGATCCGATCCCGTGCCGACCAACGGTCGGCACCCACCAACAGCAGCTGGCACCAACAGCAGCAACCAACTGTCGAAGGCGGGGTGGGTCCGGTTGCGGGGGTGTGAGCGGCACGGATGCCGCGACCAAGTCTCGGGGGTCACTTCATGGACGGGTTTACGGCGTCCCCCGCAACCGGACCCACCCCGCCATCCCACGGAATGCCCGCTGTTGCTTTTGAGGTTGCCGGCCAGCGGCCGGCACTACCGCAGGTGCAGGGCGGCAGCCCTGCAAACCAGAACACCCCTCACCGCTCCGAATGCCCGCTCTGGTCGTAATCGCGCGGGCTGAACAACTCCGGCTGGATCAGCTCGATGAACGCCCGCGCCTGCGCCGACAGCGCCTTGCCCCGGCGCACGATCACCCCGTAACTGCGTTCCGGGAACCAGCGCTTCATCGACCGCGCCGCCAACCGCTCGCGGTCGGCCTCGTTCAGGCACAGCGCCGGCACGATCGAAATGCCCATGCCCATCGCCACGTACTGCTTGATCACCTCCCAGCCGCCGACCTCCAGTGCCACGGTGTAGGCGATGCGGTGGCGCTGGAACACCTGGTCCACCAGGCGGTAGGTGATCTGCCGCTTCGGCGGCAGTACCA
This sequence comes from Stenotrophomonas sp. YJH_SMC_6, assembly GCF_059371335.1. Lineage (NCBI taxonomy): Bacteria > Pseudomonadati > Pseudomonadota > Gammaproteobacteria > Lysobacterales > Lysobacteraceae > Stenotrophomonas > Stenotrophomonas sp. YJH_SMC_6. Next base: position 136,292 of record NZ_JCAFUM010000017.1, on the reverse strand, counting down.
GCGGATAGCGCGCGATGTCGGCCAGCTCCAGCTCGCCGCCACTGGCCAGCGGATGATCGTGCGGTGCGATCAGCACCTGCTCGAAGCGGTAGGCCGGGGCGTAGCTCAGGTCGGCCGGCACATCGGTCATCGAACCGATCGCCAGGTCGGCGGCATCCTCGCGCAGCAGGTCGGTGCCGTCGGCGCTGATCGCGTTGTGCAGGGTCAGACGCACGTCCGGGTGATGCAGGCGGAAGCGTTCGACGATCTTCGGCAGCAGGTAGAGGATGGTGGAACTGTTGGCGGCGATGTTCAGTTCGCCCGCATCCAGGCCGCGCACCTTGTCGCGGAAGCGCGCCTCCAGCCCGTCCAGGTTTTCCACCAGTGGTTGCGCCATTTCATACAGCAGCTGGCCCTCGCGGCTGGGCACCAGGCGCCGCCCGCTGCGCTCGAACAGCGGCACCCCCAGCTCCCGCTCCAGCGCCTGCAACTGAAGGCTGATCGCCGGCTGGCTGACGAAAAGTGCCTCAGCCGCCCGTGAGACCGAACCCAGGCGCACGGTCTGGCAGAACGCGCGCAGCGGCTTCAGCCGGTCGGATTTGTAGGAAAAACGCGGACTTGGCGGGGTGCGTGTGCTCATCGTGTCACGAGTATTAGCACAACTTATGTAGAACATTGCAAAAACTGTTTTGCCAAATACTCCGGCCCAGCGGCACCGTGGAGTCGTTCCCCCACCGCTGGAGTCGCCCCATGTCCGCCGTCGCTTCCGCTGTTCCCACCCCTGCCAGCAAGGCTACCCCCGGCATCGCCCTGGCGACCCGCGTGGCCGGCCAGGACACCCTGCTGCCGGCGCCGCTGCTGGCCCTGCTGGTGTCGCTGCACCGTGCGGTGGAACCGGGCCGGCAGGCACGGCTGCAGGCCCGCCGCGAGCGCCAGGCGTTCTTCGACCAGGGCGGCCTGCCGGACTTCCGCGAAGACACCACCGCGATCCGCAACGGCGACTGGCGCGTTGCCCCGCTGCCGGCCGCGCTGCAGGACCGCCGCGTCGAGATCACCGGCCCGACCGACCCGAAGATGGTCATCAACGCGCTGAACTCCGGCGCCAAGGTGTTCATGGCCGACTTCGAGGATTCGACCTCGCCGACCTGGCGCAACCTGCTGGCCGGCCAGCAGTCGCTGGCGGCGGCGGTGCGCGGTGATCTGCAATTCACCGCTGCAAATGGCAAGCACTACAGCCTGCGCCCGTACGACGAGCAGGCGGTGCTGATCGTGCGACCGCGCGGCTGGCACCTGGACGAAAAGCACGTGGCCATCGACGGCCAGCCGCTGGCCGGTGGCCTGTTCGACGCGGCGGTGTTCGCCTTCCACAACGCCCGCACCCTGCAGGCGAAAGACCGCGGCCCGTACTTCTACCTGCCCAAGCTGCAGAGCATGGAAGAGGCGGCGCTGTGGGAGACCGCGCTGTCGCACATCGAAGGCATGCTCGGCCTGCCGCATGGCCAGATCAAGGTGACGGTGCTGATCGAAACGCTGCCGGCGGTGTTCGAGATGGACGAGATCCTGCACGCGCTGCGTGACCGCATCGTCGGCCTGAACTGCGGGCGCTGGGACTACATCTTCTCGTACCTGAAGACCTTCCGCCGCCACGCCGACCGCGTGCTGCCCGAACGCGGCCAGGTGACCATGACCCAGCCGTTCCTGAAGGCCTATTCGGAACTGCTGATCCAGACCTGCCACCGCCGCGGTGCGCATGCGATGGGCGGCATGGCCGCGCAGATTCCGATCAACAACGATGCCGCCGCCAACGAACAGGCGATGGCCCGCGTGCGCGCCGACAAGCTGCGCGAAGTCACCGCCGGCCATGACGGCACCTGGGTTGCGCACCCGGCGCTGATTCCGGTGGCGATGGCGATCTTCGACGAACACATGCCCGGTGCGAACCAGCACAGCGTGCTGCGCCAGGACGTGCGCGTCGGCCGCGACGAACTGATCGCACGGCCGCCGGGCACCATCACCCGCGCCGGTTTCGAAGGCAACGTGGAAGTCTGCGTGCGCTACCTGGCCGCTTGGCTGGATGGCAATGGCTGCGTGCCGATCCACCACCTGATGGAGGATGCGGCCACCGCCGAGATCAGTCGCAGCCAGCTGTGGCAGTGGCTGCACACGCCGGGCCAGCAGCTGGACGACGGCACCGCGATCGACCTCGCGCTGCTGGATTCCACCCTCTCGCAGCTGCCGGCACGGCTGGGCGATACCGCCGCGCTGCCCGGTGGCGCACGCATCGGCGAGGCCATCGCCCTGCTCGGCGAACTGAGCCGCAGCGACGAACTGACCGATTTCCTGACCCTGCCGGCCTACGCGCGCATCGACTGACCGACTGCCCGCAAACCCGCCGTTTCCCTCCCCGTTGCACGCACGAACCGAACTGGAGAAAGACATGAGCAAGCTGCCCACTGCCGAACAGATCCAGCACGACTGGGATACCAACCCGCGTTGGGAAGGCATCCAGCGCAACTACAGCGCCGCCGACGTGGTGCGCCTGCGCGGCACCGTCCACATCGAGCATTCGCTGGCCCGCCTGGGTGCGGAGAAGCTGTGGGCATCGCTGCATGAGCGCGAGTTCGTCAACGCGCTGGGTGCACTGACCGGCAACCAGGCCATGCAGCAGGTCAAGGCCGGGCTGAAGGCGATCTACCTGTCCGGCTGGCAGGTGGCGGCCGACGCCAACCTGGCCGGCCAGATGTATCCGGACCAGTCGCTGTACCCGGCCGATTCGGTGCCGGCGGTGGTCAAGCGCATCAACAACACGCTGCTGCGTGCCGATCAGCTGCACCACGCCGAAGGCAAGGATGACATCGACTTCCTGCAGCCGATCGTGGCCGACGCCGAAGCCGGTTTCGGCGGCGTACTCAACGCCTTCGAACTGATGAAGGCGATGATCGAGGCCGGCGCCGCCGGCGTGCATTTCGAAGACCAGCTGGCGTCGGTGAAGAAGTGCGGCCACATGGGCGGCAAGGTGCTGGTGCCGACCCGCGAGGCCATCGAGAAGCTCAACGCCGCACGCCTGGCAGCCGACGTGCTGGGCGTGCCGACCCTGCTGGTCGCGCGCACCGATGCCGAGGCCGCGGATCTGCTGACCAGTGACATCGACGGCAACGACCGCCCGTTCACCACTGGCGAGCGCACCGTCGAGGGCTTCTACAAGACCCGCAATGGCCTGGACCAGGCGATCAGCCGTGGCCTGGCCTACGCGCCCTACGCCGACCTGGTGTGGTGCGAGACCGGCAAGCCGGACCTGGAATTCGCACGCAGGTTCGCCGAGGCGATCCATGCGAAGTTCCCGGGCAAGCTGCTGGCCTACAACTGCTCGCCCAGCTTCAACTGGAAGAAGAACCTGGACGACGCCACCATCGCGAAGTTCCAGCGTGAGCTGGGCAGCTTTGGCTACAAGTTCCAGTTCATCACCCTGGCCGGCTTCCACGCGCTGAACTACGGCATGTTCAATCTGGCCCACGGCTACGCACGCCGCCAGATGAGCGCGTTCGTGGAACTGCAGGAAGCCGAGTTCGAAGCCGCCGAGCGCGGCTTCACCGCGGTCAAGCACCAGCGCGAGGTTGGCACCGGCTACTTCGATGCCGTCACCCAGGCGATCCAGCAGGGCCAGTCCTCGACCACCGCGTTGACCGGCTCGACCGAAGAAGAGCAGTTCCACGGCGGGCGCAGCGAACGCGCTGCGTGATGCGGTAGTGCCCGGCCGCCGGCCGGCACCCACGTGCGCCTTCGGGCACTATGGAGAAGCCCGCCAGCGGCCGGCTCTACCGTGGGCGCGAATCCGATCAGGGTGGCCAGGGAAGGGCCAGGCAACGCCGGCCGGTCGGGGGACCTGCCGGCGTTGTTGTATCGATGGAAACGCGATGAACGCATGCAGCGTCAATCCAGCGCACCCCACAGTCCGGCAACTTGGCCGAAACCCTGTGAAGGTGGCCATCAGATTGATCCGGAACGACTTTTCCTTGGACCGTGGCGGGCAGAACGGCCACCGTGCGCCTTCACATCGGGAAAGCGGACTACAAGGCTCAAAATGAGATAGGGCGCACATTTTAAAGCGGTGCTATGCTCCGCGGCTCACCAGGGGACGCTGGCGGCGGGTGCAGGGAATGACCGGCAGGGGTGCGGCCGAGAACAGTGATGTGACGTCAGGTATCGCCCGGGTGGCGATGGCCGAGATCGTGCATGCGCTGCTGTCCGATGCCGAGGTCGCATTGTTCGCCAGATTTGCCCGTCCACGCAAGCTTCATGCCGGGCAGTGGCTGTTCCAGCGTGGCCACCGTGGCGAGCGCATGTACGTGATCCTGGAAGGCCAGATCGAACTGGATTTCGGCGAGGACCTGGTGATCAAGACCCTCGGGCAGCAGGAGTTCTTCGGTGAGCTGGGCCTGCTGGTGGGTGATCACCCGCGCAGCGCCAGTGCGCGCGCCCTGGTGGACTGCGAGGTGCTTGAGCTGGGGCCCGCCGACTTCCATCGTCTGGTGGAATCCGATCCGGGCCTGGTCGCCTACTTCCTGCGCCGCACGATCATGCGCGTGCTGACCAACGAACAGGCGCTGATCAGCCAGCTGCGCCGGCGCAACCATGATCTGGAAACCGCGCTGGACAATCTGTACATCACTACCCACCAGCTGACCCACACCCGTGAACTGGTGCGTACCGATGAACTGACCGGGCTGCACAACCGCCGTGGCCTCACCCTGTACCTGCAGGAATGCCGCGCCGATGGCAGTGGGCTGCCGCAGGCGCTGCTGCTCATCGACTGCGACCGCTTCAAGCAGATCAATGACCGCCATGGCCACCAGGCCGGCGATCGCGTGCTGCAGAGCATGGGCAACATCCTGCGCTCGATGGCCGGTGAGCAGGACCTGGCCTGCCGGCTCGGCGGTGACGAGTTCTGCCTGATCCTGCGTCGTGGCAACCACGAGATCGTGCAGCACGCGGCAGAGTTCATCCTCAGCGCGGTACACGGCCTGCTCGAGCGCAGCCACGGCACGCCGCACGTCAGCCTGGTCAGCATCGGCGCCAGCCTGCTGGACCCGCATGCGGGCTGGAGCGAGTGGTACGCCAGCGCGGATCGTGCGCTGTACCAGGCCAAGCGTGATGGTGGCAACTGCCTGCGTTGGGCAGACGCAGTGGACTCACCCTAGATCGGGAGACATAGGCGATGAATGGCGACAACGGAACGTCGGCGCCGCACAACCAGCAACTGCGCGCCCTGCTGTTCACCGACCTGTGTGACTCGCTGCTGCTGGTCGAACGCATCGGCGATGTCGCTGCCGCCGAACTGTTCCAGGAACACGACCGCCTGGTGCTGGCGCTGCAGCAGCGCTGGAACGGCCAGCTGATCGATCGCTCCGACGGGCTGTTCATGCTGTTCGAGCGCCCGATCGACGCGCTTGGCTTCGCATTGGATTACCAGCGTGGTCTGCAGCCGCTGGGGCAGAGACACGAGATCCATCTGCAGGCGCGGGCCGGTCTGCATGTGGGCGATGTGCTGACCTGGGAGAACAGCGCCGAGGCAGTGCGGGCTGGCGCCAAGGCGATTGAAGTCGAAGGCCTGGCCAAGCCGACGGCGGCGCGCCTGATGCAGTTGGCACGCCCGGGCCAGATCCTGCTTTCGGCGGTGGCCGAATCCATCGTGCGTCGCTCCAGTGGGTCGCTGGGCGCGATGGCTGAAGGCCTGCAATGGCGGTCGTTCGGGCGATGGCGCTTCAAGGGCGTGAGCCAGCCAGCCGAAGTCTACGGCGTGCAGGCGGCGGGCATGCCCACGCCGGGGCGGCTGCGGCACACGGCCAAGGCCCGGCGTGATCTTCCGTTGTGGCGCCGTCCGCTGGCGATGGCGGCGCAGGCCGCCGTGCTGCTGGCCGCGGTGCTTGGCGTCTGGTTGCTGACCCGGCCACAGCCGGCCATCGCGTTCGCCGAACGCGACTGGGTGGTGCTCGGCGGGCTGCATAACCTCACCGGCAATCGACTGCTCGACGACGCCCTGGACCAGGCGTTCCGGATCAGTCTCGAGCAGTCCCGCTACGTCAACGTCGTCAGTGACGACCGCGTCGGCCGCACCCTTGAGATGATGCGGAAACCGCCGGATCGCGGTGTCCGTGAACGTCGCGATGCCGCCGCTGTGGCGGTGCGCACGGGCGCCCGCCTGGTGTTCGTGCCATCGGCGACCGATGTCGGCGGCCGAACCCGCTTCAGCGTGGAGGTGGTCGAGCCGTCGACGCTGCGCACCCTGGCCGTGGTATCCGCCGATGCGAAGGCCGGTGCGGTACTGGCGGCAGTGGACGATGTTTCGCGCCAGCTGCGCGATCGCCTGGGCGAAGAGCCCGCATTGATCCAGCGCGACAGCCAATCCCTGCCGGAGGTGACCACGGGCAGCATGGATGCGTTGCGTGCGTTTGCCTTGGGCCAGAAGCGCTACAGCCGAGGAGATTTCAACGGCGCGATGGCGTTCTTCGGGCAGGCGATCGAGGTCGATCCTGAGTTCGCCCTGGCATGGCTGGGCCAAGCCCGCTGTCGCTTCGCCATGATGAATTACCGCGATGCCCGGCGTCTGCTGGCAGAGGCCGACCGTCGATCAGGGCACCTTACGCCGCGCGAGCGCCTGTACGTGCAGAACTGGGCGCTGCAGATCAGTGATCCGGATCGCGCCACCGATGGCTGGGCGCGCATGGCGGAGCTGTATCCGGATTACATGCCTGCAAGCTACAACGCCGGTCTGAATCTTTTCCACGAGAACCGCCTTGCCGAGGCCCTGGCGCTTTCCAGGCGTGTTGCACAAAGCAGGGTCGAGCTGCCTGAGATCGCGCAGGACCAGTACGGCCGCGCCTTGCTGGCCAGCGAGCGCTATGCAGAGGCTGACATCGCGTTCAGCCGTGCCGCCGGCAATGGTTGGGAAGGTGCATTGATGCGCCAGGCGACGGTGGCGGCAGCGCGTTCCGAGTTCGAGAAGGCCAATGCGCTGCTTGGGCGGATCGATCCAGGCAACTTCCATGCTGGCAATTTCGCTACCACGATTGCGCTTGACCAAGGCGATGTCGAGGGCGCCATCAAGCTCGCCGAACAGGGAAGGATGCTTGCCGGACAGCGCCAGGGCATGGATCGGTACAACTTCGACATGCCCCTGGCCGTCGCCTACATGATGGCCGGCAGAAGGTCGAAGGCGCTGATGGTGGCGCGCGTGGCCGCGACCGCGCCGTTCGCAGAGCTGAGCGGCGAACCCGCGGTGGAGGTAGTGGATCGCCTGGTTGCAGCACACGCAGCAGCCTTGCTGGCACTGAGACTGGGCGATGCCGCACCGGCCAAGGCGGTCCAGGCCCGGATGAACGCGCTTCAGGATCTCCCTGACAGCAGCGTGTTGCGCCAGTACGTCACCCTGTTGGCCGGGCGGATGATGCAGCATGAGGGCCGGCCCCAGGCCGGGCTGGACCTGCTCGTACCGCTGCTGAAGAAGCAGCCACGCCTGCAGGTGCGGCTGGCAGTGCGTGACCTGGCGCTGGAGGCGGGCCTGAAGGATGTTGCCCAGGAGCAGACGCGTTGGCTGCGTGATCGCCCCGGATTTGCATATGCAGAAGCGCAATGCAGCTTCTGCCTGCAGGCGCTTAACGTAGTGGATGTGCGGAGGCTCATGGCGGCGCCGGCAATCGAGGCTGCCGACACCATGGCCTCGATGCCTCAGCGCAGCGTGCGCGGCGAGCCGTAACCGTCCTCAAGCATCGGCACGGAGTAGCCGGTACCACTGGTCAGCATGGCGATGATCTGCTCTTCGGCCTGTGCGATGACGTCTTTCTCCGCCAGGCAGATGTTCTTGCAGCAATCCTGGACGAACTGCTGAAGGTCAGCCGGGTTGGATGGAACGTGTCCAGCCAGCAGTATCGCGGCAGCCGTGTCGGTGGCGAAGAGCTGGCGGAAGGTGTCATCGGTGGCGAGGCGCTGAACCAGCGTCCTTGCGACCGGCAGCGAGAGCGTCAACGTGGGCATTGTGTCCTGCATCCATGGAGTGTCGAGGGGCAGTGGTGATGTCGGCTTGGCAAAGCGGTTCTTGAGAGGGTAGAGCGGGAGATGTAAAGGAATCGGGTGGCGGTTCGATAACGTGGATTCACGATGAAGGAAGGGCTGATCCGATGGATGTCAGGCGCTGCGCGATCGTAGTGGTACAGCCCACCGAGCAGATCCGGTTCGAGTTTGAGGGCCTGCTGCGCGGTGGTGATGGGCTGGTGCGCACGCTTGCCTGGGAGGCACTCGCCCCCCACCTGGATGGACCGGTGGTGCTGGACGCTGCGGCACAGGCACTGCTGGGAAGCCTGAGCCCAAGTGCATGGACCACGCTTGAGGCAGGGGAGGCCTGTTCACCCGCGATGGACCTGCTGATCGCCAGTGGCCTGGTGTTGACCCGGGGGCAGGATGACGATGTTGCCGCTCGTGACGAGCGGCTGCGTGCAACGCATTGGCATCCCCTGGCTGCGGTCATGCATGCCTTCTCACGCTGGGAGGATGTTGACGCCGTTCGCAACATGCGTGAATCACAGATCGAAACGGCCTCGCAGATGCGCAGGACGTTGGGACCGCCGCCACCGCACGCTGCCGCTGCCGACGCTGGGTTGGTACCACTGCCGCCTCAGCAGTCCAACGATTTCGACGCACTGCTGGCGCGGCGCGTCACCTGCCGGAACTTCGATGTCACCCGATCACTGCCGCTGTCCCTGCTGAGCCAGATGCTGCAACGGGCATTCGGCAGCAGCAGCTGCCAGCGCGAAGGCGATGATCTGGTGTTCCTGAAGAAGAACGTCCCTTCGGGCGGTGGACTGCATCCTGTCGAAGCCTACGTGCTGGTGCGCAATGTCGATGGACTTGCCGCGGGCATGTACCTCTATCGAGCGCAGGGCCACGGACTGATGCCGGTTGATTGCCCCGTGGCCATCGATCGCGACTTCGTGATGTCCATGGTCGGGCAGCAGCACTGGTTCGCGGATGCGCACGTGCTGGTGGTCCTGGCCCCGCGTTTCAACAGGACGTACTGGAAGTATCGCCAGCATGGGAAAAGCTATCGGGTTGTCGCGATGGAGGCGGGACATCTATCCCAGACGCTGTACCTGGCGGCCACGGATGCCGGCCTGGGAGCATTCATTACTGCAGCGATCAACGAAAAGCCCATCGAACGTGCCCTGGGCCTGGACACGATCAATGAGGGGGTACTCGCGGTCTGCGGTTTCGGATGGCGTGCATCACGGATGACGACCAGCGAGCTGGACCCTGCAGGCACGATCTGGAACCTTGAAGACCGCGCGGGCTGACCCCGCGCGGCCTCTGCTGCATCACGCCGCTTCGAAGTCCACCAGTACCGCGCCATCACCCACCTGGTCGCCGGCCTTGGCGCGATAGCCCTTCACCGTCCCATCCGCCGGTGCCTGCAGGGTGTGCTCCATCTTCATCGCTTCCAGCACCACCAGCGGCGTGCCGCGCTTGACCTCGGTGCCGGCCGCGACCAGTGTCGCGACGATCTTGCCCGGCATCGGCGCCAGCAGGCTGCCGGCATCCGCCACGGCGTGGTCCGATTCGCCCACCGGATCGTGCAGGGTGAAGCGGTGCTGGCCGTCGGCGCCGAACAGGTACAGCTGGTCACCGTCGCGCAGCAGCTGCAGCGACCAGCGGCGTTCGCCCAGCTGCACGGTAAGATGCTGCGCATCGGCTGTGCCGATCACCTGAACCGGCGCGGCGTCATCGCGCTGCACGCGCCAGCCATCGGCCTGTGCCCACACTTTGAGCGTGTGCTTGCGTTCGCCCTGCTGCAGCGGCAGCACGCGCGGTGCCGATGCGCCGAGGCGCCAGCCATCCTGGGCCTGCCATGGCGAATGCGGGTCGCGCGCGTCGGTGCTGGCACCGGCAGTGCCAGCAACCGCGGCCACGGCGGCCAGCTGCCACAGGGCATCATCCGTGTCGCCCACTGCGCTCAATGCCGCCTGTTCGCGTTCGATCAGCGCGGTATCCAGCCTGGCGTGCGCGAACGAATCGGTATTCACCAGCCGGCGCAGGAAGCCGGCATTGGTGGTCACGCCTACCACCTGGCAGTCGGCCAGCGCCTGGCTCATGCGGCGCAGCGCTGCATCGCGGTCCACGTCCCAGACGATCAGCTTGGCGATCATCGGGTCGTAGTACGGGGTGATGCTGTCGCCTTCCTCCACGCCGGTATCCACGCGCACATGGGCCGACGGGATTGGCAGGCGCAGGCGGCGCAGGGTGCCGGTGGAGGGCAGGAAGCCACGGTCGGCATCTTCGGCATACAGGCGCGCTTCGATCGCGTGGCCGTGGATGGCCAGCTGCTCCTGGCGCAGCGGCAGCGGCTGGCCCGAGGCCACACGCAGCTGCCATTCCACCAGGTCGGTACCGGTGATGTACTCGGTGACCGGGTGCTCGACCTGCAGGCGGGTGTTCATTTCCATGAAGTAGAAATCGCCGTCCGGGCCGGCGATGAACTCCACCGTGCCCGCACCTTCATAGCCCACCGCGCGCGCGGCATCGACCGCCGCCTTGCCCATCGCAGCACGACGTTCCGCGCTCATGCCCGGGGCCGGCGCTTCTTCCAGCACCTTCTGGTGGCGGCGCTGCACCGAGCAGTCGCGCTCGAACAGGTACACCGCGTCACCGTGGCTGTCGCCGAATACCTGGATCTCGATATGGCGCGGGCGCTCGACATACTTCTCGACCAGCACGTGGTCGTTGCCGAACGCCGAGGCCGCCTCGCGCTGGCAGCTGGCCAGCGCATCGACGAAGTCCTCGCTGCGCTCGACCTTGCGCATGCCCTTGCCACCGCCACCGGCGCTGGCCTTGATCAGTACCGGGTAGCCGATGGCGTCGGCCTGCGTGCGCAGGAAGTCCGGTGCCTGCTGGTCGCCGTGGTAGCCCGGGGTCAGCGGTACGCCGGCCTTGGCCATCAGCGCCTTGGCCGCGCTCTTGTCGCCCATCGCGCGGATGGCGCTGGCCGGCGGCCCGATGAAGGTGATGCCGGCGGCGGCGCAGGCATCGGCGAAGTCGGCATTCTCGGACAGGAAGCCGTAGCCGGGGTGGATCGCCTGCGCGCCGGTCGTGCGTGCGGCGTCGAGCAGGGCATCGCCGCGCAGGTAGCTCTCACGCGCGGCAGCCGGGCCGATGTGGATGGCTTCATCGGCCAGCCGCACGTGGCGCGCGTTGCGGTCGGCATCGGAGTACACCGCCACGGTGGCGATGCCGAGGCGGCGGCAGGTGGCGATGACGCGACAGGCGATTTCGCCACGGTTGGCGATCAGGACTTTGGTGAACATGGCAACGGGCTTCATGGGAGCGTGCTCGGTCATGGCATGGATTACATGCGGAACACGCCGAAGCGCGTCTGCTGCGGGGCGGCGTTGAGGCTGGCCGACAGCGCCAGGGCCAGCACCCGGCGGGTGTCGGCCGGATCGATCACGCCGTCGTCCCACAGGCGCGCGCTGGCGTAGTACGGGTGGCCCTGCTGCTCGAACTGGTCGCGGATCGGCGCCTTGAACGCGTCTTCCTCCGCAGCCGGCCACTGGCCGCCCTTGGCTTCGATGCCATCGCGCTTGACCGTGGCCAGCACGCTGGCGGCCTGCTCGCCGCCCATCACGCCGATGCGTGCGTTCGGCCACATCCACAGGAAGTTCGGCGAGTACGCGCGGCCGCACATGCCGTAGTTGCCGGCGCCGAACGAACCGCCGATCACCACGGTGAACTTGGGAACCCTGGCGCAGGCCACCGCCATCACCAGCTTGGCGCCGTCCTTGGCGATGCCGCCCTGTTCGTACTTGCGGCCGACCATGAAGCCGGTGATGTTCTGCAGGAACACCAGCGGAATGTTGCGCTGGGTGCACAGCTCGATGAAGTGCGCGCCCTTCAGCGCCGACTCGGAGAACAGGATGCCGTTGTTGGCGATGATGCCGATCGGGTAGCCGTTCAGATGGGCGAAGCCGGTCACCAGCGTCGCGCCATAGCGCGGCTTGAATTCGTCGAAGCGCGAGCCATCGACCAGGCGCGCGATCACCTCGCGTACGTCGTAGGGCTTGCGCGTATCAGCCGGGATCACGCCGTACAGTTCGTGTGCCGGCAGCAGCGGTTCTTCGCTGGCCTGCACCGCCATCGCCGGTTCCGGCTTGCGCCAGTTCAGCTGCGCGATGATCGCACGCACCCGTGCCAGTGCCTGCAGATCGTTGTCAGCCATGTGGTCGGCCACGCCGGATATGCGGGTGTGCACGTCGGCGCCGCCCAGTTCCTCGGCGGTCACTACTTCACCGGTGGCCGCCTTCACCAGCGGCGGGCCGCCGAGGAAGATCGTGCCCTGTTCGCGCACGATCACCGTCTCGTCGCTCATCGCCGGCACGTAGGCGCCACCAGCGGTGCAGCTGCCCATCACGCAGGCGATCTGCGGAATGCCCTGCGCCGACAGGTTGGCCTGGTTGTAGAAGATGCGGCCGAAATGGTCGCGGTCGGGGAAGACTTCGTCCTGCAGCGGCAGGAACGCGCCACCGGAATCGACCAGGTAGATGCACGGCAGGTGGTTCTGTTCTGCGATCTCCTGCGCGCGCAGGTGCTTCTTCACCGTCATCGGGTAGTAGGTACCGCCCTTGACCGTGGCATCGTTGGCCACGATCACGCACTCCACGCCGCTCACCCGGCCGATGCCGGCCACCACGCCGGCGGCCGGCACGGCGTCTTCGTACATGCCATGCGCGGCCAGCGGCGCGATTTCGAGGAAGGCGCTGCCGGGGTCGAGCAGGGCGTCGATGCGGTCACGCACCAGCAGCTTGCCGCGTGCGGTGTGCTTGGCGCGTGCGGCTTCGCTGCCACCCAGCGCGGTGCGCGCCAGGGTGGCGTGCAGATCGTCGACCACGGCCTGCATGGCCGCGCGGTTGGCTTCAAAGGTATCGCTGCCCGGTTGCAGCTGGCTGTTCAGGACGGTCATCGCGGTGGCCTTACAGGGTGCGCTGGAACAGTTCGCGGCCGATCAGCATGCGGCGGATCTCCGAGGTGCCGGCGCCGATTTCATACAGCTTGGCGTCGCGCCACAAGCGGCCGGTCGGGTATTCGTTGATGTAGCCGTTGCCGCCCAGAATCTGGATCGCCTGGCCGGTCAGCCAGGTGGCCTTCTCGGCGGCGTACAGGATGGCACCGGCGGCGTCCTGGCGGGTGGTGCGGCCCTGGTCGCAGGCGCGCGCCACGGCATAGACATAGGCGCGGCAGGCACCCAGGCCGACGTACATGTCGGCGATCTTGGCCTGGATCAGCTGGAAGCTGCCGATCGCCTCACCGAACTGGTGGCGCTCGTGCACGTACGGCATCACCACGTCCATCGCCGCGGCCATCAGGCCCAGCGGGCCGCCGGACAGCACCACGCGCTCGTAGTCCAGGCCGGACATCAGCACGCGCACGCCACCGCCAACCTGGCCCAGCACGTTTTCTTCCGGCACTTCGCAGTCCTGGAACACCAGCTCGCAGGTGGGCGAGGAGCGCATGCCCAGCTTGTCCAGCTTCTGCGCGGTGGAAAAGCCCTTCATGCCCTTCTCGACCAGGAACGCGGTGATGCCCTTGGCGCCGGCGTCCATGTCGGTCTTGGCATAGACCACCAGCACGTCGGCATCCGGGCCGTTGGTGATCCACATCTTGTTGCCGTTGAGCACGTAGCGGTCGCCGCGCTTGTCGGCGCGCAGCTTCATCGACACCACGTCCGAACCGGCACCCGGCTCGCTCATCGCCAGCGCGCCGATCAGGCTGCCGTTGCACAGGCCCGGCAGGAAGCGCTGCTTCTGTTCTTCGTTGCCGTTCTTGCGCAGCTGGTTCACGCACAGGTTGGAGTGCGCGCCATAGGACAGGCCAATGCCGCCGGAGGCACGCGAGATTTCTTCCATCGCCACCACGTGGGCCAGGTAACCCATGCCGGTGCCGCCGTATGCTTCTTCCACGGTGAGGCCGAGCAGGCCCTGTTCGCCCAGCTTCGGCCACAGGGCCAGCGGGAACTGGTTGCTGGCATCGGCCTCGGCGGCCAGCGGTGCGACCTCGGCGGCGGCAAAATGGGCCACGCTCTGGCGCAGCAGGTCGATGTCTTCGCCAAGGTCGAAGTTCAGGGATGGCACGTGCATTGTGGTGGCTCCACGACGGGATGGCAGGAAATGGACGCACCCGGCGGGGGAGCGGGCGGCGGTCTGCAGGACCGCTGCCCGCACGGGCGATTGGACCCCAGCGTAGCGGGGTTCGGATAAGAAGTGAATACAAATTCAAAAATTGAAACCAGAATCAAAACATGGCCTACAAACGCTCTGCACTGATGGAAGAACGCCTGGCCGGGGCCCGTGAACGGATCCTGCTGGCCACCCGTGAGCTGGTCGCCACCGGCGGCTGGCGCAACGCCCCGGTGACCGCCGTGGCAACCCAGGCGGGGGTATCCACTGGCCTGATCTATCGCCATTTCCCGTCCAAGGCTGAGCTGTTCGTGGAGGTGCTCAACGCCGCGGTGGCCCACGAGGTCGCGATCATGGAGCGCATCGCCAGTGGTCCGGAGGTGGCCAGCGAGCGCCTGCGGCTGGCGATCACCGCCTTCGTTCGCCGCGCCCTGGCCGGGCCGGGGCTGGCGCATGCCTTCATCGTCGAACCGGTCGACCCGGACGTGGAAGCCGAACGCATGCGTGGCCGTCGTGCCTTTGGGGATGTCTTCCTGCGGCTGGTGGAGGAGGGCGTGGCCGCCGGTGAGCTGCCTGCGCAGGACGCGCATGTGGCCGCCGCCTGCCTGGTCGGCGCCTTCACCGAGGCGATGGTCGGCCCGACCGCACCCAGCCGCGAAGCGCACCGCGACGAAGACGCGCTGGTGGATGCGATCTGCAGCTTCTGCCTGCGCGCGATCGGCGCCCGGTAACGTGGTAGAGCCGGCCGCTGGCCGGCTTCTGTTGCTGGGGTCAGATCCCTTCTGCGCCGCAAAGGGATCTGACCCCAGCCCCCGGCATGTTGCGCCGCACCAGCAGTGACGCCTGTTGTCGCACGCAAAGCGCGTTCTATACTCGGTCCATCACGCAGTCGCTCAGCCGTGGTCCAACGACTATCAGCCAGGGGTAACGAAGAGTGCGGAATTACGATCTGGAGTTCCTGAAACGCTTCTCCATGGTGATCGCGCTGCTGGCGACCATCACCCTCGGCCTCATCCTCCTAGCCGCCTACATCCACACCCGGATTCCGCCCGAGGTGTCGCCGACGGCGGCCAAGCGCACCGAACAGCGCATCTCGCCCACCGGCGCGGTCTATGCCGGCAGCACCGGCGCCGCCGCGCAGGCTGCGGCCAAGGCCGCCGCGCTGGCCAAGGCCGCCTCGCAGGTGGCCTACGGCGGCACCAAGGACGGCAAGGTCATCTTCGACAACCTGTGCACCGCCTGCCACACCACTGGCGTGGGCATGGCGCCGACGCTGGACCATTCGCACTGGGACAAGCGCATCGCGCAGGGCAAGGACACCCTCTACAAGCACGCCATCGAGGGCTACACCGGCCCGGATGGCGGCATCATGCCGCCCAAGGGTGGCAACCCGGCGCTGACCGAGGAACAGATCCACGCCACCGTGGACTGGATGCTGGGCAACCTGAAGTAGGCGCCGGGACGGCCAAACCGCGAAACGGCGGAAACGTCGAAACATGGAATGGCCGAACGGGATGGCAGAACCGCGGAACATGGAACGGCGGAACGGGATGGCGGAACCGCGGAACATGGAACGGCCGAATGGGATGGCGGAACCGCGGGAAGGGGGTAGAGTCGACTGTTGGTCGACTGCTCTTCCCAACGCCACCGAAAAAGCCCGCGCTGCGCGCGATAGTCGACTAACCGTCGACTCTACCCGCCGGTCGCCCCAATCGCCGCGGTCGTTCTCCATCCGCCGCCGGCGGCTTTGCCGGCCAAGGCCAAAACCGCGCGCGTCGCTGGGGTTTCGCATTTCAAGGTTAGTCTGTGCGCCTCTTCCATGGAGTCGCCCGTCGATGCGCCGCCGTTCCCTCGCCCTTGCCCTGTCCCTGCTGCTGCCGGCCGGCGCCTTTGCCCAGGCCCAGCCGCAGGCCGCACCGGCCGCGTCGCCCTCCGCTGCGCGCAGCAGCGCCACCGTGGTGCTGACCGCCGCGCCGGCCGACTGGCGTGCACTGGATGGCCAGCGCGTGCGCATCGCCGCACCGCTGACCCTGGCCGGTACCGACGGCCTGGAGCGCTTCGGCCAGCTCACCGTGGCCTTCGATGGCCGCCTCTGGCAGCCGACCGAAGTGGCCACGCCGGGCACTGCCGGCTATGAGCAGGTGAGGGCCGACAACCAGCGCCGCCGCCTGGTGCTGGAAGATGGCAGCGATGCCCGCGACCCGGCCAGCGTGGCTTACCTGCCGGGCAACCCGGTGCTGCGCACCGGCATGCAGCTGCGCGATGTGCAGGGCATCGTGCGCATGGACGCGCAGGGCCATCCGCGCCTGCAGGTCGAAGGCGCGCTGAAGCTGCCGGAACTGAAGCGCCCGGCGGTGCCGACCGTGCCGGGCCGCCTGCATGTGGCGGCCTTCAACCTGGAGAACTTCTTCAACGGAGACGGCCAGGGCGGTGGCTTCCCGACCCTGCGCGGCGCACGCACGCTGGAGGAACACAAGGCGCAGGTGGCCAAGCTGGTCACCACGGTCAACGCGCTGGGCGCCGATGTCGCCGCGCTGATGGAGCTGGAGAACGATGGCTACGGCCCGCAGTCGGCCATCGCCGAACTGGTCGATGCCCTCAACCGCGACCGTGGCGCGCAGGGCGACTGGCGCTTTGTCGATGCCGGCAACGGCCCCGGCGACAACCCGATCCGGGTCGGCATCATCTACCGCAGCGCGCGCCTGCAGCCGGTGGGCAAGCCGGCTACGCTGACCGGTGGATCGTTCGTCGAGCACAGCCGCGTGCCGCTGGCGCAGGCCTTCCAGGGCAAGCAGGGCGCGCCGTTCGTGGTGGTGGCCAACCACTTCAAGTCAAAGGGCTGCCGCGACGCCGCCGGTGCCGACGCCGACCACAACGACAACCAGGGCTGCTGGAACGCCACCCGCGTGACCTCGGCGCAGCAGCTGCATGCCTGGCTGCAGACCGACCCGACCGGTACCGGTGCAAAGGACGCGGTGCTGCTCGGCGATTTCAATGCTTACGCGATGGAAGACCCGATCCGCACCCTGCATGACCTGGGCTGGCAGGACGCGTTCAAGGTCGCCAAGGTCGAGCATCCCTACAGCTACGTCTACAACGGCTATACCGGCCGCCTCGACCACGCGCTGCTGAGCCCGGGCATGGCCAAGCGCCTGCGCGGTGCCGCCGAATGGCACAGCAATGCCGACGAACAGGACGCCAGCGGCTACCAGGGCCGCAACGTGCAGGGCCCGTGGCGCAGCTCCGACCACGACCCGCTGTTGTTGGGTTTCGACAGATAAGGTTCGGCGGGGATCTGCTCTGGGAGGGACCTTGATCGGCACGGATGCTGCCGTTGCTTTTGATCTATCAGTCCGCCTTCAAGCGAGCCGAGCATCGCAGGTGAATCAGGGGCGAAGAGGCGCCGATGTTTGAGCGCAGCGAGTTCGGCGCTGTCCCCTGATTCACCGAGAAGCGCAGGGAACCGGTGCACAGCACCGGCTCGCGGCTGGCGGCGTGTTTCTTTTGGTTACTTTTCTTTTCGCGCGAAAAGAAAAGTGACATCCCACCGCGGGCGCGGAAATGGCCCGCCGCAACCCAACGCTCACCCCCAGGCGATCAACCCGATCGCCAGCACCGCCAGCGCCAGGCCGGCGCGGTTCCACCGGGTGGTCGCCTCGCCGAAGGCGAACACGCCCACCAGCGCGCCCAGCACCACCACGCCGATGTTCATGCCGGCGAACACGGTGGCCGGGTTGTCCGGGATCGACTGGTGGGCGTGCACATAGAAGAGGATGTTGCCGCCATTGAGCAGGCCCAGCAGCGCACCTGCGCCGAGGTTGCGCCAGGCCAACCGGCTGCGGCCACTGGCGTGCCGCCACAGCTGCAACGCCAGCATCAGCACGAAGGCCACGCTGAAGCTGGCCAGCACCGCCGCCATCGACGGCGTGCCGGACAGCGCCACCTGCTTGAGCAGCACGTCCACCACCGCGAAGCCGCCCCATACGCCCAGCAGCCAGCCCCAGCCACCGGGCGAGGACGCCACCGCCGGTCCGCGCGGGCGCAGGCTGATGGCCACCATCGCCAGCAGGCCCAGGCCGAGCCCGGCCAGCTTCCACGGCGTGGCAGTCTGGCCGAAGAACAGGAAGGCGGCGGCCAATGACAGCAGCAGCGACAGCCGCTGCGCCACGTCGCTGCGGACGATGCCGGCCACCGCCACCGCGCGGCCCAGCACCAGGAAAATCGAGGGCAGCACCACCGCCAGCGCCAGCAATGACAGCCACGGCGCGTGCGGCGCGCGCAGCGCATCCAGCGGCGGCTGCAGCACCACGGCGGTGAGCGTTGCCGCCACCAGATAGTTCCAGGTGACCATCTGCGAAACATCCAGCTGGCGGCGTCCGGCCACCTTCAACAACACCGAAACCAGCACGCTGCAGATCACGGCCAAAGACAGGTAGAGCATGGGACAGGCACAGGGCAGGGGCGGGGGACGGTATCATGGTGCCATGCACAAGCACTCGTTCCCCGTCGCCCCCGGCGAAACCGCCTGCCTCGAACTGGACGGCCCGGCCGGCCCGCTGGAAGTGGTCGTCGACCTGCCCAAGGCCGATGTGCCGGTGCAGCCGATCGTGGCCATCATCTGCCACCCGTTGTCCACCGAAGGCGGCACCCTGCACAACAAGGTGGTCACCATGACCGCCACCACCCTGCGCGAGCTGGGCATCGCCACGGTGCGATTCAACTTCCGCAGCGTGGGTGGTTCGGCCGGTGAGTTCGACCATGGCGTGGGCGAGCAGGACGACCTGAAGGCCGTCGCCGCCTGGGTGCGCAGCCAGCGTCCGGACGACCGCCTGTGGCTGGCCGGTTTCAGCTTCGGCGCGTTCGTTTCACTGAAGGCCGCGGCCGAGTTGCAGCCGGAAGCGCTGATCTCGATCGCGCCGCCGGCCGGCCGCTGGGACTTCGATGGCATCGCACCGCCGGCCCGCTGGCTGGTGATCCAGGGCGAGCAGGACGAGATCGTCGACCCGCAGGCTGTCTACCAGTGGCTGGACTCGCTGGATTTCCCGCATGAGCTGGTGCGCATGCCCGAGACCAGCCACTTCTTCCACCGCAAGCTGATCGACCTGCGCGGCGCGCTGACCCACGGCGTCAAGCACTGGCTGGGCGCGGCGGCATGAGC
Source organism: Stenotrophomonas sp. YJH_SMC_6 (assembly GCF_059371335.1). NCBI lineage: Bacteria > Pseudomonadati > Pseudomonadota > Gammaproteobacteria > Lysobacterales > Lysobacteraceae > Stenotrophomonas > Stenotrophomonas sp. YJH_SMC_6. The sequence goes on along the minus strand of NZ_JCAFUM010000017.1, from coordinate 116,942 downwards.
GACGTGGAACTGACCCCGTCGCAGCGGTACGCGGAAGGGGTTGCCCGTGGCGACTGGCAGAACGACCCGGCCCAGCATGCGGCGCTGGCCGAGCTGGACCGCATCCACCTGGGCCTGCTGGACAGTGCCGAGGACGGTTGGCTGGACCGCCTGTCCTCGTTCTGGAAGAAGCCCGAGCCGGTGAAGGGCCTGTACTTCTGGGGCGGGGTCGGCCGCGGCAAGACCTTCCTGGTCGACCTGTTCTACGACGGGCTGCCGATCAAGCAGAAGTACCGCACCCACTTCCACCGCTTCATGCGCAGCGTCCACGAGCGCCTGCGCGAGCACCAGGGCCAGAGCGACCCGCTGGCGAAGATCGCCCAGGAATGGCGCAGCAACCTGCGCGTGCTGGTGCTGGACGAATTCTTCGTCACCGACATCGGCGATGCGATGCTGCTGGCGCGGCTGCTGGAGCGCCTGTTCGCCGAGGGCGTGACCCTGGTCACCACCTCCAACACCGCAGTGGAGAACCTGTACCTCAACGGCCTGCAGCGCGAGAGCTTCCTGCCGGCCATTGGCCTGCTGCAGCGCTTCTGCGTCGAGCTGTACGCCGAAGGTACCGAGGATTACCGCATGCGCGCGCTGACCCGCTCGCCGGTATACCGCGCACCGCTGGCGACCGACAGCGATGAGTGGCTGGCCACGCGCTGGAACGAGCTGAGCGGCGGCCAGCCGGCCAAGCCCGGCAACATCGAGATCGAGGGCCGCAAGATTCCGGTGCGTGGCCGCGGCAAGAGCATTGCCTGGTTCGATTTCGCCGCGCTGTGCGAAGGCCCGCGCGGGCCCTCGGATTACATCGAGATCGCGCACGAGTTCAACACGGTGCTGCTGGGCGGCATTCCCGCCTTCGACCGCCTGAACGAAGATGCCGCGCGCCGCTTCGTCAACCTGATCGACGAGCTGTACGACCGCCACGTCAACCTGGTCTGCACCGCCAGCACCTCGCCGATCGAGCTGTACACCGGCCAGCGCCTGCAAGGGGCGTTCGAACGTACCGCCTCGCGCCTGATCGAAATGCAGAGCGCCGAGTACCTGGGCACCCCGCACCGGGCGTGAGGGGCCTGCGGGCGTGCGTTGCCGGCCAGCGGCCGGCACGACCCCCCTGGGATTCCGGTAGTGCCGGCCGCTGGCCGGCAATGATCGGGGGAAGGAGGGCGCAACGGCGTTTCCCTGCGGCCGCTGCTCCGGCCTGGCCGGCACATGCAGCCTCGCGTCGCTGCCCGGCGGGCGGTCCCGGCGTCCACCGGATTCCCACCGGCTGCCCACCACCTATCCACAGGGTTGTCCCTAGCCAGTTTCATCACTGTCATGTGAAGCTGTCATTGTTCCGTTTTCGCGGTGCGTTGTACCACCGCAATGACGCCTTTCGGGCTTGACTGCGCAGCCCGTTCCGGCAGGTCTGAAGCGTCTGATCCGGACGCCGGTGGCACGATCCTTGCGGCGCAAGGGATTGCCGAATTTCACTACATTTGGCGTTGACGGGCCCCATCACCCCCACTATCTTGTGGCCGTCGGTCGCAGCAACCCCAATTCCAGGGATGCCCGGGTACCCATCCGCGATCGTCAACGGCAGTGGCAGGCGCAGGGTCTCATCCGCTGCGACGCCGTCCTGCCATCCTGGGCTGTCATGTCCCGGGCTGCGTCACCCGATGCATCGAGCACCCACCAATCACGCCAAGAGGACACACGCCGTGACCACCGAATCCAGCGCCACCATCGAGAAGGAAAGCGAATTCCTGTTGACGTCGCCGCCGACGGCCAACGCGATGAGTGTGACCAAGCGCAATGGCACGACCGAACTGGTGGACCTGAACAAGATCGTGCGCGCGGTGCAGCGTTCCTCCGAAGGCCTGCACGCCGTCGATCCGATGCGCGTGGCCACCCGCACCATTTCCGGCCTGTACAACGGCGCCACCACCCGCGAGCTGGACGAACTGTCCATCCGCACCGCCGCCCTGCTGATCGGTGAAGAGCCCGAGTACGGCCGCCTGGCTGCGCGCCTGCTGGCCAACTACATCGCCAAGGAAGTCTCGGGCCAGGAAATCTACGCCTTCTCGCAGTCGGTCAGCCGTGGCCATGAAGTCGGCCTGATCAACGACCGCCTGCTGAACTTCGTGCAGACCAACGCGCGCAAGCTCAACGATGCCATCGACATCTCGCTGGACCTGAACTTCGATTACTTCGGCCTGCGTACCCTGTACGACCGTTACCTGCTGCGCCACCCGCACACCCGCAAGGTGATCGAGACCCCGCAGCAGTTCTTCCTGCGCATCGCCAGCGCGCTGAGCGAGGACGTGTCCGAGACCCTGGCGCTGTACAAGCGCATGGGCAACCTGGACTACCTGCCGTCCAGCCCGACCCTGTTCAATTCCGGCACCACCCACGAGCAGCTGTCCTCGTGCTTCCTGCTGGACTCGCCGCAGGACTCGCTGGAGTCGATCTACTCCAAGTACGGCGACATCGCCCAGCTGTCGAAGTTCTCCGGCGGCATCGGCGTCAGCTACACCCGCGTGCGTTCGCGTGGTTCGCTCATCAAGTCGACCAACGGCCACTCCAACGGCATCGTGCCGTGGCTGAAGACCATGGATTCGTCCGTGGCCGCGGTGAACCAGGGCGGCAAGCGCAAGGGCGCGGCCTGCGTGTACCTGGAAACCTGGCACGCCGACATCGAGGACTTCCTCGAGCTGCGTGACAACACCGGTGACGAAGCCCGCCGCGCGCACAACCTGAACCTGGCCAACTGGGTGCCGGACCTGTTCATGAAGCGCGTCGAAGCCGACCAGGAATGGTCGCTGTTCGATCCGCGCGTCGTGCCGGAGTTCACCGACCTGTTCGGCGAAGCCTTCGAGGCCGCCTACCTGCAGGCCGAAGCCCAGGGCAAGGCCAACCGCACCATCTCTGCCCGCAAGCTTTACGCCCGCATGATGCGTACGCTGGCCGAGACCGGCAACGGCTGGATGACCTTCAAGGACAAGTGCAACCGCGCCAGCAACCAGACCCTGCGTCCGGGCAACGTGATCCACCTGTCCAACCTGTGCACGGAAATCCTGGAAGTCACCTCCAACGATGAAACCGCGGTGTGCAACCTGGGTTCGATCAACCTGGGCAACCACTTCGACGAGCACAACGAGTTCGATTTCGAGAAGCTGGCCGAGACCGTGCGCCTGGCCGTGCGCCAGCTCGACCGCGTCATCGACCTGAACTTCTACCCGATCGAAACCGCCCGCCGCGCCAACCTGCGCTGGCGTCCGGTCGGCCTGGGCTGCATGGGCCTGCAGGACGTGTTCTTCCGCAAGCGCCTGCCGTTCGACAGCGCCGAAGCCCGCGCCCTTTCGAAGAAGATTGCCGAAGCGATCTACTTCCACGCGCTGGAAACCTCCTGCGAGCTGGCCCAGGAACGTGGCAAGCACCCGTCGTTCAACGACACCCGCGCCGCCAGTGGCGAACTGCAGTTCGACGCCTGGAACGTGGTGCCGGAAGACACCGCACGCTGGGACGCCCTGCGCGCCCGCATCAAGGAACACGGCCTGCGCAATTCGCTGATGATCGCGATCGCACCGACCGCGACCATCGCCTCGATCGCCGGCTGCTACGAGTGCGTCGAGCCGCAGGTATCCAACCTGTTCAAGCGCGAGACCCTGTCCGGTGACTTCCTGCAGGTCAACCGTTACCTGGTGAACGAGCTGAAGAAGCTGGGCCTGTGGACGCCGGAAATGCGCGATGCCATCAAGCTGGCCGAAGGTTCCATCGCCGGCGTGGCGCAGATTCCGGAAACGCTGCGCGAGGTCTACCGCACCGCGTGGGAACTGCCGATGCGTTCGCTGATCGACATGGCCGCCGAGCGTGGCGCCTTCATCGACCAGTCGGCCTCGCTCAACCTGTTCATGGAAAGCCCGAACATCGGCGCGATGTCCTCCATGTACATGTACGCCTGGAAGCAGGGCATCAAGACCACCTACTACCTGCGTTCGCGCCCGGCCACCAAGATCGCCAAGACCACGGTGAGCGCTGCGGCCCCGGCCAAGGTATTCAGCCCGGACGAAGCCATCGCCTGCTCGCTGGAAAACCCGGAAGCCTGCGAGGCCTGCCAGTAACACACCGCGCGGTGGGTGCCGACCGTTGGTCGGCACTCGAACACCTCGCACCTGTAGAGCCGAGCCATGCTCGGCTGCGGAAAAACACCCACGGTAGCGCCGGGCCACGCCCGGCGGCTCACCCAGGAATTCAAGGAAACACCCATGGCCGACAAGCCCAAGCAGATGCTGCTCGATCCCGGTTTTGAACTGACCCTGCGCCCGATGCGCTACCCGCAGTTCTATGACATGTACCGGAACGCGATCAAGAACACCTGGACGGTGGAAGAGATCAACTTCCAGATCGACATCACCGACCTGCACAGCAAGATGTCGCCGGGCGAGCGCCACCTGATCCACCGCCTGGTCGCGTTCTTCGCCACCGGCGACTCGATCGTGTCCAACAATCTGGTGCTGAACCTGTACCAGCATCTCAATGCGCCGGAAGCGCGCATGTACCTGTCGCGCCAGCTGTATGAAGAAGCGCTGCACGTGCAGTTCTACCTGACCCTGCTCGACAACTACCTGCCGGATCCGGAAGAGCGCGCCAAGGCGTTCTCGGCGGTGGAGAACATCGACTCGATCAAGAAGAAGGCCGATTTCTGCTTCAAGTGGATCGACTCGATCCAGAGCCTGACCCGCATCGAGACCCGCGAACAGCGCCGCCAGTTCCTGCTCAACCAGATCTGCTTCGCCGCCTGCATCGAAGGCCTGTTCTTCTTCGCGGCCTTTGCCTACGTCTACTACTTCCGTTCGCGCGGCCTGCTGCCGGGCCTGGCCTCGGGCACCAACTGGGTGTTCCGCGACGAGAGCGCACATATGGAGTTCGCGTTCGAGTCGGTGCGCGTGGTGCGTGAGGAAGAACCGGACCTGTTCGACGAAGAGATGAAGCAGCAGGTCTACGACATGCTGGCCGAAGCCATCGAATGCGAAGTGCAGTTCGCCGAGGACGTGCTGTCCGGCGGCGTGGCCGGCATCTCCACCCGCGACATGCGCCAGTACCTGCAGCACTGTGCCGACCAGCACTTCGCCAAGCTGGGCATGGAAAAGAAGTACAACGTGCGCAACCCGCTGCCGTTCATGGAACTGCAGGACGTGCAGGAGCTGACCAACTTCTTCGAACGCCGCGTCTCGGCCTACCAGGTCGGCGTGCAGGGCGAAGTCGCCTTCGACATGAACTTCTGATCGAACCGGCCCGGCCTGTCGCAACGAAGAACCCCGGCCAATGCAGGGGTTTTTCGTTGCGCATCAGAAGGATGAGCTATTCTCGCTGGACGCCAGTGGTGGCGGTGCTTCGCATCCATGCCGGGCCCGGGGAGGAAGAGGGGATGCCACTGCAGGAATGACGCGTGGACAATCCCAGCGCCGGGTTTCCGTGCGCGTGGTCCTGCCATGGTGGCGCAACTGAATGGACCCTGGAGGTCGCAATGGAGACTGCAGTGCCTGGAACAGCAACCCGCAGGACCGTGTTTCGTGGGTGGATGGGAGGACTGTTCGCCGTCCTGGTCGCCTGTCCGCCCCTCGCCCATGGCACGAACTGCGATTCCAAGGTGACCAACGTTTCCATCGATGCCAGCGGCAAGGTGTTCGTGGCGACCACCGTCTCGCCCATCCACGCGGTCTGCAACATCGTCAGCAAAGGCGACTTCAGCATGCCGCCCGAGGTCTGCAAGGCAACCTACGCCATGCTGATGAGTGCGAAGGTCTCCGCCATGCCCATCCGCCTGTACTACACCAGCGTGCCGCAATGTGGCGATATCAAGGCCTGGTCGGCACAACCGAGCTTCTACCACGCTGAACTGTTCTGATTACGGGGCCGGGCGTATCGCCTGGAGGGCACGCCGCGATCAGCGCCGCCCTTCCACCGCCATGCGCACCGCCAGTCCGGCCAGCACCGTGCCCATCAGCCAGCGCTGCACCATCTGCCAGGTGGGGCGTGCGGCCAGGAAGCCGGCGATGCTGCCGGCGGTCAGCGCGATCATGCCGTTCACGCTGACGCTGACCAGGATCTGGGTGGAGCCCAGCACGATCGACTGCATCAGCACGCTGCCTTCGCTGTCCGGGTGCAGGAACTGCGGCAGCAGCGACAGGTACATCACCGCCACTTTCGGGTTCAGCAGATTGGTCAGGAATCCCATCGTGAACAGCTTGCGCGGGCTGTCCTGCGGCAGTTCGCGCACCGCGAACGGCGAACGGCCACCGGGCTTGAGCGCCTGCCAGGCCAGGTACAGCAGGTACAGCGCGCCACCGATGCGCAGCGCGTCGTAGGCGAACGGCACGGTCATCAGCAGGGCGGTGATGCCCAGTGCCGCGCACAGCATGTAGAACACGAAGCCCAGCGCCACCCCGCCCAGCGAGATCAGTCCCGCCATCGGCCCCTGGCAGATCGAGCGCGAGATGACGTAGATCATGTTCGGCCCGGGCGTGAGCACCATGGCCAGCGAAACCAGCGCAAAGGCCAGCAGATCGGAAGTGGCGGGCATGGGGGGTCCTGGCAGTGGGCGTGGCGCAGTGTAACGCCTGCTGCAGGCGCGGCCTGCGCAGGCACCGCTGCCGGGTGACCGTTGCACGTGCATTCCGATGGCCGTCACGCCGGTCGCTTAGAATCCGCAGCACCCCACACCGAAGCTCCCCCATGACCCCGATCCCCGAGACCGTGCCGCCCATCGAAGTGCGCATGGCCGAAATCGTCTTCCCCAACCACACCAACCACCTTGGCACCCTGTTCGGTGGCCAGGCACTGGCGTGGATGGACAAGGCCGCGTTCCTGGCCGCCGCCCGCTACTCGCGCCGTACCGTGGTGACCGCGCGCAGCGACCAGGTCGACTTCAAGCTGCCGATCCGCATCGGCCAGATGGTGGAAACCATCGGCCGCATCGTCGAAGTCGGCCGCAGCTCGATGAAGGTGGAGGTGGAACTGGTCGCCGAAGACCTGCACAGCGGCGAGCGCAAGCTGTGCACCCGCGGCCACTTCGTGATGATCGCGCTGGACGAGGAAGGCCACCCGATCGCGGTGCCGCCGCTGCCGGCGGCCTGACCCGGCCAACCGACCGGCGCTTGCAGGGGCGCCGCAGCGCCCCCATCTGGCAGCCATGACCCCGCCACTGACCGACTTCATCGACCGCGCCCAGCGCCTGTTCGTGCTGACCGGCGCCGGCTGCAGCACCGCCTCGGGCATTCCCGATTACCGCGACAGCGACGGCCAGTGGAAACGCACGCCACCGGTGACCTACCAGGCCTTCATGGGCGAGGCCGCTACCCGCCAGCGCTACTGGGCGCGCAGCCTGCTGGGCTGGCCGCGCTTCGGCCTGGCCCGGCCCAACGGTACCCACCAGGCCCTGGCCGCACTGGAGAGCCGTGGCAAGCTGCAGGTTCTGCTGACCCAGAACGTGGACGGCCTGCACCAGCGCGCCGGCAGCCGTAACGTGATCGACCTGCATGGCCGCCTGGACCTGGTGCGCTGCATGGGCTGCGAGCGCCGCAGTGGCCGCGAGGACTTCCAGCAGCGCCTGCTGGACGCCAACCCCGGCTGGGATGCGCTGGAGGCCGGCGTCGCGCCTGATGGCGACGCCGACCTGGAGACCGATTTCTCCAGCTTCGTGGTACCCGGGTGCCCGCACTGCGGCGGGGTGTTGAAGCCGGACGTGGTGTTTTTCGGCGAAAACGTGCCGCGCGAGCGGGTGGAGGCGGTGCACGAGCACCTGCAGCAGGCCGACGCCGTGCTGGTGGTGGGCTCGTCGCTGATGGTCTATTCCGGCTTCCGCTTCGTGCAGGCGGCGGCCAAAGCAGGACTGCCGGTGGCGGCGTTGAACCGTGGCCGCACCCGTGCAGACGACCTGCTGCAGTTCAAGGATGAACGCGATTGTGCTGAGGCGCTGGCGTCGGTTATCGAACCATCGGCTGGGTAGAGTCGACTGTCAGTCGACTCTACAGGCCACCCGCCGCCGCGAAACAGCGATCCATCCAGATGGTTGATCCCGGAGCCGTGCGGCGGTGCAATACGCATCCCCTACGTCGTCCATCACTGTCTTGAGCCAGCTGTTTTCGCCGATCTCGTTCGGCCCCCTGACCCTGTCCAACCGCATCGTCGTCGCGCCGATGTGCCAGTACTCCGCCGAAGACGGCCGCGCCAGCGACTGGCATGCCATGCACCTGGGCAACCTCGCGCAATCCGGCGCCGGCTTGCTGATCCTGGAAGCCACTGCGGTCGAGCCGCGTGGCCGCATCAGCTGGGCCGACCTGGGCCTTTGGGATGACGGCACCGAGGCCGCGTTGGCACAGGTACTGGCCAGCGTCCGCCGCTGGTCGCCGATGCCGCTGGGCATCCAGCTCGGCCATGCCGGTCGCAAGGCCTCGGTGAACCGCCCTTGGGACGGCGGTGGCCAGTTGCCGGCCGATGATGCACGTGGCTGGGCCACCGTGGCGCCGTCGCCGCTGCCGTTCCATGCCGCCGACCCGGCGCCGCAGGAACTGGACGAGGCCGGCATCGCCGAGGTCATCGCCGCCTTCGCCGCCAGTGCGGTGCGTGCCGAGCGCCTCGGCTTCGAGCTGATCGAGCTGCATGCCGCCCACGGCTACCTGCTGCACCAGTTCCTGTCGCCGCTGAGCAACCGTCGCACTGATGGCTACGGTGGCTCATTGCCGAACCGCCTGCGCCTGCTGGTGGAAGTGTTCGACGCCGTGCGTGCGGCGGTATCGGACAAGGTCGCCGTGGGCGTGCGCATCTCCGCCAGCGACTGGGTCGATGGCGGCTGGGATCTGGTGCAGAGCGAAGCGCTGGCCCAGGTGCTGGACGCGCGCGGCTGCAATTTCCTGCATGTCTCCAGCGGTGGCCTGGACGAACGCCAGAAGATCACCGTCGGTCCGGGCTACCAGGTGCCGTTCGCGGCAGCGATCAAGGCCAAGGTGCGCATGCCGGTCATCGCCGTGGGCATGATCACCGAGCCCGAGCAGGCCGAATCGATCCTGCGCCATCGCCACGCCGATGCCGTGGCCCTGGCGCGCGGCATCCTCTACGACCCGCGCTGGCCGTGGCATGCCGCTGCCGCATTGCGCGACAGCGTGGAACCGGCGCCACAGTACCTGCGCTGCGAGCCGCGCGATGCGCGCGGCGTGTTCAAGACGCGCTGAGGCTCACACCCGCCAGGCCGGCGCGATGCCGGCCTGAAGGTGTTCGAACAGCGCGCGGATCTTGGCGGTGAAATCGCGGCGGTCGCTGACGCAGAAGTAGACCTCCATCGGTTCCGGGCGCCACGCGGTGTCGGCGCCGAACACCGCCTGCAGGCGGCCATCGCGCAGGTACGGCTCGGCCACGAATGCGGCCAGCCGGGTGATGCCGGCACCGGCCGCCGCCAGCGTCGCCAGCGCATCGATGTCATCGCAGACCATGCTCGGTGGCAGCGCGGCGTCCACGCGCTGGCCGTCCTTCAGCAGGCCCCAGCGCAATGGCCGGCCATCGGTGGGGAAGCGGTGCAGCAACCCGCGATGACCGCCCAGATCGGAAGGCTGTTGCGGGACGCCGTGCGCCTTCAGGTAGGCCGGCGAGGCACAGAACACGAACGGAACACGCGCCAGCTGCCGCGCGACCACCCCATCCTCCAGCTGCGCCCCGATGCGGATGCTGGCATCCACCGCTTCCGGCCCATGCTGCACGGCGCGGTCGGTCAGGCGCAGCTCCAGCTGCAGTTGTGGGTAGCGCTGCTGCAGTGAAGGCAACAAGGGGGCAAGCACGTGGCGACCGAAGGCGCTGCTGCTGGCGATGCGCAGCGGCCCGGCCGGTTCGATGTCACCGGCGGTGACCATCGCCTGCGCGCGCGCCAGGTCGGCTTCGATGTGGCGCACCTGCGCCAGGTACAGCGCGCCGGCCTCGCTGAGCGCCAGCTGCCGCGTACTCCGGTTCAGCAACCGTACGCCCAGATGGGCCTCCAGCCGGTTGATGTTCTGGCCGACCGCGGTGGCGCTGATGCCAAGGATGCGGGCCGCGGCGGCAATGCTGCCGGTCTCTGCGGTGCGGGTGAAGCTGCGGATCAGTTGCAACAGGTTCATGACCGACCAGCTTGCCACGGGAAGGTCCAAGTATCGCTTGGTACTGAACCAAGCAGGTCGGTTGCACCCGTGATCATCCGGCCGCTGGGCAGGGCGCTGCCCTACACTGTAGCGATGCGCCCCGATTCCATTCTTACCCTGTCCTGCCCCGACCGCACCGGCATCGTCTACCGCGTGTCCGGCCTGCTGTTCGACCACGGCTGCAACATCCTCGACGCCCAGCAGTTCGGCGATGAGGAGAGTGGCCGCTTCTTCCTGCGCGTGCACTTCGATCGCGATGCCGGCCTGCCGCTGGAGACCGTGCACGCCGCCATGGCCACGCTTGCCGAAGGCTTCGGCATGGACTGGCAGCTGCACGATGGCCGACGCCGCGCCCGGCTGCTGGTGCTGGTCAGCAAACAGGGGCATTGCCTCAACGACCTGCTGTTCCGCGCCCACAGCGGCCAGCTGAAGGTGGACATCGCAGCAGTGGCGTCCAACCACGCCGACTTTGCGCCGCTGGCGGCGTCCTACCAGGTGCCGTTCCATCATCTGCCGGTGAACGCGGAAACGCGCGCGGTGCAGGAGCAGCAGATCATCGACCTGGTCGAGCGCGAGCGCATCGACCTGGTGGTGCTGGCGCGCTACATGCAGATCCTGTCGCCCACGCTGTGCCGCGCGTTGGCCGGCCGTGCGATCAACATTCACCACAGCTTCCTGCCCAGCTTCAAGGGCGCGCAGCCGTACCACCAGGCACACGCGCGTGGGGTCAAGATCATCGGCGCCACCGCGCACTATGTCACCGAGGACCTGGACGAAGGCCCGATCATCGAGCAGGACGTGGCCCGCGTGGACCATGCGATGGCACCGCGTGAACTGGTGCGGCTGGGCAGCGATACCGAATCGCTGGTGCTGGCACGCGCGGTTCGCCGCCATGTGGAGCACCGCATCCTGCTCAATGGGCATCGCACGGTGGTATTCCGGTAATCGCCCATCCCGCGTCCGCCGGGCATGGCCCGGCGCTACCACGGGTGCTATCCGGTAGTGCCGGGCGCTGGCCGGCAACTGCAGAGGTCCCGAGGTTGCCGGCCAGCGGCCGGCACTACCGAATCCTGATTTCATCCAATGAAAAGCCCCCGGTTCGGCCGTCCCGCGATCTATAGGGGGGCGTAGTTAGGGGGCTGGATGAATCGATTGTGTTGTTGTGGGCAGGAGCGCGCAAGCGGCATAAGCGACGTGCAGGACGTGGCCCGCGTGGACCATGCGATGGCACCGCGCGAACTGGTGCGGCTGGGCAGCGATACCGAATCGCTGGTGCTGGCACGCGCGGTTCGCCGCCATGTGGAGCACCGCATCCTGCTCAATGGGCATCGCACGGTGGTGTTCCGGTAATCGCCCATCCCGCGTCCGCCGGGCATGGCCCGGCGCTACCACGGGTGCTATCCGGTAGTGCCGGCCGCTGGCCGGCAACTGCAGAGGTCCCGAGGTTGCCGGCCAGCGGCCGGCACTACCGAATCCTGATTTCATCCAATGAAAAGCCGCCGGTTCGGCCGTCCCGCGATCTGTAGGGGGGGCGTAGTTAGGGGGCTGGATGAATCGATTGTGTTGTTGTGGGCAGGAGCGCGCAGGCGGCATAAGCGACGTGCGCGGTAGCGCCGGGCCATGCCCGGCGGTCACGCCTCAGACGATCGCAATCCCCGCCTTGCCCAGCGCCTCGCGCACCATCACGTCGTTGGCTTCGGTCACCGGCTTGGTCAGCTCCCACAGGAACTTCACCCGGAAGCCGGACTTTACCGCGTCCTGCGCGCTCCACAGCACGCAGTAGTCGCGGGCCAGGCCGCATACGTGCACTTCGCGGATGCGGCGTTCATGCAGCCAGCCGGCCAGGCCGGTGGCCGGGCGCTCGCCATCGGGGCCGTGGTTCTCGCGGAAGGCGCTGTACGAATCCACCTGTTGGCGCGTGCCCTTGCGCAGGATCAGGTCGGCCACGGTCCAGTCCACGCCCGGGTGCAGGGCGGCACCGGCGCTGCCCTGCACGCAGTGGTCCGGCCACAGGGTCTGCGGCTGCGCGTGCAGCAGGATGGTCTCGAACGGGCGTTGGCCGGCGTTCTGGCTGGCGAACGAGGCATGGTCGGCCGGGTGCCAGTCCTGGGTCGCCACCACGGTGCGGTAGCGGCGCTGCACCAGCAGATCGGCGATCGGTGCCACCAGCGCATCGCCCTGGTCGCAGGCCAAGGCGCCACCGGGCATGAAGTCCGGCTGCAGGTCGATCACCAGCAGGGCGACATCGGCGGGCAGGGCGGTCATGGCAGTTCCGGTACAACAGAAGGGGCGACCAGCGTGGCCGCCCCATGCCTGCACGTCAATCGTCCTGCGGCGTCCCAGCGTCCTGCCCGTAGTACAACAGGCCGATCTTGATCCGCTCGCGGCCATTCTCGCGGCGATGGCGGTTGGCATCGCGCAGCGAGTACACGCAGCCGCAGTATTCCTGCTGGTAGAACTGCTCGCGCTTGCTGATCTCGATCATGCGGCTGGCACCGCCGCCCTTGCGCCAGTTGTAGTCCCAGTACTGCAGGCCTTCATAGCGCGAGGCGGCGCGGATGCCGCAGTCGTTGATCTGCGCCATGTTCTTCCAGCGCGAGATGCCCAGCGAAGAACTGATGGTGTCGTAACCGTGCTCGTGCGCGTACAGCGCAGTGCGCTCGAAGCGCATGTCGAAGCACATCGTGCAGCGGATGCCGCGTTCGGGCTCGTTTTCCATGCCGCGTGCACGGCTGAACCAGTTGTCGGTGTCGTAGTCGCAGTCGATGAAGGGAATGCCGTGCTGCTCGGCGAAGCGGATGTTCTCCTGCTTGCGCAGCTCATACTCCTTCACCGGGTGGATGTTGGGGTTGTAGAAGAAGATCGCGTAGTCGATCCCGGAGGCGGTGATCGCCTCCATCACTTCGCCGGAACAGGGCGCGCAGCACGAATGCAGCAGCAGGCGCTTGCCGTCGGCGGGCAGGGTCAGGGTGGGGCGTTGGAGCTCGGTCATCGTCAGGTACCGCATGGACCGCCGGCAACGGCGGTGGCCCATGCATCAGCGCGTGGGTGAACGGGTCTGGCCGGATACCGTGAACAGGACGCGCGCGGCCACACCGCCTGCACGCGCAGGACGACGACGGCCCCGGCAACCTCCCCGCGGAGATTCCAGGTCGAGTCAGGGGACGGTCGTGTCCCCCGGCCGGGGCCGGTATTCGGGCTGATGGACACGGGCCGCAGCCCACCTACTACCCGCCGCTTCCCAGGCGCGAGCCCAGTGCTGTTGGCAGGATTCGTTTCCATTCACCGCTGCGGGGCAGCTCCGGAATGGACGCGCGAGGCGCCTTCACCGGATTCCCGTTTAAACCCCTCCCCGCGCTGCAGCGATGGGAGGGATACCTTCGGCGTGTGCAAGGTGGACCTGTTGGTGGCGCCGGTCAAGAGCGCAGGGGTCAGAGCCCGCTGCGCTGCAATGGGATCCGACCCCGGTCGGGATGCACCTTCAATGCCCCACGGCCGCTCGCGTGCGGATGTCGTCCAGCCGCTGGTCGTGCAGCAGGCGGCCGTTCTCCCACACGGTCACCATTGCGTCCTCGAAGCCGTCCGGCAGGGTGTCGTCGCCGTTGGCCGGCAGTGGCACCGTATGCAGGCTGCCATCGTCCAGGCGGCGCAGCAGGCGCATGCGGCCACGCTTGCTGGCCTTGCCGGCGTCGGTGACCGGATCCTTGTAGACGTCGATCCACTCACCCTCGACCCGTGCCGCCGAGCACTTCAGCGCGAACTTCTGCGTATCGCGGTCCAGCCGCTGCAGCAGTGCACCGCCCATGCCGAAGGCCACGTTGTCGGCAGCGTAGCCGTCGTCGGTGGTGCGCTGCAGGATCGCGCGGATGGTGTCCGGATTGATGCCATCGCCCTGGATCACCCGCACGTGGTTGAGCACGCGATAGCCCTTGCCGTTGAGGCTGTGGCCGAAGGCTTCATCCAGCCGGCGCAGGCTTTCGGCCACCACCTCCACCGGGTCACCCGAGTCGGGACGGATGACCAGGGTGGCGTCCGACGCGATCACGTCATCGCGCAGGGTGGTGCCCCAGTGTTCGCTGATCGCGCGGTAGATGTCATAGCTGTCCGACACCACCGCCACGATCGAACCGGGCTTGCCGAACTGGCGCAGCATGTTGCGATAGGCGTCCACCTCGCGTTCGCGGCCCCAACTGGTGATGGTGCTGTGCTCGGCGGCCGGAATCGAATAGCCGGCCATCGGCGCGTGGTAGTGCGCGCGTGCCAGGCACAGCGCCGACACGGTATCGGTGCCGAGGAAGTTGACCAGGTGCGCGGCACCGCCCAACGCGGCCGATTCCAGGCTCGATACACCGCGCGCGCCGAAGTCGTGCAGCTTGAACGGCAGCTGCCCCTGCGGGTCGTCGCTGGTCTGCTGCAGGAACGCGGCGATGGTCTGCCGTGCGTGCCAGCTGATGGTGGCCACGGTGACCGGATACCACACGCGCAGCAGCAGCGTTTCCAGATACGACGGCACCCAGAACGCAGCCGGATCGGTCGACTCGATGGTCATCAGTGCCTGGTGGGTGGGCACCACGCTGCCCTCGGGAACGGCGCGGATGCGCACCGGCAGGTGGCCGCCAAGCCGGTCGACGATATCGCGCCAGCCGGCCTCGTTGAACGGTTCGCCGTGCGCGGCGAATACCGCAGCAGCGTCGTCGATGTCGGCGTGGGTGACCGGTCGTGCCAGCGCGTCCTTGAGGATCGCCTGCAGGCCGAAGAACACCGTGCGATCGTGCAGGCCGCCACGTGATTCGACGTAGAAGAACGTGGCATCGGTACCCGGCGGATACTGCAGCCAATGGCTGGCCTTGTAGCTGTCGGTGTTGAGGAGAAGATTATCGAGGTAGTGCATGACGGAAGCTCCTTCGCGTCGAGTGACACCAGCGGTCTATCCGCCAGTGGGGAGGCCGGGCCTGTCAGCCGCGGCCGAGGAAATACTCCAGGATGTGCAGGTGGTCTTCGAACAGCTGCGGGCCCATGTCCAGGGCTTCACTCACCGGTATCCAGCGCGCCTTGTCGGCGTCGTCGCCGCCGCGCACCGGCGGCAGGTCACCGGCCGGGAATTCGAAGTGGAAACCGTGGGTGATGGTGCGGCCGCGCTGGCTGCGGTCGGGGTGGTCGAAGACTTGCTGGCCCTTCAGCGACCCCTTCAGCACCGGCAGCGGAATCTTCAGCCGGGTTTCCTCGCGCAGTTCGCGCAGGCAGCTGTCGAGCAGGCTCTGTTCCTGGCCGACGAAGCCGCCGGGCAGCGCCCACAGCCCCTTGCCGGGTTCCGAGCGGCGACGCACCAGCAGCACGTGGCCTGAATGCACCACCACCGCATCGCTGGTGACGAAGGTGGGCGCGTAGGGCGCATCCTTCCAGGCGGCCTTGTACTGTTCGATGAAGCGGTACTCGGCCACCAGCTGGCCATAGGCAGGCGCGCTTTTGCGGAACGCTTCAAGCATGTCGTACACCGGCGCCGGCACATTGCCACGCAGCATCAGCAGCGCGCCGTGGAAGTCGACGTCGCCGGCTTCGAACAGGTAGCGCCGCAGCTCGGTGGCCGACAGGGTGGCGGTGTGCTGCACGTCCACCAGCGGCCACTGCGGGAACTCGCGCAGGTAGTAGCTGGACGCGTCCTTGTCCATGCCGATCAGGCCTACCTTCGCATCGGCGGCGGCGCCGTCGTTGCGCAGGGCTTCAGCCACCTGGCGCTGCACGTTGGCGATCCACTGCGCTTCGTTGTACAGGTGGTCACGCAGCGGGCGGATCAGCAGGCGGTCGGTGTGGCCATCGAGGGCGGCCTGGATCATCACGGCACGTTCGGCCACGGTCCAGGGATTGCGCAGGCTGCGGGGGGTATCGGCAGAGCCGACCAGGAAGATCAGCTTGCGGGCCCGGCTCAGGGCCAGGCGGGCAACGGCGGCGTGGCCGTTGTGGAAGGGCTCGAATCGCCCGATGAAGACGAGATAGTCGAATTCCATGAGAATCCCTCATGTCGTTGTGGCAGCCGCGGGTCTGTCCCTTGGCTTGCTGCAGATGCTACGCCGATGGCGGGGCGGGTCAAGCCTGCAGCCGTGCTTTCTGCTGAACGGCGCATCGCGTGCGCGGACTGCGCCGTTGTTCTCAGGCCCTGAGAAGCCTCTGCGCCATACTGGCACCCACGCGGCGGACGGCATGCTCGGGGGCAAGACAGTGGCGGACAAGTACTGCGATCTGGTCATGAAAGGCGGCATCACCAGCGGCATCGTGTACCCCAATGCGGTACTGGCGCTGGCGCGCGAGTATCGCTTCAAGAGCATCGGCGGCACTTCGGCCGGCGCCATCGCCGCCGCCGTGGCGGCTGCGGCAGCCTGCGGTGATCGTCGCCAGCAGGCCGGCGAGCACCTGCCCGGCGATGCCGGCTATGGCGGGTTGTCGGCGGTGTCGGCGCAGCTGTCGCGGCGCGGCTTCATCTACAGCCTGTTCCAGCCCGCACGCGGCGCACGCGCGGCCTATCGCCTGCTGGTGGTGCTGACCGGCAATGCCAGCCTGCCGCACAAGCTGCTGTGCCTGGCCGTTGCCGTGTTCGAGATCGCACCGCTGGAAGTGCTGGTGTCGCTGGCGCTGCTGCTCGGCCTGGGCTGGTGGGGCGGTGGTTGGAGCGGGGTGGCGGCCACGCTGCTGCCGTCGCTGCTGTGTGCGTACGGTGCGGGTGTGGCCGGTGCCGCGCTTCGTGTGGCACGTGTGGCGCGACGCAATCTGCTGGGCCTGTGCAGCGGCCTCGGCCGCGATGCACGCACGCCGGCACTGACCGAGTGGCTGCACGAATGCCTGCAGCAGTTGTCCGGCAGGCCGCTGGATGCACCGCTCACCTTCGCCGACCTGCACGATGCGCCGCGCTATGCCGGCGAGCCGGACAGCCCGCATGCGATCAGCCTGCAGATGATCACCACCTGCGTGTCGCACAACGAGCCGCGCACGCTGCCGCTGGGCGGCGCGCAGTTCTGGTTCCTGCGCGAGGAATTCGAGCAGCTGTTCCCGGCCAGCGTGGTGCAGTGGCTGGTGACGCAGGCCGGCCCGCCGCTGGAGGTGGAAGGGCGGCAGTACTACCACCTGCCGCCGGGCCCGAAGCTGCCGGTGCTGGTGGCCACGCGCATGAGCCTGAGCTTCCCGCTGCTGATCAGCGCGGTGCCGCTGCATGAACCCTCACGCCGCGAACGACGCTGCGAGCCGACCGCGCCGGCGGCCGACCCCGAGCACAACGTGGCCGACAGCATGGAAGGGCTGACCAGCGCCGGGCAGGCTTGCGGCCCGGTGATCACCGCCTTCCGCATCTGCTGGTTCTCCGATGGTGGCATCAGCACCAATTTCCCGATCCATCTGTTCGATGCCGCGTTGCCGCGCTGGCCTACCTTCGCCATCAATCTGGTCTACCCGCAGCACGCCGAAGAGGTGAACCACGGCAGCAATGGCCGCCAGTCGCTGGAGCACGCGGTGTTCCTGCCCACCGAGAACCGACACGGCTGGCAGCGCACCTACCAGTCGATCGCCACACCGCTGGCGGCCGCCGAGCTGGGCCGCTTCCTGTTCGCGGTGGTGGCGACCATGCAGAACTGGCGCGATCTGCTGCAGGCGCGCGCGCCGGGTTACCGCGACCGCATCGTGCACGTCAGCCTGCAGGGCGACGAAGGCGGCATGAACCTGGACATGCCGCAGGAGGTGCTGACCCGCATCGCCGACAAGGGCAGCCTCGCCGGCGCGCGCTTCTGTTCGTTCTCGTTCGAGAACCACTACTGGATCCGCTGGCGCAACCTGGCCTCGGCCTACCAGCGCTACACGCTGGAAGTGGCACGCACCGATGATCCGGCGCAGCAGGTACTGGCCTACCGCGCGGCCTATTCGATGGTTGCCCGGGGGGAACCGGCACCGCCGTCGTACAAGCTGGGCTCGGAAGACAAGCGGCTGGCCTCGCAGCAGCTGTGGGGGTTGATGGTCGAGCAGGGACGTACCTGGGAAGACCTCGGCCCGGACCTTACTGACGGCGCACCGCGTCCGCTGCCGCAGATGAAGGTCACGCCGATCTACTGAGCCGGCAGTAGATCCACGCCATGCGTGGATGCATTTCGCGCAGGGCGAGAGCGTGCCGACCAACGGTCGGCACCCACCATCAGCATCAGCATCACCATCAGCATCAGCATCAGCATCAGCATCAGCATCAGGTTCCAGCAGCAGGAGGAAACTGTCGAAGGCGGGGTGGTGTCGGATTGCGGGGTGTCCGCGGCATGGATGCCGGGGGTCACTTCAGGGACGGGTTCACGGCGTCCCCGCAATCCGACACCGCCCCGCCATCCCACGGAAAGCCCGCTGTTGCTTTTGAGGTTGCCGGCCAGCGGCCGGCACTACCGCAGGTGCAGGGCGCAGCCCTGCCGAACCAACCCTACCGCCCCGGCAACTGCGCGAACGCGCGCTGCATGCAGTCCTCGCGCGGGCACACCCGGCACCCCGGGCCGATCGATACCGAATTGCCCGGGCTCTGCACATCCAGCCCCAGTGAATACACCAGGCGTTCGGCATGCTGCAGGTCGCAGCCTAGCGCCACCGCGAAGGTCTTGCGCGGTTGGCCATGGCCGACCGGGCCACTGCTGACCTGCCGCGCCAGCCAGAAATGACGGCGCCCATCGGGCATGCGCGCGGTCTGGGTGAGGATGCGCCCGGGCTGGTTGAACGCTTCGTAGACGATCCACAGCGGGCACGACCCTCCCACCTGCGAGAAGTGGAAGTCGGTGGCCGAATGGCGCTTGGAGACGTTGCCGGCGCGATCCACGCGGATGAAGAAGAACGGCAGCCCGGGCGCACTGCGCCGTGCCAGCGTGCTCAGCCGATGGCAGACCGCTTCGAAGCCCACGCCGAACTGATGCGCCAGCAGCTCGATGTCGTAGCTGCTGGCCTCGGCCGCACGCAGGAAACGCATGTACGGCATCACCAACGCACCGGCGAAGTAATTCGACAAGCCAATCCGCGCCTGCGCGATGCGTGCCTCATCGGTAAACCCGGCGCGCGCCACCACCGCATCGATCTGCGGCAGATAGCCGTGAAGGGCCAGCTCGGCCGCCATCTGGAACGCCTGCTGGCCGGGCTCAAGGTAATCGGGTAGCCACAGCCGCCGCGCACCGGCATCGTATTGCCGTTTCTCGCGCCCGGCCTGCAGTGCGGCCACTTCCACCAGCACGCCATGGCGGTCGGCCAGCAGCTGGCGCAGCCGCGGTGACACATGCCCGGGTGACAGCCCCCATTCGGCGAACAGCTGCTCGGCCAGCTCGTCCAGTTCGGGGATGTGGTTGTGCATGCGGTTGAAGAACTCGCGCACTTGGTCACCGGCCGGCAGGGTGCTGCCGGCACCGGGCTCGCCCAGCTGGAACTCCAGCGCGGCGGCATGCTCGCGCAGCGCCAGGTGGCGGCGGTGCAGGTCCAGCAGTGCGCGGCTGACCTGCGGCAGGTTGCCGGCCAGGGCGCGCAGCTCGGTCGCGCTGACTTCGGCCAAGCCGAGGTCGCGCAGGGTCTCGCCCAGCGCTTCCTGCAGGGCAGCGGGCTCATCTTCGTCGAACAGTGAGGAAACATCGCCCAGTACCTCGCCCAGCTTCTTCTGCACGGCCGGGGTGAGTGGGCGTTTGTTGCGCTCGATCTGGTTCAGGTAACTGGCCGACAGGCCCAAGGCGCGGGCCAGGTCCACCTGGCTGTAGCCGCGCTGCTCGCGCAGCCGTAGCAAGCGCAGGCCAAGCTGCCGCTGGATGGCTGAATAATTCACAGAATTAACATGAATCGTCTGGCGTGTTGGCCAGATTAAGCGGATTCAGCCCGGAAATCGAGACGGGTGCTGTGAATAATGCCAAGCATCTTTCGCACCCTGTGGGATTGTCGTCATGACTGTTGCAGCGCCCCGTATCCGCATGCTGATCGATGGCCAGTTCGTTGAATCGGCCACCTCCCACTGGCAGGACGTGATCAATCCGGCCACCCAGGACGTGCTGGCCAAGGTGCCGTTCGCCACCACCGGCGAAGTGGACGCCGCCGTCGCCGCCGCCAAGGAAGCCTTCAAGACCTGGCGCAAGACCCCGATCGGCACCCGCGCGCGCATCTTCCTGAAGTACCAGCAGCTGATCCGCGAGAACATGAGCGAGCTGGCCCACATCCTCACCGCCGAACAGGGCAAGACCCTGCCGGACGCCGAAGGCGATGTGTTCCGCGGCCTGGAAGTGGTCGAGCACGCCGCCGCCATCGGCAACCTGCAGCTGGGCGAGCTGGCCAACAACGTGGCCAATGGCGTGGACACCTACACGATCATGCAGCCGCTGGGCGTGTGCGCCGGCATCACCCCGTTCAACTTCCCGGCGATGATCCCGCTGTGGATGTTCCCGATGGCGATTGCAACGGGCAACACCTTCATCCTCAAGCCGTCCGAGCAGGACCCGATGGTCACCATGCGCCTGGTCGAGCTTGCCCTGGAAGCCGGCATTCCGAAGGGCGTGCTGAACGTCGTCCACGGCGGTGAGGAAGTGGTCAACGCGATCTGCGACCACCCGGACATCAAGGCCGTGTCGTTCGTCGGTTCCACCCGCGTCGGCACCCACGTCTACAACCGCGCCTCGCTGGCCGGCAAGCGCGTGCAGTGCATGATGGGCGCCAAGAACCACGCCGTGGTACTGCCGGACGCCAACAAGGAACAGACCCTCAACGCGATGGTCGGTGCCGCCTTCGGCGCCGCTGGCCAGCGCTGCATGGCCGCCTCCACCCTGGTGCTGGTCGGTGAGGCGCGCAACTGGGTGCAGGACCTGGTCGAAAAGGCCAAGACGTTGAAGGTCAGCGCCGGCACCGTGTCCGGCACCGACGTCGGCCCGGTCATTTCCTGCAGCGCCCGTGAGCGCGTGGAAGGCCTGATCGCCTCGGGCGTGGAGCAGGGCGCCAAGCTGGTACTCGACGGCCGCAAGCCGCAGGTCGATGGCTTCGAGAAGGGCAACTTCGTCGGCCCGACCATCTTTGCCGGTGTCACCACCGACATGCGCATCTACCAGGAAGAAATCTTCGGGCCGGTGCTGGTCATCCTCGAAGCGGAAACGCTGGAAGACGCCATCGCGATGGTCAACAGCAACCCGAACGGCAACGGCACCGCACTGTTCACCCAGTCCGGCGCGGCCGCGCGCAAGTTCCAGGAAGACATCGACGTCGGCCAGGTCGGCATCAACGTGCCGATCCCGGTGCCGGTGCCGCTGTTCTCGTTCACCGGTTCGCGCGCCTCCAAGCTGGGTGACCTGGGCCCGTACGGCAAGCAGGTGGTGCTGTTCTACACCCAGACCAAGACGGTCACCGCGCGCTGGTTCGATGACGAGACGCTGAGCCACGGCGTCAACACCACGATCAGCCTGAAGTAACGGCAGGAGCAGCCATGAGCCACTCGATGACGACGGAACTGGAAGAAGCGCAGCAGGCGTACCGCGAGGCGGCGCGCGACTTCGCACAGGCCGAACTGGCGCCGCACGCCGCGCGATGGGATGCGGAGGGCATCTTTCCGCGCGAGGCGATCGCCAAGGCCGGTGAACTGGGCTTCTGCGGCCTGTACATGGACCCGGAAGTGGGCGGCAGCGGCCTGAGCCGACTGGACGCCGCCGTCGTCATCGAGGAGCTCGCCAACGTCGATCCGTCGACCGCGGCTTACATCAGCATCCACAACATGGCCTCGTGGATGGTGTCCAGGTGGGGCCAGCCGGCCCTGCGCGATGCGTGGGGCACCGATCTGTCCTCGGGCCTCAAGCTGGCCTCGTACTGCCTGACCGAACCGGGTGCGGGTTCCGATGCGGCGTCGCTGAAGACCACCGCCGTGCGCGATGGCGACTTCTATGTGCTGAATGGCTCCAAGGCCTTCATTTCCGGCGCCGGTGCCACCGAGCTGCTGGTGGTGATGGCGCGCACCGGTGGTGCCGGTGCCGGCGGTGTCAGCGCCATTGCGGTGCCGTCGGACCTGCCGGGCATCAGCTTCGGCCGCAAGGAAGAGAAGATGGGCTGGAACAGCCAGCCCACCCGCGGCATCACCTTCGAAAACGTCCGCGTGCCGGTCAGCCACCTTCTGGGAGAGGAAGGCGGCGGCTTCAAGCTGGCGATGAAGGGTCTGGACGGCGGCCGCATCAACATCGCCGCCTGCTCGCTGGGTGCCGCGCAGGGTGCGCTGGATGCCGCACGCCGCTACATGGGCGAGCGCCGCCAGTTCGGCAAGGCGCTGGCCGAGTTCCAGGCGCTGCAGTTCAAGCTGGCCGACATGGTCACCCAGCTGGTCGCCGCCCGGCAGATGGTGCACACCGCCGCGCGCAAGCTCGATGCCGGTGCCAGCGACGCCAACGTGTGGTGCGCGATGGCCAAGCGCTTCGCCACCGATGCCGGTTTCAACGTCTGCAACGAAGCGCTGCAGATCCACGGCGGCTACGGCTACATCCGCGAGTACCCGATCGAGCGCCTGCTGCGTGACTGCCGCGTGCACCAGATCCTGGAAGGCACCAACGAGATCATGCGGGTGATCGTTGCCCGTCACCTGCTCAACACCGAAGAGGAACTGCGATGAAGGATTGGCGTACCCAGGAGCACGTGGGCCTGAAGGTGGAGGTGGATGGCCACACCGCCGTGGTCACCCTGAACAACCCGCCGGCGCACACCTGGACCGTGCACAGCCTGTCGGCGCTGCGCGACCTGGTGGGCGCGCTCAACGCGGACCGCGACATCTACGCGCTGGTGATCACCGGTGACGGCGAGAAGTTCTTCTCCGCCGGTGCCGACCTCAACCAGTTCGCCTCCGGCGACAAGGCCGCTGCACGCGAGGCCGCGCGCCGCTTCGGTGAAGCCTTCGAAGCGCTGTCCGGTTTCCGTGGCGTGTCGATCGCCGCGATCAACGGCTACGCCATGGGCGGTGGCCTGGAATGCGCACTGGCCTGCGACCTGCGCATCATCGAAGACCACGCCCAGGTGGCGCTGCCGGAGGCCACCGTCGGCCTGTTGCCGTGTGCCGGTGGCACCCAGAACCTGCCGCGCCTGGTCGGCGAGGGCTGGGCCAAGCGCATGATCCTGCTGGGCGAGCGCATCAATGCCGAGACCGCACTGCGCATCGGCCTGGCCGAAGAAAAGGTCGGCAAGGGCGAAGCCAAGGCACTGGCCCTGGAATGGGCGAAGAAGGCCGGCAAGCAGAGCCCGACCAGCATCGCCGCCTGCAAGACCCTGGTGCAGTCCACCCGCACCGGCACCCACGCCTCGGCGCTGGTGGCCGAGCGTGAAGCCTTCGTCGACCTGTTCGACACCGCCGACCAGGTCGAGGGCGTGACCGCCTTCCTGGAAAAGCGCACCGCGCAGTGGAAGAACGCATGAGCATCGACACCGCTGCCGACGACGCACCGGTGCTGTTCGAGGAGCGCGTGGCCGGCAACGGCACGCGCATCGGCATCGCCACGCTCAACGCGCCGCGCACGCTCAATGGTTTCTCGCTGCCGATGGCGCACCTGCTGCTGAAGCAGCTGAATGCCTGGGCCGATGACGACGGCATCGCCATGGTGGTGCTGCAGGGTGCCGGTGAGAAGGCGTTCTGCGCCGGCGGCGACCTGCACAGCCTGTACAAGAGCATGGTTGCCTTCCGCGAGGCTGGCCGCAGCGACATCCGCGAGAACGACTACGCCGCTGAGTTCTTCGACGTTGAATACCGCGTCGATCATCTCATCCACACCTACGCCAAGCCGATCCTGTGCTGGGGCCATGGCATCGTGATGGGCGGCGGCATCGGCCTGATGTCCGGCGCCAGCCACCGCGTGGTCAGCGAGCGCTCCAAGCTGGCCTTCCCGGAAATCACCGTTGGCCTTTTCCCGGATGTGGGTGGCAGCTGGCTGCTGCCGCGCGTACCGGGCAAGGGCGGCCTGTTCCTGGCGCTGACCGGCGCGCTGCTCAACCCGGGCGACGCTATCTACGCCGGCCTGGCCGACGTGCACGTGGCAGAAGAACGCCGCAGCGCGGTGTTCGATGCGCTGCTGCAGGTGGCCTGGTCGGGCGATGCCGCACACAACCACGAACGCCTGACCCATCTGCTGCAGTCGCACGCCAGCGACGCCGCCACCGGCCCGTTGCTGGCCAATGCGGCGCAGGTCGAGGCGCTGTGCGAAGGCGATGACCTGCAGGCCATCGTGACGCGCATTGCCGGCCTGCAGACCGACGACGCCTGGTTGCAGGCCGCACAGAAGACTCTCGCCGCCGGTGCACCCGGTTCGGCACGGTTGGCGTACGAACTGCAGCGCCGCAGTGCCGGCCAGGATCTGGCCGCGATCTATCGCCTAGAGTACATCGTCGCGCTGCATTGCGCCGCCCACGGTGATTTCGCCGAAGGCATCCGCGCGCTGCTGATCGACAAGGACCGCAATCCGCAGTGGAACCCGGCCACCCTGGCCGAGGCCACCGGCGCGTGGGCCGACACCTTCTTCGCTTCCCCCTGGGCCGCCGCCGCGCATCCGCTGGCCGACCTGGGCACTCCCCTTGTTGAAAGGAGCCTTGCATGAGCCGCATTGCATTCATCGGGTTGGGCAACATGGGTGGCCCGATGGCCGCCAATCTGGTCAAGAACGGCCACAGCGTGCGCGTGTTCGATCTGGTCCCGGCCGCGGTGCAGGCCGCCGTTGACGCCGGTGCCAGTGCTGCGTCGTCGGCGCGCGACACCCTGACCGATGCCGAGGTGGTGATCTCGATGCTGCCGGCCAGCCGCCACGTCGAAGGCGTGTATCTGGGCGACGACGGCATTCTTGCCGCGATTCCGGCCGGCGCACTGGTCATCGACTGCAGCACGATCGCACCGGCCAGCGCCCGCAAGGTCTCGGAAGCGGCCGCCGCACGTGGCCTGCAGATGATCGACGCACCGGTGTCCGGCGGTACCGCCGGCGCCCAGGCCGGCACCCTGACCTTCATCGTCGGCGGCGAGGAAGACGCGCTGGAACGCGCACGCCCGGTGCTGCAGGCGATGGGCAAGAACACCTTCCACGTCGGCGCCAGCGGCGCTGGCCAGGTCGCCAAGCTGTGCAACAACATGGCGCTGGGCGTGATCATGGCGGTGACCGGTGAAGCCATCGCACTCGGCGTGGCGCACGGCTTGGACCCGAAGGTGCTGTCGCAGATGATGGCGGTCAGCACCGGCCGCAGCTGGGCCACCGAAGTGTGCAACCCCTGGCCGGGCGTGCTGGAAAACGCGCCGGCCTCGCGCGGTTACAGCGGTGGCTTCGGCAGCGATCTGATGCTGAAGGACATGGGCCTGGCAGTGGAAGCGGCGATGAGTGTCGGCGCCTCGATTCCGCTGGGCGAAGTAGCCCGCAACCTGTACTCGATGAACCACCAGGCCGGCCGCGGCAAGCTGGATTTCTCCAGCGTCGTGCAGCTCATCACGAGCGAGAAGTGACCTGGTAGTGCCGGCCGCTGGCCGGCAACCTCATGCCCCCCTGTGGGACAACGAAGGTGGGATGGGCGGATGTTCGGTTTCGACCGGCATCCGCCCATTTTTTTGCTCTTCACGTTGGTAGTGCCGGCCGCTGGCCGGCAGCACCCCATCAGGCAACGATCAGCGTCACGTCGATGTTGCCGCGGGTGGCGTTGGAGTACGGGCACACGATGTGCGCCTTCTGCACCAGCTCTTCCAGCTGCTCGCGCGGCACGCCCGGAGCGCTGATGGTCAGCTCGGCTTCGATGCCGAAGCCGGTCGGGATCTGGCCGATGCCGACCTTGCCGGTGACGGTGGTGTCGGCCGGCAGCGCGACCTTGGCCTGGCCGGCCACGAACTTCAGCACGCCCAGGAAGCAGGCCGAGTAGCCGGCGGCGAACAGCTGTTCCGGGTTGGTGCCCGGGCCACCGGCGCCGCCCAGCTCGCGCGGGGTCGACAGCTGGATGTCCAGCACGTTGTCGGAGGAGACGGAACGGCCTTCACGGCCGCCGGTGGAGGTGGCCTGGGCGGTGTACAGAACCTTTTCGATGGACATCGGGATGCTCCTGGTCGGTGGGTGGGTGTTGCGTTGGAGCCTACTTTGCCCGCTTTCCGCGTACGTTGGGTTGCAGAGCGTACGAAAAACTTGATAGATCGTCCTGTCGGCCTAGATCGTCCACTCGCGATCGGTGGTGAACATGATGGTCAGCCAGCGGTCCGGCGAGGCCTCGCCCAGCGCGTCGCCGATCTCGTCGCGCAGCTGGTCCCATTCCACCAGCGGCCGCGGTGGGTCGTTTTCCGGCACCACGAAGAACAGCTCGATCTGCTCACCTCGCCCCACCTGCGCCACGTAGCTGCGGTGCTCGACGAAGCCATGCTTGGCCACGATCGCGCGTGCCACGGCATCCACGTGCGCCTGCAGCTCCGGCGGGGTGACCAGCAGGATGCCGGCCAGCGCCCGGCGCACGGTGCCGAGCGGGGCGATCATCACCAGCACGCAGACGAAGGCAAGGATGGCCGGGTCGATGTACGGCCCGACCCAGGCCCAGGACGTGCCTTGCACCAGCACGCCGCCGAGGAAGGCCAGCAGGTAGCATGCCGACATGCTGGCCGCGATCACCCAGTTCTTCGCATCCAGTGCGATGAACTCCGAGCCGATGCGGCGGTTGGCGCGCAGGATGAACCAGGCCAGTGCGCCTTCGCCGACGATGGACAGCCCGGCGAAGGCAATGGCCGGGCCCAGTGCGATGTGGCGGCCACCGGACATCAACGCATCCACCGCATTGACCAGGGCATACAGTGCCGCACCGATCATCAGCGTGCCGCTGACCCCCAGCACGATCGGTTCCAGGTGCCAGAAGCCCATGGTGAAGCGCTGGTTGAGCCTCGACTGCAACGCATCGGTCTGGGTGGACAGCGCGATCAGGCGTGCCACCAGCAGCGACAGCCAGGTCATGACCACATCGATCAGGCCGTAGATGCCGTCGAAGATGATCAGCGAGGAATTGGCCAGCAGGCCGAATACCACTGCGGCGGCGGCCAGCAGCAGCGAGGCGGCGATCGACAGGCGCAGCACGCCCTGTTCGGTTGCGGGGTCGAAGAACTGCGGGCGGTGGGTGGCCATGGCCCGATTGTAGAGCGGCGGCATGCTTCGCTGCCTTCCGCTGTCCGGCATCGTCGCAGAACGTCGAGGACATCGCCGAGACGCCCAGCGAGCGTGATCGCGAATGCGTCGCCCAGGGCATGGCCAACCTGGTCATCGATTCCTCGGCCGCATGCTGGATATGCAGCGCTACGATGCCGGTGACACGCAGGTCTACCGCGTGCGTGGGCAGGTGTTCCTTGCCTCGGCCGGCCATCTGGGTGCGGTGTTCGATTACCAGCACGTGACGCCGAGGGTACAGATTGATCTGCGCGACGCCCACCCGTGAGACCTGACCGCCTGAGGCGGCAGTGTTTCAAGAAGCAGACCGCCTATGGATGGCGGGTAGTGATCACTTGGGGAAAGCTCCGGACGGACTTATCTGTCGTCAAAGCGTCGACGCGATCAAACCGGATCGGCTACACCTCGAGGCCGACTCCCTCGAAGCGTGGGCACGCTCCGGGGGACGCAAGACCTCGCATTTGCGACAATCCTCGACGCACCTCAACCAACGCCCTCGTCGGCCTCAAGCCGACGAGGGGTGAGCAAGGCAATGGCACTCACGGGCCGGTTGGCCCGCTCTCTTACGCCATCATGGCCCGCGGGCCGTGCTGCTGGGTCTGCTGGTCGATCTTCTGCTGCTCGCGCTGCTGATCGCTCACCTGCAATGCCCGCTCGCTGTTTTCCTGCACGCTCTGGCGCATCGCGTCTGCCGTCGATACCGGCGCGGTATTGCGGTTCAACGCGCTTTCGTCGTGCAGTGCATTGGCCTGCACCGCGCGCGCCATCGAGCCATCCTGGTTCAGCTCAACGCGATCAACCCGGTACAGGCCGGCACGTGCAGCTTCCACGGTAAGCGCAGCGGCCAGCTTCTCGCTGTGCTCGCCGGAGGGCAGGCCACGCGCTTCCTCGGCGAACTTCACCTGCACCAGGGTCTCGGTGTACAGCCAGTTCTGCGGGCTGCGCGGGTCGGACATCGGGTACACCGTCTCGCGCGCAGGCTCGGCCGCGGCCTGCTGTTCCGGGGTGCTGCCCTGTGCCTGCGCACGCTGCTGCACTTCATTGGCCAGCGCCTGGCGGGTTTCCGCATCGGCAATGCCGGTCGCTGGCAGGCCATGCTGCTGCTGGAAAGCGTTGATCGCATGGCGGCTGCCACCGCCCAGATAGCCATCGCTGCCGATGGCCTGGCCCTTGGCGTCGGTCAGCCCCAGCGCGGCCAGGTTGCCCTGGAGTTCGCGCGCGTCGCGGTCGATCGCGGCCAGCGTGGCTGGCCCGGCCTTGCCGTCCACCGGGTCCAGGTTGTGTGCGCGCTGGAAGTCTTCCACCGCCTTGCGGGTGGTGGCATCGAAGCGCCGGTCCGGATTCAGCGTCTGCTGGCCGCCAGCACTGGCATAGCCCAACGTGACCAGATTGCTCTCCAGCTTCAGCACGTCACGGCCGCTGGACCCTTCCTTCAACGTCTGCGAACCGGCCTGCTGGCGCGGTGCGCCGATCTGGTCCAGCGCCACCTTGATGTCCGCATCATTGTGCTCACCGGCGGGCGAGTAGTCGCGGCTGCTGACCTTGGCATGGGCGCGGTCCATTGCGTCCTTGTTGTTGGCATAGGCATTTTCGTAGCGCACGGCGATGTCGCCGGCCTTGGGCGCGTCGAAGTACTGGTAGGTCTCGCGGATCTGCCCGGCCTTCGCGCGCAGCGCCTCGTAGTCACCGCCTTCTTCCAGCACCTTCTGCAGCTTGGGCAGCTGGCTGGGCAACTGGTTGGCGGTCTTGGCGATCAGGCTGATCGCTTCGAAGCGGTTTTCCTCGGCGATGCCGCTGCCGTGTGCGTCCACCATCGCCATGCCGATCCGGGTGGCGTTGCGCACCTGCGGGTAGTCGATGTTCGCGTGGATCCACTGCTTGCCCTCGGCCGAACCGGCCCAGGCGTTGATGCTGTCGCGCGTGTTGGTATCGATGAACTGGATCGAGCTGCGCCCGCTCAGGCCATTGCCGTGGCTGAGCAGGTCGCGGCGCAGGTCGGCGTGGTCCTGGGTGAAGGGCAGGTTGTGCGCCTTGGCATAGGTGCTGGCCTGATCGATCACGGCGTCGACATAGGTCGTCTCGCCCGCCTTCAGTGCGTGGCCGTCGATGGCGCCCAGCGCCCACTCGCCGCGCTGGCCGAAGTCGACCTGGATCGCGCCCAGGCTGTAACCGCTGTTCTGCGCGACTTTGTTCACCGTGCCCCAGTGCGGTTCGGTCACGCCCTGGGTGATGCCGGCGATGGCCAGATGATAGGAGGCGGGGCCACCTTCGGTACCACGGCCGACGGCGAAATACACGGCGCCGGAGGTGGCATCGAGATCATGGGTATCGATGTTGGTTGGCATGTCTTACATCCTTGTGCAGTCAGAGGGTCTGCCCCTCAAGGGTCAGTCCAGCAGCTGCAGATACTTCTGCAGCTGGTCGGCACGCGCGCTCAGGCGCATCACATCGTTCAGCTCGCCCTGCAGGTTGCCGGGCTGCGAATCGTCGTACAGCGCGGTATCCAGTTCGCCATCGCGGCTGCGCGACTGCAGCCACGCGCGCTGGGCATTCACCAGCTTGGTCTTTTTTGCGCCAGTCAGCTTTGCCTGCAGCTGGCGGTAGGCCTGGTTCAGGCGCTGGTCCTGGCGTGCGCTTTCCGAGGTCAGGCAGGCGGCCTGCTCGATCGCACCCTGTGCCTTGTCACGGCAGGTGGTGAAGGCCGGGCTCAGCCCGGTGGCAGCCGGTGCTGCGGTTGCCGTGCCGATGGCCAGTACGGCGACCGCCAGCGCGGTGGCGAGGGTCCTGCTCAAACGCTTGTGCTGCATCATCTGCTCCACACGTCCAATCCATTGCGAGCGACGGACTATAACGGCGTCAATATTTCGTCGTCGTCAACGAATCGCGACAACTGTGACCGGTTGCCCGTCATTGTGGGGTGGCGCCGCCCGGCTTGCGGACGGCCCTCGGGCCCGGGCGCCCCGCTATCCGGGCGCCAGCCGCCGCCATTCAGCCGGGCGGTGTAAACTATTGATCTCACTGGCAATGCTAGTCTCCACGATCAACACCCCGATGACGTCCGCCACCGCCCGTTACGCTGATTCCCTGCGCCTGTCCGTTGCCCCGATGATGGACTGGACCGACCGCCATTGCCGCGTGTTCCATCGCGTGCTGGCGCCGGGTGCACGCCTGTACACGGAGATGGTGCACGCCAACGCGGTCATCCACGGCGACCGCGAGCGCCTGCTCGGCTTCGACCGCAGCGAACAGCCGCTGGCGCTGCAGCTGGGCGGCAGCGATCCGGCCCTGCTGGCGCAGGCTGCGCGCATTGCCGCCGAGTGGGGATACGACGAGGTCAACCTCAACTGCGGCTGCCCGTCCGACCGCGTGCAGGCCGGGCGTTTCGGCGCCTGCCTGATGCGCGAGCCGGTACTGGTGGCCGAGTGCGTGGCGGCCATGGTCGATGCGGTCGACATCCCGGTAACGGTGAAGTGCCGCCTGGGCGTGGACGAGGACAACGACTACGACGTGTTTGCCAGCTTCGTCGACCGCCAGGTCGCCGCTGGTGCGGCGATGGTGGTGGTGCATGCGCGCAACGCGTGGCTGAAGGGCCTGTCGCCGAAGGAGAACCGCGAGGTTCCGCCGCTGAAGTACGACTGGGCCTACCGCCTGAAGCAGGAGCGCCCGGCACTGCCGGTGGTGATCAACGGTGGCCTGGCCAGCATCGAGGCGGTACAGGCGCAGGCCGCGCACGTCGATGGCGTGATGCTGGGCCGGGCGGCCTATCACGACCCCTATCTGCTGCATCAGCTGGAGGCGCTGCACACCGGCGCCCCGCTACAGGCACGTGGTGACCTGCTGCGCGCGATGCGCCCCTACATCGAGGCGCGGCTGGGCGAAGGCCTGGCGCTGAAGCACATCACCCGCCACCTGCTCGGCCTGTTCCATGGCCAGCCCGGTGGTCGCGCATTTCGCCAGGTGCTGAGCGAGGGCGCACACCGCCCGGGCGCCGGCTGGAGCCTGATCGAACAGGCCTTGGCGGTCACCGAACGCGAAGCTGATCGCGCCGCAGCGTGACGTCGGTCACGGTTCTGACTTGACAAGGGGCGGCGATTCGTCCCGAATGTTCACCTAGATGAACGACGCGAGCGCAGGGCCGGAAAAGTTCAGACCGGATTCACTGCCCCAAACCAAGAATTTGCAAAGGATTTGTAAAGCGCCGGGTCCCGAACCCGGCTCCCGGATTTACGACTTTTGAACGAATCGCCGTGCTCGGCTAGGATCGCATCGATGTCTTCCGCTCCCTTCCATCGCCGCATTGCCCTGGCCACCTGCGTGGTGCTGGCGGCTGCGCCGCTGTCTTCGGCGCTGGCGCAACAGCCGCCGCGTGGCGATCAGGGGCGCGCGGAGATGATGGAGCGGGGCGAGCGCGGTGGCCGTGGCGACGAGCGCTCGCTGTCCGATGCCGTGCGCCGCGTGCAGCGCACCACCGGCGGCCACATCCTCGGCGCCGAGCGCGTGCCGTTCGATGGGCGTGACATCAACCGGGTGAAGTACATGGACGACCGGGGCCGGGTCCGCTACATGGACGACCCCGCACCGTCGCGTTCACAGCCGCGCACGCCGCGGTCGGATATGTCATCACTACGCGGCGATAACCCCTGAACAGGGATAGTTGTCGCTATCAACCCGTACCCCACAGGCCTCCGGGCCACACCCAGGACACTAGGGAGAGTTCATGCGTATCCTTCTGGTCGAAGACGAAGCCCCGCTGCGTGAGACCCTGGCAGCCCGGCTCAAGCGCGAAGGCTTTGCCGTCGATGCTGCGCAGGACGGCGAGGAAGGCCTCTACATGGGGCGCGAAGTTCCGTTCGATGTCGGCATCATCGACCTCGGCCTGCCCAAGATGTCGGGCATGGAGCTGATCAAGGCCCTGCGTGACGAAGGCAAGAAGTTCCCGGTGCTGATCCTGACCGCGCGTTCGAGCTGGCAGGACAAGGTCGAAGGCCTGAAGCAGGGCGCCGACGACTACCTGGTCAAGCCGTTCCACGTCGAAGAGCTGCTGGCCCGCGTCAACGCGCTGCTGCGCCGCGCTGCCGGCTGGAGCAAGCCGACCCTGGAATGCGGCCCGGTCGCCCTGGACCTGGCTGCGCAGACCGTCAGCGTGGCCGGCAGCAATGTCGACCTGACCAGCTACGAATACAAGGTGCTGGAGTACCTGATGATGCACGCCGGTGAACTGGTCTCCAAGGCCGACCTCACCGAGCACATCTACCAGCAGGACTTCGACCGCGACTCGAACGTGCTGGAAGTGTTCATCGGCCGCCTGCGCAAGAAGCTGGACCCGGATGGCGAACTGAAGCCGATCGAGACCGTGCGCGGCCGCGGCTACCGTTTCGCGATTCCGCGCAACGAGGGCTGAGCCGGCTCAGCCTGGCGAGACCATGATGTCCGGCCGTCTGTGGTTCTTCCGACGCTGGCGGCCGCGCTCCCTGCAGGCGCGCCAGATGCTTGCCGCGTCCGTGGGCCTGGTCGCGTTCCTGGCCCTGGCCGGTTACGCACTCGACGCCGCCTTCGCCGATACGGCGAAGGCGAACCTGCGTGAGCGCCTGAAGAACTACGCCACCGCGTACGCGGCCGGCATCGACTTCACCCGCGACCGCTCGTTGTACATCCGCGAGCAGCCGCCGGATTCGCGCTTCGACGTGCCGGGCAGTGGCCTGTACCTGCAGGTGGTGATGCCGCACGGCAAGGGCAATTCGATGTCCGCCGAAGGCCCGATGCTGCCCACCGTCGGCGGCGGCCTGCTGGCGCCACGCCAGGAAGTGTTCGAAGGCCCGCTGCCGATGATCCAGATCGACGGCAGCCAGGGCTCGGTGTACCGCTATGGCCTGGGCTTGGTGTGGGACGCCGACGCCGACCCGGCCACCGAATTCCCGTACACCATCTATGTGATGGAAGACTCGCGCGCGCTGGGCGCGCAGCTGCGCGTGTTCCGCGGCCGTGTCTGGTTCTACCTGGGCGGCATCGGCCTGATCCTGCTGCTGCTGCAGACCGTCATCCTGCAGTGGAGCCTGCGTCCGCTGCGTCGGGTGATCACCGAGCTGACCAAGGTGCAGCGCGGCGAGACCGAGCGCATGAGCGAGCGCCACCCGCGCGAGCTGGAACCGCTGACCGACAGCATCAACGCCTTCATTGAAAGCGAGCGCGAGAACCTCGAGCGCCAGCGCAACACCCTGGCCGACCTGGCACACAGCCTGAAGACGCCCATTGCGGTGCTGCGCACGCAGATGGACAGCGGCGCGGGCGATGGCGCGCTGCGCGAAGAGCTGGACGTGCAGCTGCAGCGCATGAACAACCTGGTTTCGTACCAGCTGGCACGTGCTGCGTCGTCGGGCCACAAGCTGTTCTCCGCGCCGCTTCCGATCGAGTCCAACGCCGAGGAAATCGTACGTGGCCTGGAGAAGGTCTACGCCTCCAAGGGCGTGCTGTGCGAGTTCGACATCGATCCGGCCGCGCGCTTCCACGGCGAACCGGGCGACCTGCAGGAACTGCTCGGCAACCTGCTGGAAAACGCCTTCAAGTGGGCCAACCGCCGCGTGCTGCTGACCGCGCAGCCGCTGCCGGCACCGAACGCGCGCCGCGCAGGCCTGCTGCTGGCGGTGGACGACGATGGCCCGGGCATTGCCCCGGACGACATCGGCAAGGTGCTGCAGCGTGGTGTGCGTGGCGACGAGCGCGTGCAGGGCCACGGCATCGGCCTGTCGATCGTGCAGGACCTGATCAAGGATTACCGCGGCGAACTGGCCGTCGGCCGTTCCAGCGAACTGGGCGGCGCCCGTTTCGAAGTGCGTTTGCCGCCGGGGCCGTAAGCCTCGTTGATCGGTAGTGCCGGCCGCTGGCCGGCACCCTCATGATCTTCGGTGGCATTGCCAGGTTGTCGGCCAGCGGCCGGCACTACCGTGTTTCGATCGTTGGCGGCTCGCCATAAAACCGCCGCAGCCGCGCGTTCCCGTCCGTCGGGCGTCGCCTGACGCAACAACGCGTGCGTAATCCGGTAGTGCCGGCCGCTGGCCGGCACCCTCATGATCTTCGGTGGCATTGCCAGGTCGCCGGCCAGCGGCCGGCACTACCGTGTTTCGATCGTCAGCGGCTCGCCATGGAACCGCCGCGGCTGCGCGTTCCCGTCCGCCGGGCGTCGCCTGACGCAATAACGCGTGCGTAATCCGGTAGTGCCGGCCGCTGGCCGGCACCCTCATGATCTTCGGTGGCATTGCCAGGTTGCCGGCCAGCGGCCGGCACTACCGTGTTTCGACCTTTGGCGGCTCGCCGTAGCACCGCCGCAGCCACGCGTTCCCGTCCGCCGGGCATCGCCTGACGCAACAGCGCGTGCGCAATCCGGTAGTGCCGGCCGCTGGCCGGCAACCTCATGATCTTCGGTGGCATTGCCAGGTTGCCGGCCAGCGGCCGGCACTACCGTGTTTCGATATTCGGCGGCTCGCCGTAGAACCGCTGCAGCTGCGCGTTCCCGTCCGCCGGGCATCGCCTGACGCAACAGCGTGTGGTGTTCCGGTAGTGCCGGCCGCTGGCCGGCACCCTCATGATCTTCGGTGGCATTGCCAGGTTGCCGGCCAGCGGCCGGCACTACCGTGTTTGGATCTTTGGCGGCTCGCCATGGAACCGCCGCAGCCACGCGTTCCCGTCCGCCGGGCATCGCCTGACGCAACAGCGCGTGGTATTCCGGTAGTGCCGGCCGCTGGCCGGCACCTCATGATCTTCGGTGGCATTGCCAGGTTGCCGGCGAGCGGCCGGCACTACCGTGTTTGGATCTTTGGCGGCTCGCCGTAGAACCGCCGCAGCTGCGCGGCGACCTCCGGCAACGCCTGCTGCAGCAGATCCGGTGCCGAGAAGTGATACTCGCTGGCCACCGCGAAGAACTCTTCCGGCGCCTCGGCCGCGTACGGGTCGATCAACGTCTCCTCGCCGGCATCCACCTGCGCGCAGAAGGCGTCGTAGGAACGCTGGAAGGTGGCTGCCCACTCGCGCTGCCACTCGCGCGGCAGTGGCGGCGTGCCGTCCATCGCGCCATCCAGCGCATCCAGCTTGTGCACCATCTCGTGCACCGCCACGCAGTAGCCCTCGTGCGGCGTCGCCAGGTCGGCCTGCACATCGGCCCACGACAGGATCAACGGACCGCTGTCCCACGACTCGCCAATCAGTTCGTCATCCCACTCATGCAGTACGCCGGCCGCATCCATGTGGCTGCGATGTACGCGGAATGCATCGGGGTAGACGATCAGCTGCGACCAGCCTTCCAGACCCACCTCGCCGAACTCCAGCAGCGGCAGGCAGCACAGTGCCGCCAGCAGCACGCCATCGCCGGCCTCCAGCTGCAGCTCGCCGATCGGGGTGATGGTCTTCTCGTGCAGGAAGCGCGTGGCCAGTACGCGCAATCGCGCGCGGCGTTCGTCGTCCAGACCGCGCAGCCAGGCCGCACGGCGGCAGGCCTCATCCCAAAGTGCATCGTCGATCGGCCGCGGTGCAGGCCGCAGCCACTGCAGCAACGACTTGATCAGCGGAACATTCCCGGCAGGTAGCTGTGCCACTTCGGTGCGCGGATGCGCTGCAGCACGTCGTCATCGCTGCCACCGCCGCCCGTGCTGGTGCTGGCTGCCGGGCGGACCGGTGCCGGCTTGGTGGTGGCGGCCGAAGCGGTCGCGGTCGGTGCACGCTGCGAAGCGGCATCGCCGTTGGAGGACACGCAGGCGCCGCGGCTGTCGTCCAGCGCTGCCGTCGCAGACGCCGCGAAGGGCATCGTCAGCAGGATCAGGCAATGGGCATAACGGCGCATTGACGACATCCACGTTAAGGGAAGGTGAGTTCCCGATTCTAGCCCGAACCCGGCGCCCCGTTGGAAGCCCCCGCGGAACCCAGCGTGGCGGGCGCCGCTGGCGGCTTTCCCGCATAATTCCTTCCTGACTTCGTGGAAGCTGCCGTGGACGACCGCCAATTGCTGGCCAAACTCGCTGCCGGTCGCCTCT
This sequence comes from Stenotrophomonas sp. YJH_SMC_6, assembly GCF_059371335.1. Lineage (NCBI taxonomy): Bacteria > Pseudomonadati > Pseudomonadota > Gammaproteobacteria > Lysobacterales > Lysobacteraceae > Stenotrophomonas > Stenotrophomonas sp. YJH_SMC_6. Next base: position 80,600 of record NZ_JCAFUM010000017.1, on the reverse strand, counting down.
CCGGCGACGCCCTGGCCCGTGAGCTGGGCCAGACCCGGGCGGCCATTTGGAAGCGTATTCAAGGACTTAGAGCCGCCGGTGTGGACATCGAGGGCCGCGCTGGCGAGGGCTATGGCCTGACCCGCCCGGTCGATCTGCTGGACCCGGACGCGATCCGCGCCTGCCTGCCCGCCGACGTCCAGGCCCTGCTGCACGACCTGCAGGTCGCTTGGACAGTGGACTCGACCAACGCTGAATTGCTGCGTTGCAGCGCGCCCCAGCGCGGGGTGAGCGTCCTGCTGGCCGAGCGCCAGACCGGCGGCCGCGGCCGTCGCGGCCGTACGTGGGCGTCGCCGCTGGCCGCACATATCTACCTGTCGGTGCTGCGGCTGTTCTCCGGTGGCCTCGGCCGCCTGGCCGGGCTGAGCCTGGTGGCCGGCATCGCCGTCGCCGAAGCGCTGCACGACCTGGGCTACACCCAGGCGCAGCTGAAGTGGCCGAACGACCTGATTGTCGATGGCAAGCGCAAGCTGGTCGGCCTGCTCGCAGAAGGCGGTGGCGAATACGCCGGCCCGGCGCGCGCGGTGATCGGCATCGGCATCAACACGCACATGCCGCCGTCCTTCGCCGAGCAGATCACCCAGCCATGGGTGGACCTGGACACGCTGGCCGGCAAGCCGGTGGACCGCAATGTGGTGGTTGCTGCCGTGCTGGCGCGTCTGCTGCCGGCACTGGAAGAATTCGATCGCGAAGGCCTCGCTCCCTTCCTGCCGCGCTACGCCGCGTTCGACATGCTGGCCGGTCGCGAAGTACGGGTGGAACTGGAAGGACAGTGGCAGCATGGCACCGCACTCGGCCTGGCTGATGACGGCGCCTTGCGCGTGCGCATCGATGGCCGCGAGCGCCTGCTGCACGCCGGCGAAGTCAGCGTGAGGGCGGCATGAGCGATTGGTTGTTCGACCTCGGCAACTCGCGCTTCAAGTTCGCGCCGTTGCAGGGTGACCGTGCCGGTGACGTGCAGGCCTGGGCGCATGGCGCCGAAGGCATGGCCGGACAGCCGCCGCACAGCCTGCCCAGCGGCACCACCGCGTTCGTGGCCAGCGTGGCCGCACCGTCGCTGACCAGCGCCATGCTGGACCAGCTGCAGCGTCGCTTCGAGCACGTGCACGTGGTGCGTACCAGCGCCGAATGCGCCGGTGTGCGCATTGCCTATGCCAAGCCCGAAAAATTCGGTGTGGACCGCTTCCTGGCCCTGCTGGCCGCGGCCAAGGCGCAGCGCCCGGTGCTGGTGGTCGGGGTGGGCACCGCACTGACGATCGATCTGCTCGACGCCGACGGCCAGCACCACGGTGGCCGCATTTCCGCATCGCCCACCACCATGCGCGAAGCACTGCATGCCCGCGCGGTGCAGCTGCCGGCTACCGGCGGTGACTACAGCGAATTCGCCAACGACACCGCCGACGCGCTCGCCTCCGGCTGCGACGGCGCGGCGGTGGCGCTGATCGAACGCAGCGCACAGCAGGCGCACACGCTGCTGGGCGTGGCACCGTCGCTGCTGGTGCATGGTGGCGGCGCACCGGCGCTGATGCCGTTGCTGCCCGGCGCCGACTACCACCCCTCGCTGGTGCTGGATGGCCTCGCCCGCTGGGCGGTGCACCAGCCCGCAGGCTAGTATCCGCGCATGCTGACCCGTGCCCTGATCGTCGTACTGGCCATCCTCAATCTTGGCGTCGCCTGCTGGTGGCTGCTGCGCGATGCGCCGCAGAAGCCTGCGCCGCCGCCGCAACCGGCCGGCGTGGCCGAGCTGCGCTGGGTGCCCGGTGGCGTGGATGCCGCTGCGGCCGCCGAAGCCACGGCCGCCGCGCCGACCGCGCCGTTGATGGAGCGCGAACCGGCGGAGAAGACGGCCGTGGCTGTAACGTCGGCGCCCGCCGCGCCGGCCAAGCCGGAGATTGCCAAGCCGCAGGCGGCTGAGGCTACGCCGGTTGCTGCCGCTGCCAAGCCGGTGACATCGCCTGCACCGACCCCGGCGCCGGAAAAGCCCGTAACCCCGCCCGCGGCCGCCGAGCCGCCGCGCTGCGTCGCGCTGGGCCCGTTCGCCGACCGCGCCGCCGCGACCAATGCGCAAGGCAAGGCCGGCACGCTGCTCAGCCAGGTGCGCCTGCGCGAACAGCCCGCTGCCAGCGGCAGCGCCCGCTACCGGGTGATGCTGCCGGCCGCCGCCAACCGCGAAGAAGCCCAGGCCACCGTGAAACGCATCGTCGCCGCTGGCCTGAGCGACTACTACATCATCAGCCAAGGCGAGGAGGCCAACGCCGTGGCGCTGGGCCAGTACCGCAACCGCGAAGGCGCCGAACGGCGCATGGCGGCGGTGCAGGCCGCCGGCTTCCAGCCGCGCCTGGTCGCCAGCGGCGACGCCGGCCAGTGGTGGCTGGAAGGGCAGCTGGCGGCGGGCACGTCGCCGGCCCAGGCCCAACAGCGCAGCGGGGCGGCACAGAGCCGGTCGCTGGAATGCACGCGGTTGCGCTAGAATCCCCTGACCGCGGCGCTGCCGCCGGTGATCCACCCATGCCGCTTTAGCTCAGTTGGTAGAGCAACTGTCTTGTAAACAGTAGGTCATCCGTTCGATTCGGATAAGCGGCACCACCGAAAAGCTGCGGGCGCATCTCCGAAGAGGAGGCGCCTGGGTCTGTCGAGCGTCGCTCCTGACCACGTGTTCTCTCTTTCTTCCCTGTTGAATTCTACAATCCGGCCCGCGGTCGGCCAGCCGCGAGTTCCCTGTGCCCTTTCTGGCGATGGGATCCTCCCCTGCGCGACGCTGGAGGGGTTGCATTTGGGCTACATTGAGTGAGAGAGCTGAGGGCAATGTCGCCGGCTGGATACGACAAGAGTTCACAGCAACGCGATATCGGGATGGCCAAGGCGATCGCGCGTGCCCTCTGAGCATCGAACTGGCTGTGAGCAAACGCCTCAATCCCGAAGTGGTGGAGTTGCGCGGTCATAGCGATCAGGAAGGTGATCGAGTTCGAAGCATTTGATGTGGCGGAGCACCTTCGTACACCGAAGGAAATGGCCGCCTATCTCGATACGTCCATTGCCGAGAGTGGAGGCGACTCTGCATTCATCGCCAAGGCGTTGGGTGACATCGCTCGCGTTCAAGGGATGAGCAAGGTTGCACGAGCAGCGGGTCTGTCCCGGGAGAGCTTGTATCGTGCACTGTCGGGCGGGAGGAGACCTGATTTCGCCACCATTCTCAAGGTGATCCGCCCTCTTGGAATGCGCCTCCACGCCAATACAGCGTGATCATGGATACGGGCGCTACTGGGCCAGCGTCGATCCGGGCTTACGGTGCTGGCTGAAAATGTTTGCCAGAACTTCGAAAGTGTTACCAGTGAGCTGGCTTGGTGATGGGCTTCCTTCCCGTTTGAACTCGTGGAGGCAGCAGAGCACGCCGCAACTCATCATCCAGAAGATGCGCACGGGTCCAGTCCGCTTGATTGTCGAGTGAGCTACTCACTGCTCGCCCTGTAGGGCCGCCGCTGGCCGGCGGGTGCCGAGGCGTCACCACACCCAATCGAACGTGGGGAAAGTCTTCCCTGATGGCTCTAAGCACAGGTTCTACATCACTGTCATTCGAGCAGATGACCAGCTGTGCATAGCGTCCCGACGCTGCATCTCTGTACATTGCCAGTGCGATGTTCACGTCGGTCTGCTTCTCTTCGATTCTCCACACACGGGTACGTTTGCTTCGGTCGTAGGCCGTGCCTGGATCGAAGACAGGGAGGAGCACTCCCTTTCTGTCCATGCTGTGCTTGCCGAGTGTCTTCAGAAATCGACGTGGATGGAGGTGCTCGTGCGCGCGCAGGTAGCTTTCCTGAGCGACTACCGATGCACCGCCGTGGGTAGAAAATCGCCCAAGTGCCATGGCTGTGAAGTAGTGCAGGTGCTCAAGATCGCTGGCAGGATCCTGATCCCTGAGGACAATTTCGAAGAGTCGCAGGAGATCGATCCACTTGAATGAGGTGTTTCGGATGCGACCGTAGTAGAGGTTGTAGCCATCGACGTAAACAGCAGTCGCAATAGACATCATTTGCTTCCTGCAAATGTGAAAAAACCGCCTTTCGGCGGTTTTTTCGTCCCAAGCCGTTGAGTCAACCTAATGACGCAGCAAGGGAGGAGTAGTGGGGCCATCATATGGCGAAAGGAGCATCCCGGCAACTGGCCCTTCATCGCCATTGATGCCTGCAGTTTTTGCATCGATTCGATCAGCGGGCGAAGGGCTTCGAATGATTGGAGCCGACCTCGGCAGTCGGATTCAATGAGGAAAGTTGCGCTTCCTTGTGGCCAGCTCACCAGGCGCCGGAAACATGAAGTGCGACAGGTCGTTCGATGTCTGCTGCTGGAATTGCGAGCTAAGCAGTCTTACCCATGCACCTGCAACGCCACATACTCGGCCAGCCCCCGGCAGGCCAGCATCAGCCCTTCGCGCGTGCCATCGCCGATATCGTCTTTCTCTTCCCCATCCACGCGCACGCGCTCTGCGGCGTGGTACAGCTCCAGCAGCGACACCAGGCCCACGGCGGCGCGATCCCTGCGTGCGGCGGCCACGGCGTCGCCGGGTGTGCTTGCCGGCCCCTGCCACGGCTGTCCATCGGCGGCATCGCCGGCGCGGATACGCTGCAGGCAGTTGGGCAGATTGATGGGCGCGGGGGCCTCGTTCGCGGCGGCGAAGGCTGCTTCCAGTGGCTGCGCCAGTTCGGGCGGCAGGCGCAGGGCGGCCTCGCCCAGCGTGGCCGTCAGGTACGGGTGATGGGTCTTGGGCATGCGGGCATCCTCGGCAGGAACAGAGGTGCCACCCGAAAAGGGTGGCGGGCGACGCGTGGCTTCCAAGACCGGAATCAACGAAACGGCGGGCACGAGGCCCCCACGCACCGCCCGCCGTCGATCGGCGAACGGATTGCCAGCCGGCGCCGCTCTTGGGAGGACGACGCCGGCTGGCAAGCGTATACATCGTTGACTACACGGGCTTGGAAGTCCCGACCACCTTTGCAGGTGGCGAGTCATCATGCGCACGCGAAATCCCCGTCTGCCAGTCGTTTATTCCGATGGCATCGGGTGATCCGAAAGGAAAAATGAATTATCGCGTTTGGCCTGTTTTGAACGCGGCAGCGCCAGAAGCGACATATCGCGCAGCGGTGCTATCAGCGAGAAATATGCCCGCGCCGTCGCTGACGCATGGCCTGCGCTGGCCCACGAAGTAAAGCTGGCTTAACAGCGCCGACAAGGCGCCATGGCCAACATAGCAAACACAAGCGCCAAAATGCGCCACCCGCATTTTGATTCTCCTCACAGACCGCTTCCGACCCTAACCGCATACTGGGAGTACACATCCGTCAGGACTCGCCCATGCGTCGCCACGCCCTGCCGCTCACCGTCGCACTGTTGTCCACCGCCTTCGTGGCCCCGGCCAAGGCTGCTGTGCCGTTCTTCAACGCCAGCTGCCCGGGCGGCATCGATGTTCACGCCGACGATGGCGGACCCGTCTACGTGCAGGGCCGCGAGACCACGCTGAAACGTTTCAACGACCGCTATTTCGAAGCACGCGATGCCAGCAGCGGCATCACCCTGTCGATCAGCCGCAACGATGACGGCGCGCCTCAGGTCAGCTACACCGGCCGAGGCGGCGCCAATGGCATCTGCCAGGTCAGTAGCAGGGGTGCGCCCGCGCCCGCCACAAACAGCGCCCGCCCTGGCGACGCTGCCACCGGGGATGCCGCGCTACCGCGCGAAGTGACTTGTGAATCTACCGGCCAGCAGCAGGTGTCGTGCGATCTGAATACCCGTGGCAATGTGGAGATCGTGCGCCAGCTCAGCCGCACCCGCTGCGAGGAAGGCAAGAACTGGGGCCTGTCGCGGCACTCGGTGTGGGTCAATGGCGGCTGCCGCGCGGTGTTCCGCAATGTGTCTTCGGTGACCACCCCCGCGCCGTCAGGCGATACCGCGTTGGGCGCCTGCAACATGCGCAAGGGCGCGCAGGGCGCCCTGTTCACCCAGATGCCGGTGGGCAGCGATTACCAGGAACTGATCATCGACTACCCCGATGGCCGCTTCCTGTGCATGATGCGCAACAACGGCCAGGTGCAGAGCGTCACCCCGGTGCGCCGCCGCGGACGCTGAGCGCGAGGGGCAGATCCGGCGTCAGCCGCCGGACCTGTACAGCAGCACCCACGCCAGGATCAGGGCGAACATGCCGACGATGGTCAGGCCGAACCACAGCGCGGCCACCTTCACGTTGCCGATCAACGCCGTCAGCATCCGCTGCGGCTCGCTCTTCAGGATCGGATATCCAGCGTGTGCGTTGCGCAGACGCTGCCAACCCAACCCGAGGAACACCAGAGACGAGAATGGCGTCAGCAGCAGCATCGCCTGCATCAGCCAGCCGTTCGGCGACGCATCGATCGAGTTGTTCAAAAAAACCGCAAAAACGACGATCGGCAACGCCACGGTGAAAAAGCGTGGCCAGGCGGTATTGATGAAGGGCGACGTCGCAATCTTCCATGAAAGGTGGTCGGGTCCGCGCGGCATCATGCCATGCAAAGTCACTGCTGCACCGCCGCGAGTGGTGTCACACAGCTCTGGCTAGACTGTGCTTCTTTTTCCCCCGCAGGAGGCACCCATGGCCCATCCCATTTCCGTATCGTTGATTGGCGTTCCCACCGACGTGGGTGCCGGCCATCGCGGTGCACGGCTTGGCCCGGAAGCGCTGCGCGTGGCGGGCCTGCCGGAGGCGCTGGAAGCGCGCGGCGTGGACGTGCGCGACGTGGGCAACCTGGATGGCCCGCGCAACCCGTGGACCGCGCCGGTGGAAGGCTACCGCCATCTGGACGAAGTGGTGGCGTGGAACCACGCACTGATGGAAGCCAGCTATGCCGAGCTTCAGGCCGGGCGCATGCCGATCATGCTCGGCGGCGACCACTGCCTGGGCATCGGTTCGATCACCGCCGTGGCGCGCTGGTGCCGCGAGCAGGGCAAGACCCTGCGCGTGCTGTGGCTGGATGCGCATTCGGACTTCAACACCAGCGATGTCACTCCGTCGGGCAACATCCACGGCATGCCGGTGGCCTGCCTGTGCGGCCTGGGCCCGGATGCACTGACTCAGCTCGGCGGCAGCGCACCGGCGATCACCCCGGCGCAGATGCACCAGATCGGCATCCGTTCGGTGGACCCGGAAGAGAAGCGCCTGATCAAGACCCACAAGGTGGATGTCTATGACATGCGCTACATCGACGAGAACGGCATGAAGCGCGCGGTCGAAGCAGCACTGGCGGGCATCGACGAGAACACCCACCTGCATGTCAGCTTCGATGTGGATTTCCTCGACCCGAGCATCGCACCGGGCGTCGGCACCACCGTGCCGGGCGGGGTGAACTACCGCGAGGCGCAGCTGGTGATGGAGATGATTGCCGACACCGGGCGCATGGGTTCGCTGGACATCGTCGAGCTCAACCCCTTGCTGGACAAGCAGAATGCCACCGCCGAACTGGCCGTGGACCTGGTCGAAAGCCTGTTCGGCAAGTCCACCCTGATGCGCGACTGAGCTCTCCGCCTGAACGGATCGATGATCCGTTCACACGCGCTCCACGCCCCTGCCGCCAGATTGCACATCACGCGGCGGCAGTGGCATTGGCTCCTTCCGCCGAGCGACCGAACCCCATCCGCGAATGAAGCGGTATAGCGGCGAACCCAAGGAGAAGCCCATGAAGCGCGTAGTTGCCCTGATGCTGTTGTCGATGTTCTCGGTGGCCCTGCTGGCCGGTTGCAACACCGTTGCCGGTGCCGGCAAGGACGTGCAGAAGGCTGGCGAAAAGGTTGAGGATGCCGCCAAGGGCCGTTGAGCCTGAAGTGGAAGGAAGGCAAAAAGGCCGGGGGGACCTCCCCGGCCTTTTCTCTTGCGCGTTTCTCTGCAGCGTACGTGTCGAAGCGTAGTGAACCATTCAAGCAGGTGAGCAGTGCTTTCATGGTCGGTTGACCGGCACTCAACAGCCGCTGCGCGAAGCTGTAGCCACGGTAAGAACGCCGTTGCAACCAAGGACTCCCAGCAATGAACAAAGACATCATTTCCGGCAAGTGGTCGCAGCTGAAGGGCAAGGCCCAGGCCAAGTGGGGCGATCTGACCAACGACGACTTCGATGTGGCTGAAGGCAATGCCGAGTATCTGGCCGGCCGCCTGCAGGAACGTTATGGCTGGGCCAAGGATCGCGCTGAGAAGGAAGTCCGTGAGTTCCAGGATGCCGTGAGCAAGGACTACCCGGACTACAAGTAAGCGCTACGGTTTTCCCCCACGGCACAACGCCCGCACCGAGAGGTTGCGGGCGTTGTGCTGTCTGGGCGGCCGATCAACGCGCCGGCGGGTCCGGCACATAGCGGTTGGGGAACGCCTGCGGTTCGCGCGGCAGGCGCGACGGCGGTGTATCGACCAGGATGCCGCGCGCGCGCAGATTGCGGGCGCTGTCATAGCGCAGCTGCAGAACCTGCGCCGGGCTGCGGCTGGCGCGTTCGAAGTCGGTATCGCGTACCGACGACTGCTCGCGTGCGCCGTGGCCGGTGCCCAGCGCAGGGGCCTGTGACTTGCTGGCATAGCCCTCGATGCGGCTGTTGCTGGCGCTGGCATCGGCCGCCGCTTCGGCCGTCGGGGCCGGTGCCGGCAGCGGCAGGCTGCGGCGCAGGATCGGATCCGGACGCCAGCGGCGCGCTTCCTCGAACACCGCCACGCCGACCACGCCGATGTTGTCCGGGCGACCGGTGCGGCTGGCATAGCTGCCGCTGGGGCTGCTGAACACGAACTGCGCCACTTCATCCTGGCTCTTGCGCCAGCCGGTGATGTCGGCGCGCTGGCCGGGGTTGAGCACGTAGCCGGTCTGCGACGGATCGGCATCCTCGCCGGAGATGGCGTTGACGCCGTCCACCGACAGCACCACCAGCACCCGGCGCGGGCTGTCGTTGTACAGGCGCACGGCGTAGCGGTGGCCGCGCTCGCCGGCCACCCAGCGCTGGCCCTCGGCAGGGTAGCTGCGCAATTCGGTGCCGCGGTCGCGGTCGACCAGAGACATGCGCACGGGGCCGCCCTCGTAGGCCGGCGGCGGCACCGGGGCGGGGCGGAAGCCGGCCAGGGGCAGGATCAACAGCAGGGGCAGCAGGCGTTTCATCGGGCGTCTCCAGCGGGGTTGCGTGAATGAACGCGCCGCAGGCCCTGACGGGGTTGGTGGCGTGCAAGGTAAACTGGCCCCGTTCATCGAAGGTTACCCCACGCAGTCATGACCACCCGAGTCCTTACCGGCATCACCCCCTCCGGCACGCCCCACCTGGGCAACTACGTTGGCGCCATCCGTCCGGCCATCGCGGCCAGCCGCGCCCCGGGGATCGAGAGCTTCTTCTTCCTGGCCGACCTGCACAGCCTGATCAAGTCGCAGGACCCGCAGCGCACCCAGCGCGCGACCCTGGAGATCGCGGCCAGCTGGCTGGCCTGTGGCCTGGACCCGGAACACGTGTGGTTCTACCGCCAGAGCGACATCCGCGAGACCACCGAGCTGATGTGGTTCCTGACCGCGATCGCCAGCAAGGGCATCCTCAACCGCGCGCACGCCTACAAGGCGGCGGTGGACAAGAACCGCGAGGAAGGCGTGGACGAGGACGCAGGCGTCAGCGCCGGCCTGTTCATGTACCCGGTGCTGATGGCCGCCGACATCCTGATCTTCAAGGCCAACCAGGTACCGGTGGGCCGTGACCAGATCCAGCACATCGAGATGGCGCGCGACTTCGCCCAGCGCTTCAACCACGTGTATGGCAAGGAGTACTTCCCGCTGCCGGACGTGGTGATCGACGAGCAGGTGGCGACGCTGGCGGGCCTGGATGGCCGCAAGATGAGCAAGAGCTACCACAACACCATTCCGCTGTTCGTGCCGCGCGAGGAGCTGAAGAAGCTGGTGTTCTCGATCCTGACCGACTCGCGCGCACCTGGCGAGCCGAAGGACACCGAGGGCTCGGCGCTGTTCCAGATGTACCAGGCCTTCGCAACCCCGGAACAGACCGCCGAATTCGCCAAGGCGTTCGCCGCCGGCATCAGCTGGGGTGACGCCAAGCAGCAGCTGTTCGAGCGCATCGACAGCGAGCTGTCGCCGCTGCGCGAGCGCTACAACGCGCTGATGGCCGAGCCGGAGAAGATCGAGGCGCTGCTCAAGCGCCGTGGCCAGCAGCTGCGCGAGCAGCTGGCGGCACCGCTGCTGGACGAGCTGCGCCATGCGGTGGGCCTGCGTGACCTGTCCAGCGCAGGCGATATCGCCAGCGAGGACGCCGGCGTGGCCCGCGTGGCACCGCCACTGTTCAAGCAGTACCGCGAGAAGGACGGCCGCTTCTACTTCAAGCTGACCGCCGGTGACGGCACGCTGCTGATCCAGAGCGAAGGCTTCGATTCGCCGCGCGACGCGGGGCAGTTGATTGCCGTGATCAAGCAGGCGGAGCAGGGTGACCAGCTGCAGAGCGAACTGTTCAAGCTGGAAGCCGAAGTGGACGCCGTGCTGGCGGCCCTGGCCATGCTGCGCGAAGCGTAAGGGTAGGGCCGGCCGCTGGCCGGCAACTGCATAGGAAATGCCGGCCAGCGGCCGGCACTACCACGGCAACTGCATAGGAAAACGCCGGCCAGCGACCGGCACTACCACGGCACTGCATAGGAAAACGCCAGCCAGCGGCCGGCCCTACCCGCGAACGAAGGTCATGGCATGATGTCCGCGCGCCTCAGGCGCGATGACATGGAGTCTGCGATGGCCTGGTTGTCGCTGCTGCTGTTCCTGCCCTGGTTCCTGCTGCTGGGCAGCCTGTACTGGCTGTTCCCGCGCCAGCCGCGCACCCCGCGGCGGCGCCTGTTCGATGGCTCCACCCTGCTGCTGGCCTTCGCCCTGAGCATCGTCTCGATGCTGTGGGGGTATCGACTTGGACTGGCACAGCCCGGCGCCGGCCCGATCTGGCCGCAGGTACTGGCGGTGCTGTACGCCTACGGCGCATTCCTGGCGGTGCTGGTGCTGGCCCTGCTGCTGCGGCCGCGGTTCGCATTGCGCTGAACCTGGCCCTTGCGCACCCGATGGACCTGCGGTTGGTTGGCCTGCGCTTGCCCTTGCCTGCGCTTGCCCTTGGTAGAGTCGACTGTGAGTCGACTGCTCTTCTGGAAGCCCGCGCTGCGCGCGACAGTCGACTGACAGTCGACTCTACCCGGCCACAACCCGGCACTACCCGACCAAAGCCGCATCGAACCCGGACCGCCCGCGCGCCTACCATGGGCGTCTGTTCCCGATCCTGCCAGGTGCGTGCCGATGATCGCCGACCCCAGCATCCACACCATCGATACCGGCTTCCAGCGTCCCGACTTCGACGCGGCCTATCTGATCGTTGAAAACGACCGCGCCGCGTTCGTCGACTGTGGCACCGGCCTGTCGGTGCCGGCGATGCTGCAGGCGCTGGCCACCGCGGGTCTGGCCGTTGACGCGGTGGACTGGCTGCTGCTCACGCACGTGCACCTGGACCACGCCGGCGGCGCCGGCCTGCTGATGCAGCAGCTGCCCAACGCAAAGGCAGTGCTGCACCCGCGCGGTGCGCCGCACATGATCGACCCGACCCGGCTGATTGCCGGTGCCACGGCGGTGTACGGTGCCGAGGAAATCGCGCGCAGCTATGGTCGTATCGAGGCCATTCCCGAACATCGTGTGGTGGTGGCCGAGGACGGCCACCGTATCGACCTGGCCGGCCGCGAGCTGGTGCTGCTGCACACCCCGGGCCACGCACTGCACCATTACTGCGTGTGGGATGCGCGCAGCCGCAGCTGGTTCACCGGCGATACCTTCGGCATTTCCTACCGCGAGCTGGACAGCGCGCAGGGGGCCTTCATCTTCCCGACCTCGTCGCCGGTGCAGTTCGACCCGGAAGCGATGAAGGCCTCGATCCAGCGCATGCTGGGCTATGGCCCGCAGGCGATGTACCTGACCCACTACGGCCGCGTGGAGCAGGTGCAGAAACTGGCCAACGACCTGTTCGAACAGATCGATGCGATGGCCACCATCGGCCGCCAGTGCGATGGCCGCCCCGACCGCCACCGCTGCCTGCTGGCCGCGCTGCAGGCGCTGTACCTGGAACGTGCACAGCTGCATGGCTGTGCGCTGGACGATGCGGCGGTGATCGCTGTTCTGGCGATGGACATCGAACTCAACGCGCAGGGCCTGGCCTGCTGGCTGGACCGCATCAGCAGGTAGATCCACGCCATGCGTGGATGACGTGGGCCCAGGTTGCGCCGTGGTGTCACGACCACGTTACACTCTGGTGACTTCCAAGCTAGCCGTGGTACTGCCGTGAATCCGATGCGCGTGTTGCTGCTGTCGTCCTGCCTGTTCGTCGGCGGGCTGGCCCATGCGGCCAACGACCTGCCGGGTGGCGGCATCGATCCGCAGGCACTGTCGCGGCACGTGCGTGTGCTGGCATCGGATGAATTCGAGGGCCGCGCGCCGGCCACCGAGGGCGAAGAGCGCACGGTGCAGTACCTGATCGAGCAGTTCCGCAGCTACGGCCTGCAGCCGGGTGGCGTGGATGGCAGCTGGGTGCAGCCGGTGCCGCTGGTGCGCGCGCAGCTGGACGGCCCGGCCAAGGCCAGCCTGTCGCTGAAGCAGGGCAAGCGCGCGCTGGCCAACGGCGTGGACGTGACCCTGCAGAGCCTGCAGCCGCGCAAGCGCGTGCAGATCAAAGACGCGCCACTGGTGTTCGTCGGCTATGGCATCGACGCACCGGAACGCCACTGGAACGACTACAAGGACGTGGACCTGCACGGCAAGATCGCCGTGGTGCTGATCAACGACGCCGATTTCGAAGCCGATGCGCCGGGCGCGTTCGATGGCAAGGCGGTGACCTACTACGGCCGCTGGACCTACAAGTTCGAGGAAGCCGCGCGCCGTGGTGCCGAGGGTGTGCTGATCGTGCACGAGACCGCGCCGGCCGCCTATGGCTGGGCCACTGTGAAGAGCTCGGGCACCTCGCCGCTGTTCGACATCGAACGCGGCCAGGCCGAGGCGATGGCGCAGCACACGCCGCTGCGTGGCTGGATGCAGCGCGAACTTGCCGAGGCGATCTTCGCCGACGCCGGCCTCGACTTCGATGCCGAGAAGCGCAAGGCGATGCGTGCCGACTTCCGCCCGGTGGCACTGGACAACGCGAAGCTGAGCGTGGATTTCGCACTCAAGCGCGAGCAGGTGGTCACCCGCAACGTGGTGGCCAAGCTGCCCGGTGGTGAACACGCCGACGAGGCCGTGATCTTCTCCGCGCACTGGGATGCGTTCGGTATCGGCCAAGCCGACGCCAAGGGCGACCGCATCCGCCGTGGTGCGATCGACAACGCCACCGGCGTGGCCACGGTGCTGGAGCTGGGCCGCGTGTTCGCCGCCGGCCCGCAGCCGCAGCGCACGCTGTACTTCGTGGCACTGACCGCCGAAGAGAAGGGCCTGCTGGGCGCCAGCTACTACGCCGCGCATCCGCTGGCGCCGCTGGACAAGACCGCTGCAGTGCTGAACATCGAGATGTTCAGCCCGGATGGCCCGACCCGCGACATCGCTTCGTGGGGCAAGGGCCGGGTGTCGCTGGAAGGCGATCTGGAACGCGTGGCCAAGGCCCGCGGTCGCAGCTACAGCCCGGACCCGAACTTGGAGGCCGGCTTCTTCTACCGCGCCGACCACTTCGCCTTTGCCCGCCTGGGCGTGCCGGCGATCACCATCGGCCCGGGCCTGGACAAGCTGGACGGCGGTGTTGAAGCCGGCCGCGCGCTGCGCGAGAAGTATTTCGCCGACTGTTACCACCAGGCCTGCGATGCCTGGACCCCGAGCTGGGATCCGAGCGGCCACGCGGCTGACACTCTGCTGGTCTACGACCTGGGTGCCGAGCTGGCCAACAGCCGCCGCTGGCCGACGTGGGAGAAGGAATCGGAGTTCCGCGGCGCGCGCGACAAGAGCGAAGCGGCCCGCCGCTGAGGCTCGGGACCGGCGGGGTGTCATGTCATTTCGCCGGGGGTAGAGTCGACTGCCAGTCGACTATCGCGCGCAGCGCGGGTTTTCCGGTGCCGACAGAGAGAGCAGTCGACCAACAGTCGACTCTACCGATTGCCGATTGCCGATTGCCGATTGCCGATTGCGGATTGCCGGCCAGCGGCCGGCACTACCTGCGCCGGCGCAGCAGCGTCCATGCGCCCCAGCCGGCGGCAGCGAGCGCTGCCAGATAGCACGCCACCATCGTGCGCAGGCCAACCGGCGACCCTGCATTGATGCCGCGATGCAGGCGCAGTTGCAGCGAGCTGTGGCCGCTGCCCAGGTCCACCGCCAGCTGCAGCGCCAGCGCGGAGCAGAACACCAGCAGGGCGACCCCGAACCCGGTGCGTGGCCACGCGGCCTGTGCGTTGGGGCGGCGCAGCAGCCAGGCCAGTGCCGTGGCTGCGGCCAGCGCCGCCGCGATCCACATCAGTGGCGTGGCGGGAGATGCAGCGGCCACCGGCAGTGCACCGGTGGCCGCGATCACGGCAACGCGCTTACTTGCGGGTGCCGTCGAGCCAGTTCGGGCCCTTGTTGGTGAGGAAGAACACATAGACCACCAACGATACCGCGATCGTTGCGGTCACGTAGATGGCGAACCAGTCGACGTGGCCGGTCTTCAGCGCGCCCTGGTACAGCAGCGGGGCGGTGCCGCCGAACAGCGAGTTGGCCAGCGCGTAACCCAGGCCTACGCCCAGCGCACGCACGTGGGTGGGGAACAGCTCGGCCTTTACCACGGCATTGATCGAGGTGTAGCCGGTGAGGATGACGAAGGCCAGTGCCAGGGTCAGGAACGCCAGCGTGGCGTCGTGCTGGTGCGGCAGCTGGGTGATCAGGTACCAGCTGTACAGCACGCCGCCGACACCGAAGAACACCAGCAGGGTCTTGCGGCCGATGATGTCCGACAGCCAGCCGCCGACCGGCTGCAGCACCATCAGGAACGCCAGCACGCCCAGGTTGATCAGGGTGCCGGTCATCGGGTCGTTGCCCGCGAATGCGCTCTGGATCATTTTCGGGCCGTTCACCGAGTAGGTGTAGAAGGCCACGGTGCCACCGGCGGTGATCAGGAAGCACAGCAGCAGCGGCCGCCACTGGTGCACGAACAGCTCGTACATGGAGCCGGACTTCTGCGCCTTGCCCTCGCGCGCAGCTTCGATCGACGACTCCGACAGCGATTCGTCCATGCCGCGGCGCAGCCAGAACACCACCACCGCGGCGATGCCACCGATGCCGAAGGCGATGCGCCAGCCCCACTCGGAGATCTCCGGCTTGCCCCAGAAGGTCAGCATCAGCAGCAGGGTCAGCTGGGCCAGCACATGGCCGCCGACCAGGGTGACGTAGTGGAAGGAGGACAGGAAGCCGCGACGGCCGGGAATGGCGGCCTCGGACATGTAGGTGGCGCTGGCGCCGTACTCGCCGCCGGTGGCGAAGCCCTGCAGCAGGCGCGCGAACAGCAGGATGACTGCGGCCCAGATGCCGATGCTGGCGGCGGTGGGGGTGATGGCGATCAGGAACGAGCACAGCGCCATCAGCGTGACCGAGACAGTCAGCGCCAACCGACGGCCGTGGCGGTCGGCGAAGCGGCCGAAGAACCAGGCACCGATCGGGCGCATCAGGAACGTGGCGGCGAAGATCGCCCACACGTACATCGTGGAGTTCTTGTCGTCCGGCGAGAAGAACTGCGATTCGAAGTACACGGCGAACACCGAGTACACGTAGACGTCATACCACTCCACCAGGTTGCCGGCGGAGCCTTTGAGGGTATTGGAGATCGACCGGCGCAGCGCGGCGCCGTCGGTGCGGGTGACAGCGGATTGGGACGTGGTGCTCATCCGGGTGGGAATCCTCGATGCGGCGCTTCCGTGCGGGAAAGATCGGTGCCAGCCGCGCGCGGGGCGCTGACGGCCAGCCTCCTAGGTACTGCATCCCACGTCAACGCCCGGTGCCGGAGGGGCGGGGCAGGGCATGGGACCGCACAGGGTGACAGCGCAGGGGGGCAGGGACCATAGCTAATACGTCGTAAGGAGAGCCGTTGCAGCCCTTCTCGGCAGCCTCAATCAGACGATGTATGCGTTGGTTCAACCGGGGAAACGATGGCAGTCCTGAAGTTGCTGCGGGCCCACTTCCGCAAAAGTGCTGCCGTGAAGGCCAGAAGCGACAGGGACAGCGCGATCTCCCAGATCGGCACATTCACGTACAGAAGCCGAACCGGCATTGCAGCCATTGACGTGAAAGGAAAAAGGGACATTACGTGCATGAATGCACCGTCGGGCGTCCGCAGGCCAGCAAATCCAATCATGATCATCGTCAGTGGGAAAGCCGGGAGCGTGTTGCGGAAAGCTGAATGCGGTGATCGAATCGCGGTAGCGCACGCGGCGAAAAACCAGTTCCACAGCATGAGCCCCAGAAGGCAGAACACGAGCAGGCCGAGCATCACCTTCCAACTGCCTTCGGCAAAGGTTGCATCCCCACTCGCCGAACCGGACATCAGCGTCCAACCGATTGCACCGTAGACCCCATACACTGCCACCGTCTTCAATCCATGAAGGATGGACGCGGCAACTTTGCAGTCGAGCCAGAGCCCAGGTGGCGCTGCACTCAGGATCATTTCTGTAGCATGACCAAAGCGCTCTCCCAGCAGGCCCTGAAAAATCATGCCAAGGCAGCCAAGTATGGCGAGTGTCGTCAGTACCACCATTGCGATTGAAACAGCGGTCAAGGATGTGTCCGCGAAGACCGCGGTGCCCCGAGAGTCAATGACGCGTAGCGAGACTGGTGAGTCCACCTTCCGAAGCTGGTCACGGGTTACACCGAGCAGTGATAGAGAATGTTGACGGTGGAGCGTGTCCAGGCTGCGTTGCAGTTCCCCAAGCCAGCCCGGCGGCTGCTCGGTGTGGAGAATATAGTCTCCGGCCACCGAGGACAGAATTGGTGGATCGCCTGATACCCCATCTCCCAGCGCGTCACTGAAGTGGAAGCGCCCCTCGCTCAGGCCCGCTACTGGAGTGCCTCGCGCATCCAAGTGGACGACGGCTGCAGACTCCCGAGCAAGAATGGCGTCTCCACCCAACTTCACCAATGCGATCACTGCGAGCAATAGAAGACCTGCAACTTCGCCACGAATGTCCAGGTGCCTTCTGAATTCGAACAGGCTGATCATGAAGAACGGGCTCACTCGCATGAGCTTTTCTCCGGTCGAAGGTCATGCGGGGAGGACTCGCAATGCAGAGGATGAGAGAGCGCCACGATGCGGGTAGGGTGAAGGTCCTGCGACGTGGCGGGATGAAGCTGTCCATCCCTCAGCATGAGAATCCTTCTGGCGAGGCGCTGAAGCAACTCAATGTGGTGGGCGGAAAGCACAACGGCTGTGCCTTGGCGTGCTGCACGATTGATGAGGTCGGCAACGGCAATCTGGTTTACAGGGTCCAGTCCCGAGAACGGCTCATCAAGGATCAGGACGCCCGGGTCGTGAAGCATGCAGGCGGCGAGCTGCAGCTTCTGCAGGTTGCCCTTGGAGAGGCTGGATACTCGATTTGAGGCGCGCGCCAGCAGCCCTATTTCTTCAAGCCATACATCGCGTGCCTTCACCGCCTGCTTTCCTGACATCCCTCTCAGTCGCGCCCAGAACTCCAGTGTCCTTCCAACGGTGACTTCGGAGAAGAGACTGCGCGATTCGGGCAGATAGCCAATATCCACGTACGGTACGCTGGCGGTGTCGGCTTCGGTTCCAAAAGCTACGGTTCCGGAATCGGCAGGAATGAGATGGCAGAGGATACGGAAGAGCGTCGTCTTGCCAACGCCATTGGCACCGATGATGCCAACGATCTCCCCTGGAGGTACGCAAAGATCGAGGTCCCGCAGCACGACCCTCTCGCCAAACCGCTTGCAGACCTGCTCAGCGAGAAGCATGGCGGGACCTCTCTTCAAAACCGTCAGCCAATTGGCGGGCTCTGGATCGCATGAACAGGCTGTGCCTGGACTGGACCATGGTGGTCAACTGAAGGGCGGCTTCGGGGGTTGGCGAGTTCGCAATCAGGGCTTCCAGTGCAGCCATGCGCACTCGGTCCATCGGGTGGCTCCTGAAAATATCGCGAAGCAGTTGCTGCGAATCCCCATCTTCCGTCGCAGCCGCGATCATGAAAATGGCCGCAGCGCTGGAGCGGTTGATGATCTGCGAAATCGTGCCGGTTCCAGGTTCGAACTCGTACTGGTCCATGGTTACACTTCTCAGTGAGTGCTCCATGATGTTGATGCTTACCGAGAAGCTTTCTGGTGCCATTTGTTGGTGGACATCCTGGAATGCCCTGTACAGCAGCATGCTTCCCTTGTTGAGCTGGGATCGTTCCATGAACCTGAGATCGACACTTTCTCCGGGGATTCCGCAAACAGACGCGTAGTCGTACTCGAAGTAGTCACTTATGTACCCCGGTCCCTGATATCCGATGGTCAGGAAATTGAAGTTGTGGTCGTGCGGAATGCCATAGAAAAACGTGCTGTGCCCGCTTGCAGCAAGGATCTCGTCCTCATGGCCAGGCCAGAAGCATGCGCGGATGAAGTAGCTCTGGCCCGAGACCTGTGGGGCATGGAGCATCAGGACCTGGGGTGTGTAGTCGTTATCGACCTGAATGCTTTTCGAATCCTTGAGTTCCTTGCAGATGATCTCGCTCAGGAATGTCTGGTTGTTGCCCAGCTTCCTCAGCACGGGGGCCACTGAGATCATCGATTCTTGGTCGCGGGGATCGAACGCCGAATCGTGTAAGTAGTCCACGAGTTCCATCAGGCCGATCGAATCCTGGGACGTGTCTTCAATGCGGATTGGCATGGTTGCTCATCCTTGTTCCAGTGAGCGGGTCGCAAGCTTCCTGATCTCTTCGTTCACATCGTTCTCCCTCATTTCCTTCAGTCGCTCGGATGCCGCTGCCGGGTCAACGCGGTAGAGCGACCTCAGCGCGTTCCAGCGAACGAATGTCGTCGGATGGCGCGACATGTCCAGCAAGGCTTCGGTGTTGTCGCTCCCCCGCAGGTAGGACAATGCTGTCGCGATGATCTGGAGCCGGGAGTCGGTTACGCTTGTCGCCGTGCAGCCGACGAGCTTTCCGGACTGCAGGGAGAAGTGCTGAGTGACCTCGGACCTTGATCTGGACGAGAGGCAGACAATCATCGACGTCGGACTGGAGCCATGTAGAAGGTGCATTCCCTGCCTGCCGCCCTCAAGGAACAGATGGTCACCAGAAGCCGACTGCCCTCGACTAGGCGGGCCCAGCCGCGGGTCGGATTCGTCACCGGTGTGGACCGGGTATACCTGATACTCGACGCCGGGCGTATCCGTGAAGAACACCAGTGAGTCCGTGCCGTTGATGGTGATTCCGGTTTCGACACCGGCCTGGAATGCTGCAGCTGCCTGAAGTGGCGAGCTCTGCATGTAGTGCACGTCCACGAACTCGTCCTTGTATATGACCATTCCCGCCAGTGGCGGCTTGACGAAGAATTTCCCCGGCGTCGCATACAGTGGACTGCCCATGTGGCTCCGGCACTCATCGTGGAAGAAGTCGCGCAGGATTACCTGATCGAACTCACGGCATATCGAAAGCATGGATTGACGGTTTGTCGAGGTGTCCCCACTTCCATTGATCAGCGATCCCCATTGGCGAATACGTGCCGCACGTCCAGTGGCCTCGAGCACGCCCAAGAGCGACGATCTCCTTCCGAATATCTCCGTCAGTGCAGACAGTTCTGCAGGATCATCCGCGAGTTCCAACATTCGAGCTGGATCTTTCATATTGTCTCCGGAGGGTGGGTCGGATGATCCGACCCACCCGAGTGGGATATCACTTCGGATGGATGCCCCGGTTGATGAGAATGCCGACAACGATGCCGACAGCTGCGCAGCCTGCTCCGGTTGTCTCAATCAAGATGCACGAACCGTGCATCCCTACCGATCTGGCCTGCGTGGGTAGTGCTTTCGGTTCCACGGGATGCTCCTCAGATGGGCAGGACGGCAATGACGATTGCAACGGCAATCAGGACCGGTTCAATGGGTGAGCACAGCAATGAAGCACCAGCAACTCCCACCGGCATTGCGAGTGGAGGCGGTATGCAGGTCATGGTGGTTCTCCTGTTCAGGTCATTGGCCCAACACCTGCTGGGCAAGTCCGTTTTCAGTGATCGGAGCAATCCTTTCCTTGATCGGCATCTCACTTGTGTTCGGCGGGGTGCGATACGTCAGCTTGGATGACACTGCCACCCGCCTGGCGGCGCAACAGACGTCGGGGTTTGTCTCAACCCTGTCGAGGGAAAACCCGGTGCCTTTGTAGGTGCAAATCAGCGTGCCCGGAACCGGGGTTATTTCCGTCAGCCGAACGCTCTAGAATCCGTTTTCCCCCGCCCGCTGGTGCGTCATGTCGGCTTCCCCTGTTCCCTTTGCGGCTGCCCCCCGGGGTGGCCTTGTCGCGCTGGCATTGCTGCTGGTCTACGTGGTCTGGGGCTCGACCTACCTGGGCATCGCGAAGGCCCTGCACGGCGGCGCGCTGCCGCTGACGATGGTTTCCGGCAGCCGGTTCATCATTGCCGGTGGCCTGATGTTCCTGGCCTTGCGCCTGTTCTGGAAGATGCCGAACCCGACCCTGCGGCAGTGGCGCAACCTGGTAGTGATGGGCGTGACCATGCTGGTGCTGGGCAACGGCATGGTGGTGCTGGCCGAGCGTGAGGTGTCCTCGGGCCTGGCCGCGACAGCGGTGGCCTCGGTGCCGCTGTGGATGGCGCTGTTCTCGGCGCTGCGCGGGCAGCATGCCAGCCGCGGTGAGTGGCTGGGCATCGCCATCGGCTTCCTCGGCGTGGTCTGGCTCAACGCCGGCAGCAGCCTGACGGCCTCGCCGACCGGGCTGGTGCTGCTGCTGATCGCGCCGATCGGCTGGGCCTTCGGTTCGGTGTGGGCGCGCGGCCTGGACCTGCCGGGCCCGTTCATGACCGCCGCCGGGCAGATGATCTGCGGTGGCGTGCTGCTGGTGCTGATCGGCCTGGCGGTCGGCGAGCGCCCGACCACGCTGCCCGATACCGGTGGCCTGCTGGCGATGGCCTACCTGTGCGTGTTCGGTTCCATCGTTGCGTTCACAGCCTACGTCTGGCTGCTGCAGAACGTGCGGCCGGCGCTGGCCGGCAGCTATGCGTACGTCAATCCGGTGATCGCGGTGCTGCTGGGCGCGCTGCTCAACGGCGAGCGCTTCGGCTGGCGCGACCTGCTGGCGATGGCGGTGATTCTCCTGGGTGTGGTGGTGCTGACAATGGCAAGGACGAGAAAGAAGTGAGCATGGACGAGAAAGAACAACGCCGGGGCCTGCTGGTCACCGCATCCACCTTCGTGATCTGGGGCCTGGTGCCGGTCTATTGGCACCTGCTCAACGAGGTACCCTCGTTCCAGATCATCGCCCACCGCATCATCTGGAGCACCGTGATGGTGCTGGGCTGGCTCTTGATCAGCTCGCGCCTGGGCTGGTGGCAGAAGATCGCCGCGCAGCCGCGCGCGCTGCCGATCCTGCTGGTGTCGAGCCTGACCATCGCCTTCAACTGGGGCCTGTACATCTGGGCGGTCAACGCCGGCCATGTGATCGAGACCAGCCTGGGCTACTTCATCAACCCGCTGGTGAACGTGCTGCTGGGCGTGCTGGTGCTGAAGGAGCGGCTGCGGCGCCTGCAGTGGGTGGCGGTGGCGATGGCGGCGGTGGGCGTGGCCTGGCTGACCATCGACGCGGGTACGCCGCCGTGGATCGCGCTGGGCCTGGCCTGTTCGTTCGGCCTGTATGGCCTGCTGCGCAAGCTGGTCTCGGTCGATCCGGTGGCCGGCCTGGGCGTGGAGAGCATGTACCTGTTCCTGCCGGCGCTGGCCTTCGCGATCTGGGCGGAAAACGGCCATGGCGGCGCGTTCTTCCACGGCTGGGGCTGGCGCAATGACCTGCTGCTGGTCTTCGGTGGCGCAGTGACCGCAGTGCCGCTGATCGGTTTCGCCTACGGCGTGAAGCGCATCCCGCTGTCGCTGGTCGGCATCCTGCAGTACATCGCGCCGAGCCTGCAGCTGCTGCTGGGCGTGTTCTTCTTCCACGAAGCGTTCGATACTGCCAAGGCGATCGGCTTCGCCGCGATCTGGGCCGGCCTGATCCTGTTCGTCGGTGACAACATCCGCACGATGCGCGCCAAGCGCTAGCGCCGGCGGGGCTGCGGGGTCGGATCCCTCCGCAACGCGGAGGGCTCTGACCCTGTTCTATCCGTCGCGTGGGATCAGAGCCCTTCGCAGGGCGAGGGGATCCGACCCGCTTCCACCCAAAAAAGAACGGCGCCCCGAAGGGCGCCGTTCTGCTTCCATCCACCGCCAGGAGAGAGAGATGGCGGTGGCGGGAACGCGGTTGCAGGCTTAGAAGCGCTGCTGGTACTTCATGTACATGAAACGACCGATGTCGAAGCCACCGTAGTAGGTGAAGCTGCTGTTCGGCTGGCTGTACATGATCGGACCCTGGTGGTCGAAGACGTTGTTCACGCCCAGCGACACGGTGCCGTCCCACGGCAGGCTGTAACGCACCTGCAGGTCGTGGAAGGTGTTGGAGCCCACCTTGCGGCTCGGCTGCGCATCGGTGTACGGCGAGACGAAGCCGGCCATGTTGCAGTCCGGGCCACCGGCCAGGTCATACGAGCAGGCTTCCTTCATGCCCGAGTAGTAGCGGGCGGTCCAACCGATGCCCAGGTCGCCGTACTGCCAATCCAGGTTGAAGGTCGAACGCACGCGGAAGTTGCCCTGCCAGCCGGTCTTCTGCTCCACCGGCGTGGTGGCGGCGCTGTCGTTGCGCTGCTCCAGGTAGTCGGTGTAGGTGGTGTTCCAGGTGGCGGCAAAGCGGCCGAACGCGGTTTCCGGCAGGCGGTAACGCAGGCTGAAGTCGTAGCCGGCGGTTTCGCGGTAGCCCGCATTGACCAGCGAGCGGTCCAGCGACGTCACCTGACCCAGCGTCTTGGCGCTGGTGGAACGGGTGAAGCGGCCGCACGCCGAATCCACGCCCTGCACGTAGCACTGGTTGAGGATGTCGGTGGCCGACTCACCCACGATCGCGTTGTCGATGCGGATCTTCCACCAGTCCAGGCTGACGTCCAGGCCCGGCACGAACTCGGGGCTGTACACCAGGCCCACGGTCCAGGTCTTGGCGGTTTCCGGCTTCAGGTTCGCATTGGAACCGGAGTCGAAATCGGCGATGCCCTGCTGGCCCGGACGGTTGGCGACGTTGCCTTCCGACGCGGTCTGCTGGCGGAAGTCAGCCGGCACCTTCAGCGCCTGGCAGCGTGCGGCCACGGTCGCGCTGCTGGCAGCAATGCCGAACGAGGTATCGCACGGATCGGTGAACGAATCACGGCTCTTCACCGCACCGCCGTACAGGTCGTCCACGGTCGGCGCACGGAAGCCGGTGCCATAGGTCGCGCGCACCAGCAGGCTGTCGATCGGCTTCCACTTCAGGCCGAACTTGCTGTTGGTGGTCGATCCGAAGGTGTTGTAGTCGGTGTAGCGGCCGGCCAGGTCCAGCGACAGTTCACGCGCGAACGGCATGTCGGCCAGCAGCGGTACCTGCAGTTCCAGGTAGACCTCGTTGAGCGAGTAGTCGCCACGGGTCGGCTGGCCGGTGGTGCCGGCAATCTGGCCCTTCTGCACCATCAGGTCCGGGGTGTAGCTGGCTTCTTCGTTGCGGTGCTCGAAGCCCATCGCGGCCATCACGTCGCCGGCCGGCAGGGTGAACACCGAACCGGAGATGTTGGCGCTGGCGACCTTGGTGGTGCTCTTCATCTTGTCGACGAAGCGGGTGAACAGGTAGTCCTGCACGTCCTGGTTGCTCAGCGAGCCCGGGCCCGCATAGCCCATCGGCGCGGCCGGGTTCCACGGCACGCAGCCGGCGATCACTGCGCCCGGGCTGCCGCAGCGTGCCACGGTGCCATCCATGAAGGATGGGCCGACCGCCAGGTCGACGTGCGGCTGGTACATGCTGCCGGTACCGATGCGCTCGCCTTCATTGCGGTTGTACATGTAGCTGACGTTCCAGTCCCAGTAACGCGAACCGGTTTCGAAGCTGCCTTCCAGGCCGATGCTGGCGCGCTTGGTGTCCAGGTTGTTCTCGGTCGCACGCGGCATTTCTTCGGTGCGGTGCGAGAACAGCGCGTCCTGGCCCCAGTGGTTGAACGCACTGTCCTTGGACAGGGCAGCACGGGAACCGTTGCGCGCCTGTGCGGTGGACACCGAGTAGGGGTAGCCGGCCAGGTGCTTGGTCGACTCGCGCTTGCTGTACAGCGCGTCGGCCACGATGCGCAGGTCATCGGTGATCGAGAAGCCACCGTTGGCGAACACCGAAGTGCGCTCCAGGCCGCTCAGCAGGCTCATGTTGGTCTTGGTGTTAGCACCATCGGCCGGATTGGGCGTGTGGAAGTTGCCCTTCTGGCTCGGGTCGCCGCCCGGGCCCACGGTCAGCGACTTGCCGTCGACGGTGACGCTGCCCCACTGCGTGGTCTGGTTCAGTGCCTTGACGTCGTCGGGATGGCGCGGGCCACCCGGGTAACGGCTGAACTCGCGCTCGCTGCCGAGAATCTCGTCTTCCTTGGTGCGCTCGGCGCCGACGCTGAACCAGCCGCGGTCGAAGGTCTTGCCGAAGGTGGCGCTGTAGGAGCGCTTCTGGCCGTCACCTTCACCATACTGGCCGACGTAGACGCTGGCTTCGCCACCGTCGAAGTTCTTGCGGGTGATGATGTTGACCACACCGGCGATGGCGTCCGAGCCGTACAGCGCGGACGCGCCATCGGTGAGCACTTCCACGCGCTCGACAATCGCCGAGGGAATCGAAGCCAGGTCGGAGTAGCCACCGGCGCTGACGCCCATGCGGCGGCCGTCGATCAGCACCAGGCTGCGCTCCGGGCCGAGGTTGCGCAGGCTGACGTACGTGCCGCCGAAGTCGCGCGAAGAACTCAGCGACGACGAGCGGCTCAGGCTCGGTGCGCCGGCGGCGGTGACGTCCTGCAGGATGTCGGCGACGTTGATGTAACCCTTCTTCTCGATCTCGGCGCGGCTGAGCGCGACGACCGGCTGTGCGGTCTCGACACTGGCCTGGCGGATGCGCGAGCCGGTGATTTCGATGCGATCGAGGTTGGTCGGGGTATCGCCGGCGCTCTGTGCGAAGGCGGGGGTGGTGCAGCTGGCGGCCAGCGCGATGACGATCGCGTTGCGCAGCGGATTGGTTTTCAGGGACATCCGTGAAATCTCGTGTTTCAGGAAAACAAGCGCCCGTTCTATGGACGCGTGGGGTGCTGCAAACCAACGTGGGGGGGCGATTCTAGAATGTTTCCATTCGTAACTGTTTGCCTCTGCGCCGCGGATGTGCGCGAAAATGAATCGCAACCAACAATCCACAGATGGGATGTGCGCGACGTCACGCGCGTTGCGCTTGCGATGGGCAGAGGCATCGATAGCGGCGTATTTCCCGCAATCTGTAGCCGTGCGCGTGCGCCGGCATCCATCCACGCATGGCGTGGATCTACTGGACGTCCTGGCTCACCACCAAGCGTGGATGACGCGCAAAAGAAAAGGGACGGAGCCTTCGCTCCGTCCCCTGCGTGATGCGCAGTCCACCGCTGTGTGATGCTCAGGTTTCGCGCAACGCCGTGGTGATCGGCAAACGGGCCGCGCGCAGCGCCGGGAACAGGCCGCCGACCAGGCCGATGCCCAGCGCCCATTTCAGTCCGGTCCACAGCAGTTCCGGCGACACGTGGAACTTGAACACCACCGCGCTGAAGTTGCTGCCGATGGTGGACACGCTGTAGCCATTGAACAGCAGCCACGCCACCGCACACCCCAGAAGGCCACCCAGCAACGCCAGCAGCATGGTCTCCAGCATCACCGCCGTCACCACCGGCAGGCCGCGGAAGCCGATCGCGCGCATGGTGGCGATCTCGCGCGCACGGGTGGCCACGGCCGCATACATGGTGTTGAGTGCGCCGAACACTGCACCCACCGCCATGATCGTGCCGATCACCTTGCCGAGGATGTCGATCAGCTTGGTCAGCCCGCCGCCCTGCTTGCTGTAGTAGACACGGGTGGTTTCCACGTCCAGTTTCAGGCGCGGGTCGGCGGCGACCGCTGCCTTGAACTGCTCGAAGCCGGCCTTGCCATCGGTACGCACGCTGATCGACTGCCAGGCGCTGCGCTGGTAGGTGGTGGCCAGCGTATCGGCGTCGGTCCACAGCTCCGAATCGTGCGCATCGCCGGTGGCGAACACGCCGACCACGGTCCAGGTCTGGTTGCCCAGGGTCAGCGTCCTGCCCACGTCCATGTCGCGGAACTGGCCCTTGGCACCCTGGCCGACCACGATCTCGCGCAGGCCGGCTGCGAACTTGCGGCCTTCGATGATCTTGACCTTGTCATGCACGGCCCAGGCCTGCGGACCAACGCCGCGGAACTGCGCGTTGACGTCGGTGCCGTCGGACTTCGACACCAGGTTGACCACCTGCGACAGCTCCGGCGACAGCAGCGGCCGGCCTTCGCCATCGCGGCTGATACCGGGCAGGGTGGACAACGTCGGCACCTGCTCGCGGGTGATGACCGAGTTGGTCTCGGCCTGCGAGCCGCCGCGCAGCACGATGGCGGTGGTGTCGTCGCCGGTATTGTTGAGCGTGGCCTGGAAGCCTTCGCCCATCGCCAGCATCGCCACCAGCACGCCGACCACGCCGGCGATGCCGACCACGATCACCGAGGACGCGCCCCAGCGCTGCGGCAGGCTGGCCACGCCGATGCGGGTGGCGGCCAGCGCCAACCGTCCGCCACGGGTCAGCAGCAGCCACAGTGCCACCAGCACGGCCACGGCCAGCACGCCAAACCACGGCAGGCTGATCCACAGCACCAGGCCGATCACCAGCAGCAGCACCGTCAGGCCGTTGCCCAGCCATTTCTTGAGTTTGCTCTTGAACATGTCGGTGTCCTCCTCAGCGGCCGGCCAGTGCGTCGACGATCTTCAGGCGCTTGGCACGCAGCGCCGGCAACAACCCGACGATGATGCCGATCACCACGATCAGGCCCAGCCCCATCAGCCAGGTCGGCGTCGGTACGTGTGGCGGCAGCATGCCCATGCTCTTCGGGCCGATCGCCGGCAGGATCAGTGCGGCCAGGCCCATGCCGATCAGGCCGCCCAGGCCGATCAGCAGCACCGACTCCACCATCACCAGGGTCAGCACGGTGCTGTCCTTGAAGCCCAGCGTCTTCAGCGTGGCCAGCTCCGGCACGCGCTCGCGCACGGCCTGCGCCATGGTGTTGCCGGTCAACAGCAGCAGGGTGAAGAACACCGCGCCCATGATTGAAGTGACGATCATGCCGATGTCGGCGAACTGCTTGACGAAGGCCTGCTGGAACGCCGACTCGGTCTGGGTCTTGGTCTCGTGGTCGGAGTTGGCCGAGATTGCATCAATGGCCTGCGCTACCCGCGAGGAATGATCCGGGTTGTCCAGCGTCACCGTGTACCAGCTCACCTGGTTCTTGATGTAGTCGTTGGATTCATCGAAGTACTTCCAGTTCATCATCAACTGGCGTTCTTCGTTGGCCGCCAGCGCTCGGTCCTTGGAACGGTAGATGCCCTTCAGTTCCAGCGGCCAGTCGTTGCTGCCGCCGCGCGGGAAGATCGTGGCCTGTAACGGGATGGTGTCGCCGATCTTCCAGCCGAACTGCTTGGCCAGCGATTCGCCGACGATGGCGCCGGTGCGGGTCTGCTTCCAGTCCTCCAGCTGGGCCGGATCGATCTGCAGTTCGCGGTAGACATCGAAGTAGTTGGGCGACACTGAGAAGTTCGGGAAAAAGTTCTTTGGATCCTGGTAGATGCCGCCGAACCACATGCCGTAGGCCACGTCGCGCACGCCGGCCACCTGGCGGATCTGGGTTTCCAGGCGGATCGGCAGCGACTGGGTGATCGACAGCCGCGAGGCCACCACCAGGCGGTTGGCGCCTTCCACGCTGCCGCCGGACGAGAACGCCACGCGCACCGAGTCGAGCATGCCGAACAGCAGGAACGCGGCCACCACCGACAGCAGGGTCAACAGGGTGCGCGTGCGGCTGCGGAACAGCTGCGCCCACACCAACGAGAAGTATTTCATCGCCGTGGCCTCCGTCAGTGGGCCAGCGGCGCGTCGGCCAGCTCGCCCTTGTCCAGGTGCACCGTGTGCGTGGCGTACTCGGCGGCCTTCGGGTCATGGGTGACCATGATGATGGTCTTGCCGTGTTCGCGGTTGAGCTGTTGCAGCAGGCCGAGGATCTCCTCGGCGGACTGGCGGTCGAGGTCGCCGGTGGGTTCGTCGCAGATCAGGAAGGTCGGGTCGGAGACGATCGCCCGCGCGATCGCCACGCGCTGCTGCTGGCCGCCGGACAGTTCATTGGGGCGATGGCTGCGGCGGTCGGCCAGGCCGACCAGGGTCAGCGCGATCTCGGCATTGCGGCGGCGCTGCGCGGCATTGAGATGGGTCAGCAGCAGCGGCAGCTCCACGTTCTTCTGCGCGGTCAGCATCGGCATCAGGTTGTAGAACTGGAACACGAAGCCGACGTGGTGGCTGCGCCAGGTCGACAGCTGGCTGCCGCTCATCTGGTCGATGCGCTCGCCTTCGATGCTGATCTCGCCGCCGCTGGGGTTGTCCAGGCCGCCGATCAGGTTGAGCAGGGTGGTCTTGCCCGAGCCGGACGGGCCCATCAGCGCGACGAAGTCGCCGCTGGCGATGTCCAGGTCGATGCCGTGCAGCACCTGCACTTTCTCGGGGCCACGCTGGTAGGTCTTGGTGATGTTGCGCAGTGAAACCAGGGTCGACATGGGTGGTTCTCCACGGAAGGCGGGAAACGGGGAAGCGCACCTGCGGTGGCCGCAGGCGTGCGTCGAGCGGTGTTGCCGGCGGCGCCCATGGGCGCCAGACCGTTACTGCGCTTGTTTCTGTTGCACCTTGGCGCCATCGCGCAGGGTGTCCGGCGGGTTCACCACCACCGACTCACCCGCGCTGACGCCCTTGAGGATCTGGCGGTCCTTGCCCATCGCCTGGCCGGCCTCGACCGTGCGCTGCTGCACGCGGCTCTGGTCGCCCAGTACGAAGGCAACCGAGGCGCCCTCGCGCTGGACCACCGCGCCAGCCGGCACGCGCACGCCCTGCGGTTTGGCGGCCGCCTGCGGCTGCGCCTGCTCCAGGAAGCTGACCCGCACGCCCATCTCCGGCACGATGCGCGGGTCCTTCACCTTCAGCGCCACGCGCACCTTCACCGTGGCCTTGCCGCGGTCGGCAGTGGGGATGATGGCGATGACCTCGCCCGGAATCTTCCACTCCGGATAGGCGTTGAGCGTGGCTTCCACCGGCATCTTCGGTTGCACGCGGCCGATGAAGGCCTCGCCGACCTCGACTTCGATCTCCAGCGAGTCCATGTCGACGATGGTGCCGATGCCGGTACGGGTGAAACCACCGCCCGCCGACAGCGGCGAAACGATTTCGCCCGGCTGCGCGGCCTTGGCGGTGACCACGCCGGAGAACGGCGCGCGCACGATGTTGTTGTCCACGCCCAGATCGGCAATGGCCAGCTGGTCGTTGGCGACCTTGACGTTGCGCTGGGCCGTTTCCAGCTGCGCACGCAGGCTGTCACGCTGGGCCACGGCCTGGTCGTACTGCGAACGTGACACCAGTTGCTGGCCGACCAGCGCCTGCAGGCGGCTGGCTTCGACGGCGGCCTGCTTCTGCTGTGCCTCCAGCCCGGCCACCTGGCTGCGCGCGGCCTGCAACTGCGAGGCATACAGGCTGCGCTGCGCATCGGCATCGATCGGATCCAGGGTGGCCATCACCTGGCCGGCTTCGACCCGCATGCCTTCCTCGATCATCACCTCGCGCACCTTGCCGGTGATCTTGGCCGAGACCGTGGCCATGCGCCGGGCGACCACGTAGCCACTGGCATCGAGCACCGAACTGCTGGCGTTGCCCTGCTGGATGGCCACCGCCGGCGCGGTTTCCACCTCCACGGCCGGCGCGCGGCCGAGCAGGAAGGCCACGGCAGCGGCGATCAGCAGCACGACCACGATGATCGCGATCCACAGCCAACGACGGCCACCGCCATTGCTGCCACCACCGGAGGCGGGCGGCGGCGACTTGCGGTCGATACGGAGTTCCTTCAACAGCTCGGCAGAAGCGTTCATTCGTTCCATCACAGGCGTTCGGGCGGGTGTGGCCGGAAGCGCGGACGGCGGCGGTTCCGGCGGTGGAGCGTGCGGCACAGCATGAAGGCAGGCACAGCGATGACGGCAGTGACAGCTGTCATCCGATGACACTGACGGCGGCAACTGCGAAATGTGACCACGGCGGCACAGGATGGCAACGTCCCCGCTACCGGTACCGCCCATGGATCCGATCGCCCCGTCGCTGGCCCGCCTGCAGCAGGTGCAGGTGCGCTACCGCGACCATACCGCCCTGCAGGGCATCGACCTGCAGGTCCGCGCTGGCCAGGTGCTGGCATTGCTGGGCCGCAACGGTGCCGGCAAGAGTACCGCGATCAGCGTGCTGTTGGGCCTGCGCCGCGCCGATGCCGGCCAGGTCGAGCTGCTCGGTGGCGACCCGCAGCAGCGCAGCAGCCGCCTCGGCCTGGGCGTGATGCTGCAGAGCACCAGCCTGCCGCCGATGCTGCAGGTGGACGAACTGGTGGCGCAGGCCAGCGCCTGCTATCCGGACCCGATGCCGCTGCAGGAGGTGCTGCAGCGCGCAGGCCTGCAGGCACTGGCAGGCCGTCGCTACGGTCAGCTGTCCGGTGGCCAGCAGCGCGCGGTGCAGTTCGCCATCGCGCTGTGCGGCCGCCCGCGCGTGCTGTTCCTGGACGAGCCCACCACCGGCCTGGATATCCAGGCGCGGCAGGCGATGTGGCAGGCGATCCGGCAGCTGGTGGCCGAAGGCTGCGGCGTGCTGCTGACCACCCACTATCTGGAAGAGGCCGAAGCGCTGGCGCAGCAGGTGGTGGTGCTGGAGCAGGGCCGGGTGCTGGCCGACGCACCGTTGAGCGAGCTGCGGCTGGCCGATCGCCCGCGCCGCATCCGCTGCCGCAGCGTGCTGACTGTTGAAGACGTACAGCAATGGCCGGGCGTGCAGCAGGTGCAGCGTGACGGCGAGCATCTGCAGCTGCTGGCGAGCCCGGCCGAGCCGGTGGTGGCGCGCCTGCTGGCCGCCGATGCACAGCTGCGTGAGCTGGAAGTACAGGGCGCGGCACTGGCCGACGCTTTCCTCGACATGACCCGGGAGGCCGCATGAACACGATGACCCGTACCGGCACTACACCCGCGCCGGTATCGGCGTGGCGCCAGGCCTTGCGCCCGTACGGCGCTGAACTGGTGGCCGAGCTGCGCCGCGCCTGGCGTACACCCGCCTTCGCGGTGCCTTCGCTGCTGTTCCCGGTGCTGTTCTACCTGTTGTTCGGCGTGCTGTTGGGCCGCGGCCATGCACCGCTCTACCTGCTGGCCACCTACTGCGTGTTCGGTGCGATGGCCCCGGCCCTGTTCGGCTTCGGCGTGCAGCTGGCGCTGGACCGTGAAGGCGGCCTGTTGACCCTCAAGCGAGCGCTGCCGATGCCGGCGGCGGCACCGTTGCTGGCGCGACTGGCGATGGCCGTGATGTTCGCGTTGCTGGTAGCCGCCCTGTTGATCGGGGTGGCGCGCGCGCTGGGTGGCGTGCAGCTGCAGGCAGTGCAGATGCTGCAGCTGCTGGCGGTGGCGGGCCTGGCAGCGCTGCCGCTGGGGGCGATCGGCCTGCTGATCGGCAGTCATGTCAGTGCCAGCGCGGCGCCGGCGATGGTCAACCTGGTCTACCTGCCGCTGGCCCTGCTGTCGGGCCTGTGGCTGCCGTTGTCGGCGCTGCCCAAGGTGTTCTCGATGATGGCACCGCTGTGGCCAACCTGGCATCTGGCGCAGCTGGCGTTGCCGGTGGTCGGGCTGCCGTCGGTGGGCAGCATGGCTGGCCACCTGCTGGTGCTGCTGGCGGTCACGGTGGTGGCGCTGCTGTTGGCACGGCGTCGCCTGCGCCGGATCGGCTGAACTGGCATGATCGGCAGCGATCATTCCCGCCTGGATTCTTCCGTGTCGTCGAGCTGGCTTGCGTCCCTGCTGCGCCCCGCGCCGGACTCGGCGGTGGCCGACCTGCTGCGGCGTGGCAAGTCGCCCTGGAGCGGTGCGATCCACCTGCTGTGGTCGGTCTGGATCTTCCTCACCCCGGTGCTTGGCAATGGCTTCACGGTGCGCTGGCTGCTGCTGACCGTGGCCAGCTATCCGCTGTTCCTGCTGCTCTATGCGAAGGTGATGCTGGCGCCACGGCACCACGCATGGCGCTATGCGCTGGGCATGATCCTGATGGCCCTGGTGCTGCTGCCGTGGTATCCGTCGGGACTGAGCTACTTCGTGTTCGGTTGCGTGATGATCCGCATGAGCAGCCGTGGCGGCTGGTGGGTGTACCTGTTGCAGCTCACCGGCCTGAACCTGTTGTTCTGCGGCGCTGCGCTCTACGTCGGCTATCCGTGGCAAGCCATGGTGTGGATGCCGGCCGTGTCGTTCATCGTCGGCCTGGTGGTGAACGTGGAGGCCTTGAGCCATCAACGGGACGTTGCCCTGCAGCTGTCCCAGGACGAGGTGCGGCGGCTGGCCACTACCGCCGAGCGCGAGCGCATCGGCCGCGATCTGCATGACCTGCTGGGCCACACGCTGTCGCTGATCACGCTGAAGCTGGAACTGGCGCGCAAGCTGTACGACCGTGATGGCGCGCGCGCGGCAGGAGATCGGCGAAGCCGAAGCGATCGCCCGCGAGGCGCTGGCCCAGGTGCGCAGTGCGGTGACCGGCATCCGCGCCAGCGACCTGGCCGGCGAGCTGGCCTCGGCGCGCCTGCTGCTGGAATGCCAGCAGGTACACCTGCAGTACACACCGCCGCCGCCGATGCCGGTCGACGTGGAACGTGGGCTGGCGCTGGTGCTGCGCGAGGCTGCGACCAACATCGTGCGCCACGCACAGGCGACCCGGGTGCAGGTGGATTTCATGCTTGAGGAACGACAGTTGGTGATGCAGATACGCGATGACGGCCGCGGTGGCGTACAGGCCGAGGGCAACGGATTGTGTGGCATGCGCGAACGGGCGATGGCGCTGGGCGGCCAGTTGTCACTGCAGTCGTCGCGCGGAGAAGGCACGGTAGTGACCGTGCGCGTGCCACTGGTGGCCGCGACCACGCCGCTGTCGCCAGCGTCATTGGCACGGGATGGTGCCGCATGATCCGCATCCTGCTGGCCGAAGACCAGGCGATGGTGCGCGGTGCATTGTCGGCGCTGCTGGGCCTGGAGCCGGACATCGAGGTGCTGGGCAGCGCTGCCGACGGCGAGGCGGCGTGGCGCATGCTGCAGCAGCTGCAGCCGGACATTCTGGTCACTGACATCGAAATGCCTGGCCTGTCCGGGCTGGAACTGGCCCAGCGCATCGCCCGCCACGAGTTGCCGATCAAGGTCGTGATCGTGACCACCTTCGCCCGTGCCGGCTTCCTGCGCCGCGCGCTGGAAGCGGGCGTGCTGGGCTACCTGCTGAAGGACGCACCGGCCGAGAACCTGGCCGATGCCCTGCGCAAGGTGAAACAGGGCATCCGCGCGATCGACCCACAGCTGGCACTGGATGCGTGGTCGCAGGCCGACCCGCTGACCGACCGCGAACGCCGCGTGCTGCGGCTGGCGGGCGAGGGCCGCACCGCCAGCGAGATTGCCGAGCAGCTGGGGTTGTCGCATGGCACGGTGCGCAATTACCTGTCCGAGTGCATCGGCAAGCTGGGCGTGGCCAACCGGATCGAGGCGTACCGGCTGGCGCGGCAGAAGGGATGGTTGTAGGGGCGTGCGCCGACGCACTGGTAGCGCCGGGCGCTGCCCGGCGGATTGTTTCCGCGACCGCGGAGGGGGTGTCACTTTCTTTGCTCGTGCACCACGCTGCAGGAGCAGCGTGGAACGGCGTAGCCGGCCCGTAGGGTGGCGCACATGGATGTGCGCCATCAAGAAAGTAACCAAAGAAACGCTCCGCCGGCCGCGAGCCGGCGTGCATCGCACGCCGGTGCCCTGCGCTCCTCGGTCCGTCGAGGGACGGTGCGGGAACTCGCTGCGCTCAGACACCCGCACCTCTTCGCCCTCGCCGGACCTGCGGTGCTCGGCTCGCTCAAGGCGGATTTGAAGGGCAAGATCAACAACAAGAGCATTCACGCGCGGCGTGGATCTACGGGGTGCAGCTTTTGCCTTTGACGTCGGGTCCGCCTTTTAGCGAGCCGAGCATCGCAGGGGAATCAGGGGCGTAGAGGCGCCGATGTCTGAGCGCAGCGAGTTCGGCGCCGTCCCCTGATTCACCGAGAAGCGCAGGGCACCGGTGCGCAGCACCGGCTCGCGATCTGGCGGCGTGTTTCTTTGGTTACTTTCTTTGCACGAGCAAAGAAAGTGACACCCACCCGCGGTCGCGGAAATGACATCACCGGGAACACCTGGCGAACCCCATCAATCCTTCCCGCGCGCCATCGCCTGGAACACGCCATCGCGCCGCACCCACAAATGGAACAGCGCCGCCCCCACATGCATCAGCACCGTGGCGAACAACACATACGCCAACAAGCTGTGCGCATTACGCAGCGCGGCATACAACGCCGGGGTGTGCGGCACGATCGGCGGCAGGTGCAGGCCGCCCCACAGCACGATCGGGTAACCGCCGGCCGACAGCATCGCCCAGCCGATCAACGGCATCGCCAGCATCAGCGCATACAGCATCCAGTGCGAGGCCTTGGCCGCCATCACCTGCCACACCGGCAGGTCGGCCGGCAGTGGCGGCGGGCGGTGGCGCAGGCGGTTATACAGGCGCAGCAGCACCAGCAGCAGGATCGCGATGCCCAGTGGTCGGTGCAGGTCGATCAGCAGTGGCCGCAGGTGCAGCGAGGCGACCATGGTCACGCCGATGAACAGCATGGCGATGATCATCAGCGCCATGGTCCAGTGCAGCACCCGCGCCAGCAGGTTGAAGTGGCCGTTATGGGTGTTCATCGCGCGGCCTCCTTCGGTTGCTCGACGTTGCCGCTGGCGCGCTCGCGCTCGCGGCGGTTGAAGGACTGCGAATACACCGCCGAGCGGGCCGCCAGGATCGGATCGTCACTGCCGCGCACGCCGCTGGGCAGAATCAGCGGATCGAAGTTGATCTGACCGCACGCGCCTTTTTCCTGCGACTGCATGCGGTCCAGGCTGAGTACGCCGGCCACCACCTGATCACGCGACTCTGGCCACGGCACCGATGGATCATCGATGGCATCGCCGGGCGCGGCGGTAGTGACGACCAGGTTCCAGCGCACCGGGCCGCTGGCCAGGCGCTGCTGCAGTTCCTGGCTGAGGAAATCGACACTGGCCTGCTTGCGCGTTTCCGCATCCATCTCCACCACTGGCGCCTGCGGCTGCCAGCGCCAGCGCACCGCACGCTTCTGGCCCTGCGCGTTGGTGAACCAGAAGCTGTTGACGCTGTTGAAGGTGGTGTCGGCCCAGCTGCTGGTCCACGGCGCCGTCTTGGCCCACTGCTGGAACGCCTGTGCGCTGGGGTATTTCGCCAGCACCGCGGCCATCTTCTGCGGGTCGGGCTTGCCGGTGGCCGGGTCGGGAATGGAGGCGCGCGTCTGCTCGTAGAACGCCTCGGCATCGGGCACCGCGAAGAACGGGAAGCTGTTCATTGCCATCCGCCATTCCTGGCCGTCATCGCTGACCAGCTGCACCGCCAGGCTGCGTACGCGCGCGGTGTTGTCGGCGCCGTAGGGATCACCGCCGCCGATCGACAGGCGGCCCATCACCGGCACGCGGCGCTGCGAGAACACCCGTGCACTGGACAGGGTAGGGGCCTGTGCACTGGGTTCGAACCAGCCGCTCACGCAGATGCCCTTGCTGTGCGCCCGGCGGAACCCGGGATGTGCCGGGCCGGTGGCTTCGATGGTGTCGGTGAAGCGCTGCGCGGTCAGGCGGCCGCCAATCCAGCCGGCCAGCCAGGCGAAGGCCAGCGCGACCGCACCCAGGATGAGTGCGATCAGTGCGATCCAGAGCAGGGGTGAATGCTTGCGTGGCGCGCCAGGCGTCTGGCCAGCGCGGGTGTAGCGGAAGAGCGACATGGTCGGAGTCCTGCCTTCACGGAGCGTGTGGGTGGTCGACCCACACATCCTCGCAGAACCCGGCCGGGGCCGAAATTCAATTTTTCGTCAGATTTTCCGGGGACGGGGTGCCGACCAACGGTCGGCACCCACCCGATCAGCTGTAGCGCTGCTTCAGCATCGCCCACGCCGAGCGCAGCGCCAGCGCTTCGCCACCGGCCGGACGGCCCGGGCGCTCGCCGTCGTTCCAGGCATACACGTCCAGATGCGCCCAGCGCTGGCCGTCTTCCAGGAAGCGTTCCAGGTACAGCGCGGCGGTAACCGAGCCGGCCATGCGCGAACCGGCGTTGGCCAGGTCGGCGATGCCGCTGCTCAGGTAGCGCAGGTAGGGGCGCCACAGCGGCATGCGCCAGACCGGGTCGCGGGTCGCGTCACCGGCCTGCAGCCACTGCTGGGCCACCGTGTCGTCGTTGCTGAACAGCGCCGGCAGGTCCGGGCCCAGGGCGATGCGCGCGGCACCGGTGAGGGTGGCGAAGTCCAGCACCAGGTCCGGTTTCTGCTCACCTTTCTGCTCACCGGCGAAGGTCAATGCGTCGCACAGGATCACGCGGCCCTCGGCGTCGGTGTTGTCGATCTCCACGCTCAGGCCCTTGCGGGTGGCGATGACCTCGCCCGGACGGAACGCATCGGGGCCGATCGCGTTTTCCACTGCCGGCACCAGCAGGGTCAGGCGCACCGGCAGCCCGCGCGCCATCACCAGGCCGGCCAGGGCCAGTGCGTGCGCGGCGCCGCCCATGTCCTTCTTCATGTTGCGCATGCCGTCGGCCGGCTTGATGTCCAGCCCGCCGGTATCGAAGCACACGCCCTTGCCGACCAGCACCAGTGCCGGGTCGGTTTCCCTGCCCCAGCGCAGCACGACCAGGCGCGGCGCACGGTGCGAAGCGCGGCCCACGGCGTGGATGGCCGGGAAATTCTGCTTCAGCAGTTCGTCGCCGGTAATCGCCTCGACCTGCGCACCATGTGCATGGGCCAGCGCGCGCGCGGCGTCTTCCAGCTGCTGCGGGCCCATGTCTTCGGTCGGGGTGTTGACCCAGTCGCGCACGCGCAGGCTGGCGGCGATCAGGTCGGCCACTTCGCCGGTCGGCGAGGCCACCAGCTGCGCCGGTGCGCGGTTGCGCTTGCGATAGCGGTCAAAGCGGTAGCTGCCCAGGCCCCAGCCCAGCTGCAGCAGCGCCAGTTCGGCGGCCGGCAGTTCATTGGCCAGCTGCCAGACGCTGCCTTCCGGCAGCGCGTGCGGCGCATGCGCATAGCTGTAGGCATCGGCACGATCACCCACGCCCATCACGGCACCGGCCAGGCCATCGGCGCCCGGCAGCAGTGCCACGCTGTGGGCGCCGGCGTTGAAGCCCTGCGATGCCAGCCACGCCTGCGTGGCAGCCGGCTGGCTGTCCTTCCAGGCGGCGAACTGCTCGCGGTCCAGCACGTACAACGGCAGCGCCGCAGCGGTGTCGGCGGTGAAACCAGTGATCTCGCTCATGCGTCAGGTACTCCGGGGTGCGGCGGCGTCGAGGTTGGCATCCAACCAGTCGGCCAGGCCGGTAAGGGTGTCGAACTGCAGGTCCGGCTGCAGCTGCGGATGGGTCCAGGTGGCTGCGTCGCGGTTGATCCAGCAGCCGCGCAGGCCGGCGGCAATCGCCCCGGCCACGTCCATGTCGGCATGATCGCCGACGTGCAGCACCTGTGCCGGTGCCACACCCAGGCGGGTGCACGCGGCATGGAAGATGCTGGCTTCGGGCTTGGCCGCGCCGTGTTCGCGCGAACCCAGCTGGAAGGCGAAATGATGGGCCAGGCCGATCCGCTCCAGGTCGGCGTTGCCGTTGCTCAGCGCCGCCACCGGTACCCGTGCGGCAATGCGCGCCAGCGCGTCGATCGCATCGGGATAGCACTCCACCTGGTTGCGCGCGGCGTAGAACACTTCATACGCAGGCTCCAGCAGATCGAGGCTTGCACCGCTGGTGTGCAGTGCTTCGTGCAGGGTCAGCCGGCGCAGCGCACTCAGGTCGTGGTGGAGGTGCGGATGGGCGTGGTACAGCCGCTCGCGCAGTTCGCGCATCGCCTCCACCGGATACATCGCGGCGGTAGCGGGGCTGTGTTCGCACATCCAGGCGTGCAGGACCTGTTCGATGCGGGCGCCGATCGGAGCGAACGGCCACAGCGTGTCGTCAAGGTCGAGGGTGATGGCTT
Source organism: Stenotrophomonas sp. YJH_SMC_6 (assembly GCF_059371335.1). Classification (NCBI taxonomy): domain Bacteria; kingdom Pseudomonadati; phylum Pseudomonadota; class Gammaproteobacteria; order Lysobacterales; family Lysobacteraceae; genus Stenotrophomonas; species Stenotrophomonas sp. YJH_SMC_6. The sequence continues at coordinate 42,101 of NZ_JCAFUM010000017.1, read as the reverse complement.
GGACGGGGAAATTCACCCCGCCATTCTACCCCTGCCCGCGCGGGCTTTCATGCGACGCGGCGGGCGGGTGGGCACTGTGGCTGGGCCGGGTCAGCGCAGGTTGTACGAGCAGGCGATGGTGGTCTGGCCGTCGAACTGCTGCACGTCCAGGTTGTGCCGCCCAACTTCCTTCGTGTAGGTGCCTGCTACCGGGTCGGACATCTTCGCCAGTGCCGCGACCTGTTCCACACTGGCCGAGCTGAAGTACGCGGTGAAACTGTCGATGCCATCCTCGCCGCTGTCGCCGTCATAGGACTGCAGCCGGTTCACGGGCTGGCCCAGCACCATCAAGGGCGTGGTCAGCCGGAACTCGCCGCTGGATTCGCCGTCCTGCACCCTTGCCGGGGCCGGTGTCAGCATCCGGGCCATGGCGTCGAACTGTATGGGCGTGAGGTGCCGCTTGCAGGTAACCGCCTCAGCAAGCTGGGTGCGCGCCTGATCGGCAGTCGGCGGTGTCGCGGCGAACGCGGGAGCGGCAATGCAGGCCAAGGCAAGGCAACGCGTGGCGAGAGAGTTCATCCGAGCGGATCCATCCGGGTAGGGCGCCATAGTCTGCCACTTCGTCCCTGTTTCTGGTTCCCACCTGCGTCCATCCGTTGTTGATGCCGTCACTCCAGCAGGCGTGCCCAGCCCTGCATGCCATCCAGGCGTGCCAGCACCAGCTTGATGCACACCAGCAGCGGCACCGCCAGCAGCAGCCCGATCATGCCCCAGGCCCAGCCGAACACCATCAGCGCCAGGATCAGCACCAGCGGCGACAGCTTCATCCGACGGCCCAGCACGATCGGGGTCACCATCTGCCCTTCCAGGGTGTGCAGGCCCAGGTAGGCGGCCGCTGGCAGCAGGGCCTGCAGCGGGTCGCGGAACTCGACGAAGCCCATCAACAGCATCAGCGCCACGCCGATCAACGGACCCACATACGGCGCAAAATTCAGCAGCGCGGCCACCGTGCCCCACAGCAGCGCTTCCTGCAGGCCGATACCGAGCAGCATCAGCACGCCGGCGAACACCAGCCCGACCAGAGTGTTGATGACGCTGATGGTCAGCACGTAACGCGAGACCTCGCGTTCGATCGAACGCAGGATGTCCGTAGTGAAGCGCTGCTGCTGGCGGTTGGGGAACAGGGCGATCGCCGCGCGCTGCAGGCTCTGCCCGTAGATCATGAAGAACAGCGTCAGCAGCACGACGGCCAACACCGAGGCAGCCAGCCGCGGCGCACGGGTCAGCATGCGGTACGGGTCGTCCAGCTGGGTACGGATCACCTGCACCTTGTGGTTGCTGTCACCACCGGCCACACGGGCGAAGTTTTCCGCCGCCTGGTTGGCCTGCTGCACCGGCTTGGTCAGGTCCTGCACCTGGCGGGCGACCTTGCGCAGCTGCTGTGGGGCTTCCTGCGCCCATTCCATCGCCGGGCCGATCAGCTGCACGGCGAGCGAACCGGTCACGCCCAGGCCGGCGCCGAGGATCAACAGTGCGCCCAGCGCGCGCGGAATCCACAGCTTCTGCAGCAGGCGCAGGATCGGGTTGCCGACCAGGGCGAAGAACATCGCCAGCAGCACCGGCAGGATGATGTCCTGCGCGGCCCACAGCGTGTAGCCCACCGCCAGGGTCGCCAGCACCACCAGCGACATCGGCCCGCGCGGGCGCGACGGTGGTGGCAGCGCGGCCTCTGGCTCGTCGGGGCCGGCCGGTGGCGGGGACAGGAGGGACTCGCTCATCGACGCATCAACCGGAAAGGGGAGCGCATTATCCGCCGGCCGCGATCGGCGCGGCGGATTCCATGGATCAACGTTCGGACAGCTCGGTGGCCGCTTCGGCCGGACGCGGTCCGCGCAGGTCCGGTTCTGGCTCCGGCACGGAGCGTGGCGCCGGTGCCGGCCGTGCTCCGGCAGCGGAGGCCGCTGCCTGTGCCTGCTCGCTGGCATCGTCGGCTTCTTCGGCCGCATCGTCGGCGGTGGCCGCGGCCTGCGCCGCCATCGCCGTGGCGAACGCCGCCTGCGCACTGGCGAACAGGTTCGAGACCGAACCGACCATCTGCAGCCAGCGGGCACCGTTGACCTTGCCCGGCACCTCCAGCTTGCCGGCGATGAAGCCACCGGCCAGGCCGACCACCACGATGCGCAACGGCGACCAGCCCTGTCGCCATACCTGGCCGAGGGTGGACCAGTGGTCCTGTGTCTCGCCCAGACGCACGGTCACCACTTGTTCGCAGCGCTTTACCCGCCGCTGCAGCGCGCCGAACTTCATGGCTTGCCCTCGGGCAGCTGCACGCCGGCATCAGGGTCGTCTTCGCTGGGTTCGTCAAACAGGCCCAGGCGTGACAGCTGACGCCGGGTGGCGTGCATGCCGGTGTGGTGGAAGAAGTAGGACACCCGCCAGATCGCATAGCCGGTGACGGCCAGGCTCAGCAGCGAGGTGATCAGCAGGGCCTGCAGCCAACTCAGGCCCCAGCTCTGCAGCAGCGCGATGAGGGTGGCGGCCATCAGCAGCCACGCCGATGCACCAAACACGATCGCCACGCCGGCCCAGGCCAGCGCACGACCAAATGCGCTGCGCGCCAGCGCGAAGTCGGCCGAGGCCAGCCGGCGCAGTGAACGCAGCGTGTGCTTGGCCGAATCGGCAGCGGCACGACCGGCCGCGCCGACCTGGCGGATGCTCTCATCCAGCGGCGGGGTGGCCGCCGGATCAGGCGCTTGCGTGTTGTCTTCGCTCACGCTGCGGCTTACTTGTCGCTGCTGCCGCGGGCCAGCTTGGCGATGATCCAGCCGGCTGCGAAGGCGACGCCGAACGAGGCCAGCGGACGTTCGCGGATCAGTTCGGCGGCGCTGTCGATCAGGTCCTTGCCCTTGTCCATCAGCGCATCGACCTGTTCCTTGGCGGCGGCACCGCCGAACTCGGCGGCGGCCAGGCCGGACAGTGCACTGTCGGACAATTCAGCCTTGACGTTGGCCTTGCCGATGCGAAGCTCGTCGGTCGCTGCACCGGTTGCACCCTTGATCGCACCGCCGGCGGCCGTAGCGGCCTGCTTCAGGTGGGAACCGGCTTCACCCAGGTGTTCCTTCAGGTTCTCGGTATTGGTGGGGCTCATCGAATCACTCCTGTTGCGATGGGGGATCGGGAGTCGGCGGTGCCGACCTGGACTGACAGCAATAACATTGCCGGGGTATAGGGGGTGTTACGGCAGGGCGATCAGCGCATCACGAGCTGGCCCTGCTGCTGGCCATTGTTGCGCAGCACGCGCAGCACCAGCGTCGGCGGGCGCTGCTGGAAGTTGGCGCGCCAGCTGGCCAGGTCGGCGAATTCACCGACGGTGGCATCGGTGATGATGTCGCCCTGCTGCAGGCCGTTGCTGGCGGCGCGGCTGCCGCGCTTGACCTCGCTGACCAGCACGCCGCTGGCGCCAGACTGGCGCAGCGACTCGGGCAGGTCGACGAAGGTGGCCCCGCCCAGGCGCGGGTCCAGGCTGTCGCCGGTGACCGCGCGTGCCTGTTCCTTCAGCGTCGCCTTGATCTGCAGCGGCTTGCCTTCGCGGCGTACGTCCAGCGTCATCGGGCTGCCGACCGCCGCCAGGCCTTCCACGTTGTGCAGGGCTTCGGCGCTGTCCACGCGCTGGCCATTGGCCGACACCACCACGTCGCCCGGCTTCAGGCCGGCGGCGGCGGCCGCCGAACCGGCCAGCACGCGGGTGATCAGCGCACCGCGGGTTTCGCCCAGGCCCAGGCCCTGCGCGATCTGCGCGGTCAGGTTCTGGCTTTCCACGCCCAGCGTGCCGCGCACCACCACGCCGTGCTTGACCAGCTGGTCGACCACGCTGCGCGCCAGGTTCGAGGGAATCGCCAGGCCCAGGCCGATGTTGCCGGCCATGCTGCCCTGCGGGTTGAAGCTGGCAGTGTTGATGCCGACCAGCTGGCCCTGCAGGTCGACCAGCGCGCCACCCGAGTTGCCCGGGTTGATCGACGCGTCGGTCTGGATGAAGTTCTGGTAGCCCAGCCCGCGGATGCCGCTGCGGCCCACCGCCGAGACGATGCCCGAAGTGACCGTCTGGCTGAAGCCGAACGGATTGCCGATGGCCACCACGAAGTCGCCCACCCGCAGCTGGTCGCTGTTGCCGAGCTTGATGTCGGTCAGGTTCTGCGCCGGAATGCGGATCAGCGCGATGTCGGTATCGCGGTCCGAGCCGAGGAATTCGGCCTTGACCGTGCGCCCGTCGGCCAGTGTCACCTGTACGTCATCGGCGTTGTCGATGACATGGTGGTTGGTCAGCACCAGGCCCTCCCTGGCGTCGATGATCACGCCCGAGCCCAGCGATTCGTTGATGCGTTCCTGCGGGATGTCCGGGAACAGGCGGCGGAAGAACGGGTCGTTGAAGAAGGGATTGCGTACGCGCACCACCTGCTTGGTGTTGACGCTGACCACGGCCGGCATCGCCTTCTCCAGCATCGGTGCCAGTGACGGAACCTGCTGCCCGGCCACTGCGGCTGGCAGTGCCGCCATGGTCGGCACCACCGCTGGAAGCGGTGCGGCATCGGCACGGTTGTCCAGGTGGGCGTTGATGCCGGTGGCAACGAAGCCACCGAAGGCGGCGGCGATTGCGAGCGTGAGCAGGGTAGGTAGCGGTCGCATGGGAGTCGGTTCGCTGGCGGGAATGGGGGCGGTTCGGCTCTACGGTAAAACAAGCTGAATGAGTGTGTCGCGATCTGGATAAATGCGCCATGAAAACCGCGCGTCGGGAGCGCGGATCGCGACGACCAGCGCTGGGCCGGTGACGACAGCGGCGGCGGCGCCCGGCAGTGTGCGGACGTCAGCCGCAGGTCGCGCGGATACAGGACGATACTTGCGCAGTTCTGCGCATCCCGGTGCCGCGACGCGCCATATTGCATGCCTTCCGCGGCATCCGGGCGGGTGCACACAACCAATGCCTGTCACGACGCGGATCATGCGGCGCAGCACTGAAAAAAAGGGGTTTCCTGTAAACACGGTGTGCCTGCAGGGATGGTCGACTACACCATCGCCGTCGCAGCAGATGCGATTGGTGGCGCATGCCCCGTTCCACGATCGTCAATGTCGGTATAGCATCGCCCCGTTTTGATACTTAAGGCCCCCAGGAGGGCAACATGAGCAACGGTAATGGTGTGTCGGTCGTGACCGACGCTGTCGAGAACGTCAAAGAAACCGCCACCAACGTTGGCGAGACCATCGCCCACGCTGCCGAAGACGCAGTGAAGTCGGTCAAGAAGACCGTCAAGCGCGCCACCAAGGCTGCCGGTACCCGCGTTGCCAAGGCCAAGAAGGCCGTGGCCAAGGTCGAGAAGACCGTTGCCAAGAAGGCCGAAAAGGCTGCCAAGTCGGTCGGCAAGACTGTTGCCAACGCCAAGAAGAAGCTGGAAGCGGCCAAGAAGAACGCCAAGGCCGAAGCCGCTGCCCTGAAGAAGGAAGTGGCCAAGAAGAAGGCCGCTGCAGGCAAGGCTGTGACCAAGAAGGCCGCCGCTGCCAAGAAGACCACCAAGGCCGCCACCAAGGCTGCCGGCAAGAAGGTCGCCACCGTGAAGAAGGCTGCCACCAAGAAGGCCGCCGTCGCCAAGAAGACCGTTGCCAAGAAGACCGCGGCCGCCAAGAAGGTGGTCGGCAAGAAGGTCGCCACCGCCAAGAAGGCTGTGGCCAAGAAGACCGTCGCCGCCAAGAAGGTCGCTGGCAAGAAGGCCGTGGCTGCGAAGAAGGTTGCCGGCAAGAAGGCCGCCGTCGCCAAGAAGACCGTTGCCAAGAAGACCGCGGCCGCCAAGAAGGTTGTCGGCAAGAAGGCTGCTGTGGCCAAGAAGGCCGTCGGCAAGAAGACCGCTGCTGCCAGGAAGGTTGTCGGCAAGAAGACCGCCGTTGCCAAGAAGGCAGCTGGCAAGAAGGTTGCCGCCACCCGCAAGACGGTTGCCAAGAAGGCTGCCCCGCTGAAGAAGGTCGCCGCCAAGAAGGCTCCGGCCAAGAAAGCCGTGCGCAAGGCCGCCAAGCGCAAGTAATCGCGCCGTGACCGAAGGCCCTGCCACCCACCGGGTGGTGGGGCCTTTCGCGTTTCCGGGGCACTGTCCGGGGCAAGATGCAGGTTCTTCCCGCCGGAGCCCCGGGCATGCGCGGTATCGACTTCAGTTCCTGGCAGGGCGTGCTGTCCACCTTGGCCGGCCTGGTCCTGATCACCCTGCTGGGCGTGGGCATCCGCCTGCTGGTGATGCAGACCCTGCAACAGCGCCGCGAGCGCGAGAACCGGCAGATCAACGAACGGCTGCGTACGCTGATGGCGGCCTACAAGACCCTGGGCGGTTCGTTCACCGGCGAACTGGGCGTGGATCCCAGCCATCGCCGCGACCTGCGCCAGCGCGAAGATGCCGAAGGCATCGCCGAACCCCGCTCGGATCGCGCGCGCCGCATCCGCGATGCCGTTGAAGCGGCGCTGTCGGACATCCTGCTGCTGGGCACCGACGAACAGGTGCGGTTGGCTGCACGCGCTGCCAACGATCTTGCACAGGGGCGACCGGTGCATACCCACGAACTGGTGGTCTCGCTGCGCGACTTCGTGCGCGAAGCGCTGGACCTGGCGCCGATTCCGGCCGACCTGCAGATACCGCCGCAGGGGCCGACCCGGCCGGGCAGTGCCAGTGGCAAGGGCCGCAACGACGGCGACGCCAAGGGCGGTCGTGCGGGTGGAGGCGGCGGTGGCGGCGGTGGCGGAATGGGGGCCGGCATGGGCGGTGTGGGCCTCGGCGCCGGCGCCGCACTGGGCGCCGGCCATGCCTCCGCCAGCGATGGAACGGACGCGCGCTGAGCACGTCCGCCCGGTTCAGCGGGTCAGTTCGTAGATCGGCACGAAGCCACCGTAGATCATCCGCGCGCCGTCGAACGGCATCGGATTCGTCGCCGGATCAAACCTTGGGTCTTCCATCATCTTCTTCATGCCCGCGTCGCGGGTCGGCTTGTCCGGCCATTCGATCCAGGAAAACACCACCGTCTCGTCCGGCGTGGCTTTCACCGCGCCGAAAAAGTCGGTGGTCTTGCCGTGCGGTACGTCGTCACCCCAGCACTCGACCACGCGCAGCGCGCCGTACTCGATGAAAACGGGATCCCCTGTGCGTGCATGGGCGAGGAACTTCTCTTTGTTGGCGGTGGGTACCGCCAGGACGAAACCATCGATGTAGCTCATTGCCTGCCTCCGGATGGACCGTGCCGCGTGCACGGCCTTCAAGTACACGACGAACCAGAGCGTCGGGGATCGACATCCTCTGGGCGCCCGTTCAGCCCGTTCAGCCCGTTCAGCCCGTTCAGCCCGTTCAGCCCGTTCAGCCCGGGCCACCGGGCAGCGGTGCCAGCACCGTATCCGGTGGCTGCTGGCCGGCCAGGTGGCGCACGAAGTAGTCCCACATGCGGTGCGTGTAGGTTGCGTCGTTGCGGAACAGCTCGTGGTCCTGCCGGGCCAGGTACAGCAGGTCGTAGCTGCGCTGGGCCTTGTTCAGGGCGGCGGCCAGCTGCAGGGTCAGCGCCGGCGGTGCGTTTTCGTCCAGCTCGCCATAGACCAGCATCAGATGCCCGCGCAGGTTGCCGGCCAGCGCTGCGTTGTCGAGCCCGGCAAAGGGCGCCGGCACGCCATCGGTCATGGCCGTGGCTGGCAGCACGCCACCGAACAGCCGGTCCATGCCGTGCAGGGCGCCGCCGTACATGCCCTGGAAATTGTGACTGCCGGCCGAGGCCACGCCCACCTTGTAGAACGCCGGGTAGCGCAGCAATGCCCGCGCCGCGCTGTAACCGCCGAACGAATGCCCGTAGATGCCGACCCGCCGCAGGTCGATGCCCGGGTAGCGTTCGCCCAGCTGGCGCAGCGCGGCCACATGATCATCCAGCTGCACATCGGCGCCGTGCAGGAAGCTGCTGTCATGGAAGGCCTTGTCGCGGCCGCCGGTGCCGCGCGCATCGATGCTGGCCACCACGAAGCCAAGCTCGGCCAGGCTGGCGCGTGACACCGGATTCAGCGCGGACACCGCTTCGGCGTAGGTCACCGGGGCATTGCTGATGAAGGCGCCGCCGTACATCGCATCGATCACCGGGAAGCTGCCGTCATCGCGATAGTCGCGGGGCAGGTAGACGGTGGCGAAGATTGGCGTGCGCCCGTCGGCGGCCAGCAGACGTTCGCGCCGCGGTGGGCGCCACCCCGCAGCAAGCACTGCCCGGTTGTCCGCCGCTTCCAGCAACAGCAGCTCGCGACCGTCATCGCTGGCCCGCAGCACGGTGCGTGGTGGCTGGTCGAGACGGGAAACGGTATCCACCAGATAGCCACCACTGGGCGACAGCGCCTGAGGTGCGCGCCCGCCGAACAGCGCGCCGGTACCGGCATCGGCCATGTGGTCGTAGCCATCGGCGGCCAGGCGCTGGATCGGCCCTCCCTGCAGCGATACCCGGTACAGGCCTCGCACGTAAGGATCGCCCGCGTCGACGCCACCGGCGCTGAAGTACGCCCAGCCACCGGCAGCGTCCACACCCAGCAGGTCGCGCACCGCCCAGTGGCCGCGGGTGAGCTGGCGCAGCACTTTGCCGTCGGACAGGCGCACCCGGTACAGATGGCCCCAACCATCGCGCTGCGAGAACCACACGGCGGTGTCCTGCCCGGGCAGGATGGCCGCCGCTGGCCGGTTGTAGGAATACACGTTGAGCTGCAGGCGAGTGTCGCTGGCTTCTTCCAGAACCGTGCGCAATGCACCGCTGCTGGCATCGATCTCCAGCAGGCGCAGCCTGCGCGGTGTGCCGAAGTGCGCGATCACGGCATACAACCGATCGCCGTCCCAACCCAGGATGCCGGCCTCACTGAGCGTGTTCCAGCCCTCGGGCAGCGCGATGTCATGCTGCCTGCCGCTGCGGGTATCCACCACAAACAGGGTGTCGCGCACCTGCTGTGCATCGCCCAGCACCCCCAGCTTCACGGTATGCACGCGCGGCCGCGCGCTGTGGGTCGGGCTGCTTTCCAGATAGGGGTAGTCCTGCAGCGCGCGTTCGTCGTAGCGGATGCCGGCCACGTAGCGCCCGTCCGCAGACCAGCCAACCGCGAACGGCCGCATCGGCATCCGGCCCTGACGGCGTGGAATACCGCGCAGGGCGAAGTCCGGCAGCACGCCATAGCCATTACCGGCTTCTCCGCCGTGGGTCAGTGCCCGTGGCGCCGTGCCAGGCGACTGCAGCCACAGGTTGTTGTCGCGCACCTGCAGCCACGCATCGCCTACGGGCGAAGGCAGTGCATCGGCCGGCGGCCGCGCATCCGGCGAACGTGCGCATTGCCAGCGCGGCCATTGGCAATCGACGGGCACTTCTCCGCTGAACCGCAGGCGCAGGCCATCGTCCGCCTGCTGCACGCTGGCCAGGCGCAGGCGCCGCCCGCTGGCACCGAGCGGCGCAACCGCAGCGTCCAGCGCAGTGGGTTCGAACAGGGTCTGGCGTGTCGCCTGGACCGGATCGACCAGTACCGCCTGGCGCCGGCCCTGAGTGTCTTCGCGCTCATACCAGAATCGTCCATCGGCCAACCAGTGGGGCAGGACCGAAGCATTGCGCAGCGCGCCGCGCAGATGACTGTCATGCACGCGTTCGGCGCGCTGGTAGTCGGTCGCCTGCAGCGCACGTGCAGTGTGTGGCGACGAGAGGGCAATGCAAGCAAAGACAGCGGCGCGGACACACGTCCGCAGCGGATCGGAAACGAGCAAGGCAACCTCCTGTTGCAATCGTCGAAGGATTACAGATGCACGCGCGCCGCGCGCGTATGCCAGACGGAGCCTGAATCAAGCCCAAAAATTCAGCAATGCGAAGACCACGGTTTTCAGGGAGCGTTGTGGCGAATAACGGAGAATTTACATTCCCGATGCGATGGCGCCCTGGCGCTGCTGCACACCATAAGAAAGTAAAGGTGTACCCCCATGAAGAATTCGCTGATTGCTCTGGCCCTGGCCGCTGCCCTGCCGTTCACCGCTTCGGCTGCTGAGAACCTGTCGTACAACTACGCTGAGGCCGACTACGCCAAGACCGACGTCGATGGCATCAAGGCTGACGGCTGGGGCGTCAAGGGTTCCTACGGCTTCCTGCCGAACTTCCACGCGTTCGGTGAATACAGCCGTCAGGAAGTCGACCACACCAACATCAAGGTTGACCAGTGGAAGGTCGGTGCCGGCTACAACGTCGAAATCGCTCCGTCGACCGACTTCGTTGCCCGCGTTGCCTACCAGAAGTTCGATCGCAAGCACGGCCTGGACTTCAACGGCTACAGCGCTGAAGCCGGTATCCGCACCGCCTTCGGTGCCCACGCCGAGGTCTACGGCATGGTCGGCTACGAAGACTACGCCAAGAAGCACGGCGTCGATATCGACGGCCAGTGGTACGGTCGCCTGGGTGGTCAGGTCAAGCTGAACCAGAACTGGGGCCTGAACGGCGAGCTGAAGATGAACCGCCACGGCGACAAGGAATACACCGTCGGCCCGCGCTTCAGCTGGTAATTGCTTCCTCGGCGCGCCTGCGCGCTGAAGATGCCTCGACAGGCCCGGCCCATGCCGGGCCTGTTGCGTTTCCGGCTGGGCAAACGCTACCTGACCGTGTTGAGGTGGACGGGCGGCATTGCAACGAATTGGATTCCGCAGGCGTCGGCTGCGCCCTAGGGTGAGTGGCCTGTCCTGCAGGAATGCAACGATGCCCGCGTTTCCCTCGCCCCGCGATTCTCCCTGCCGCTTGTTGCTGCTGGATCCGCATCCACTGTTGCGGCATGGCGTGCAGGAACTGCTGGCCCGGCAGACGGGCCTGCAGGTCGATGGAAGCTACGGCCACAGCGGTGATCTGCTGCAGCGCCTGCAGCAGCAGGCAGCTGCGATCGATCTGCTGCTGGTTGACGCCTTGCCGATCGGTGACAGCGGGGAAGGCCTGGAACTGCTGCGGCACGTATCACGACATTGGCCGGCAGTGCCGATCCTGGTGCTGTCCGCACACTGCAACGCGGGTGTTGTGTCCTTGGCCCTGCAGGCCGGTGCGCGCGGATTCCTGTCCAAGGCCTGCGCGCCGCAGATGCTGCTGCGCGCGGTGAGCGTGGTTGCCCGCGGCGGGCGCTTCGTGCCGCCGGAGCTGCGTGCACAGTTGAACCAGTCCCGCCGGCAGCGCCAGCAGTCCATGCGTTCACCACGGTTGAGTACGCGCGAGCGCGCTGTCCTGCAGTGGGTGCTGCGTGGCTGCAGCACCGGCGAGATGGCACGCCGCAGCGGGCGTGCGGCCAGCACCATCAGCACGCAGAAGCGAGCGGCTTACCGCAAGCTGGGCATCCGCAACGATGGCGAGCTGTTCCGCTTCCGCCATCTGATCGACGCTGATTGAGGCGGGGTTACTCGCCCTGGTACTGCTTTTCTTCGACCAGGGCCGAACCGGCCACGCGGTTGATCTCGTTCTTCACCTGCACGCGCTCGCCATTGGTGCCATAGACACCGCGTGCCAGCTGGATGAAGGCATCGTCGAACACCTGGGCCGCTTCCTTGTCGCGCAGCTGGTCCTGGATGTCCCACATGCGCTCGTTGATCATCTTCAGCTGCTGCTTCAGCGCGGCCAGTGCCGGTTGTGCGTGCAGCAGCTGCTGCAGCAACGGCAGCAGGCCGTCCAGCTCGGTGCGGACGTTGGCCAGCTTGGCGGCATCGTCGATGCGCTCGGCCTTGATCTCGAGAATGGTGATCTTGTCGATCAGCTCGCCGATCGATACCGGAGTCAGGATGGCGTCCACGCGGTTGGTTCCTGGAAACAGGGCGCCATGATACCGCGCTGCTGGCATTGGCCGCAGTCCACGGGATTTACGCCGAATTTGCGCCACGGGCCCGGCAGCACCCTCGATCCGTTACGGCCCCCGCCTCGACACTGCGTTCCCGGCGGCGTGACCGCCTTCGACGAGGAACACAGTGCAGTGAACAGCAAGGGGATGATGGCGGCGCTGGTGGCCGCCCTGGCAGGGCTGCTCGGGATCGGCAGCGCGCAGGCACAGGTGCAGGTCAGTGGCAGTGCGGCGTTGACCAGTGACTACGTATGGCGTGGCAGCTCGCAGAGCGATGGCGACCCGGCGGTGCAGGCTGGCGCGAAGGTCTCGATCCCATCGGGCTGGTATGCCAGCGCGTGGGGGTCCAACGTTTCGTTCAAGCCGGACAATGGCGCGCGCAGCGAGTTCGACCTGGTGGCGGGCTGGTCCGGCGCACTGGCACCGGACTGGAGCCTGGATGCCAACCTGACCCGTTACGTGTACCCGGGCACCGGCCGCGCGCTGGACTGGACCGAGCTCAACACCACGGTGACCTGGAAGCAGCGCGCCTGGCTGCAGGTCGCCCATTCCAACGATGCGTTGGCCGGTGGCCATCGCGGTACCTATGCCCAGCTGGGTGTGCGTGTGCCGTTGCACGAACGCCTCCGCCTGGAAGCAGCGGTGGGCCAGTACTGGCTGGCCACCGCCCAGGGCCCGGACTACCTGCATGGGCAGCTCAGTGCCATCGCCTCGCTGACCCCGGCATGGGAACTGCGCGCCACCGTGCATGACACGGACAGCGCAGCCAAGCGCCTGTTCCCCGGCAACGCCGGTGGGCGATGGGAGCTGGCGCTGCAGGGCAGCTTCTAGTCGGCCAGCGACGCCTGGCGCGCGCGCAGCGCGCCGGGCAGCCACAGCAGCAGGGCCAGCGCAGCCACGGCAGCGCCGGCCACGCATACGCCGGTCCAGCCGAAGCGCTGGTAGACCTGCGCAGACAGCAGCGAACCCAGCGAACCGCCGATGAAATAGCCGGTCATGTAGCCGGCATTGAGGCGGTTGCGTGCCGCCGGTTGCAGTGCGTAGATCAGGTTCTGGTTACTGACGTGCAACAGCTGTGCGGCCAGGTCCAGCACCACCACGCCCACCAGCAATGCCAGCAGCGAGTGTGCGGACAGCCCCAGCGGCAGCCACGACAGCAGCAACAGCAGCAGTGCAATGGCGGTGGCGCGCCCGGTCTGGCCACGGTCGGACATGCGGCCAGCCAGGCCGGCCGCCAGCGTACCGGCCGCACCGACCAGCCCGAACAGCCCGATGGTGGCGTCGCTGTAGGCATACGGCGGCTGTGCCAGCAGGAACGCGAGCGGGGTCCAGAAGATCGCGAACATGGCGAAGCTGCAGGCGCCCAGCAGCGTACGCTGGCGCAGCACCGGTTCCTGCACGAACAGCACGCCGATCGAGCGCAGCAATGCGAAATAGCCCAAGCCGGCGCTGTGGTGGAACCGCGGCAGGCCGCGCTGCAATGCCAGTGCGGTCAGCACCAGGGTGGCAGCGGCGATCGCATACACCAGGCGCCAGTCGCCCAGGCTGGAAAGCAGGCCGGCCACGGTGCGCGCCAGCAGGATGCCCAGCAGCAGGCCACTCATCAGCGCGCCGACCACGCGACCGCGATGTTCCGGCGCCGCCAGCGTAGCGGCGAACGGCACCAGCACCTGTGCCACCACCGAGAACAGGCCGGTGATAGCGGTGCCGACCAGCAACCAGGTCAGCGACGGTGCACAGGCGCTGATCACCAGCCCGCCGGCCGACAGCAGGCTCATCACCACGATCAGGCGGCGGCGTTCGAACAGGTCTCCCAGCGGCACCAGCAGGATCAAGCCGGCGGCATAGCTCAGCTGCGCGGCGGTAACGACCATGCCGACCTGGCCGAACGGTACGCCGAAGGCGTCGGCGATGGTGTGCAGCAGTGGCTGCGCATAGTAGTTGCTGGCCACGGCCACGCCGGTAGCCACGGACATCAGCAGCACCTGCCAGCGGTGCAGAGGGGGGAGGGACGGGCTCACGCGGTGTTCCAGGAAGCGGGGGGCACAGTGTCCACCTGCTGCGGCCATGATGGAAATGAATCATCATCATCCATGCCATCTGGAAACGAGATAGTTGGATGAATCTCAAACAGCTCGAGTTTGCCGTTGCCTTGGCCGAGGAGGGCAATTTCACCCGTGCCGCCGAACGCTGCCATGTGGTGCAGTCCGCGTTGAGCCACCAGATTGCCTACCTGGAGCAGGAACTGGGCACGCCGCTGTTCGAGCGCCTGCCGCGGCAGGTGAGGGCGACGGCAGCGGGTGAGGCGCTGCTGGTGCACGCACGCCAGGTGCTGGTCAGCCTGCGCCACCTGCGCGCCGACGTGGCCGCAGTCAGTGGCGAGGTGCGCGGGCTGCTGGCGATCGGGCAGATCTCCTCGCTGACCGATATCGATGTGGTGGCGATGCTGGCCGCGTTCCAGCAGGCGCACCCGCAGGTGGAATTCCAGTTGCGGGTGGACAAGAGCGAGGACCTGATCGCGCAGGTGCAGTCGCGTGACCTGGATGTTGCACTGGTGGGGTTGGCGCCCTCGGCCGGCCTGGACGGGGTCTGCCACCAGATGCTGCAGGAAGAAGACCTGGTGGCGGTGCTGGCGCCGTCGCACCGCTTGGCCCGGCGCAAGCGGCTGCCATTGACCGAATTGCAGGACGAGGCGCTGGTCGACTTCCCGCGCGGCACCGGTGCGCGGCGGCAGACCGACGATGCTTTCGTCGCCGCTGGCCTGCCGCACACAGTGCGTTTCGAGGTCAACCTGATGGAACTGGTCGAGCGCTTCGTCCGCCATGGTCTGGCGGTTGGCATCGTGCCGGCGCTGATTGCCGAAGGCTTCCAGGGCGTGGTGCGGATTCCGCTGCAGCCAACCCCGACCCGCCGCGTGCACCTGGTCTGGCAGCGGCTGCCGACACCGGCGGCGCGGGCGTTCGTCGAGGCCGTGCTCAGCCGCGCAGGCGCAGGCTCAGGCCCTTGAGGAAGTTGCGCAGCATCTGGTCCAGGCAACGCCGGTAGTTGGTGTGCCCGGGCTGGCGGAACAGCGCACCGACTTCCGACTTGGAGACGTTGAAACCGGCGCTGGCGAAGATTTCCATCAGATCGACGTCGCGCAGCTGGAACGCCACG
This sequence comes from Stenotrophomonas sp. YJH_SMC_6, assembly GCF_059371335.1. Lineage (NCBI taxonomy): Bacteria > Pseudomonadati > Pseudomonadota > Gammaproteobacteria > Lysobacterales > Lysobacteraceae > Stenotrophomonas > Stenotrophomonas sp. YJH_SMC_6. The sequence goes on along the minus strand of NZ_JCAFUM010000017.1, from coordinate 27,097 downwards.
CGCAGCTTCTTCAGCACCAGGTTGTTGTCGATGCGGGTTTCCACCGCGCGCTGCGGCTGGCTCTCGTCGCGACCGCGCAGGTGCACGATCAGGCCATCGAGGAAGTGCGCCAGCGCGCTGTCGCTCATCGCTTCGAAGCCGGCTTCGTCCTCGCGGCGCAGCCAGGCCTTCACCTGTTCGGGATCCACGGCGAAGGCCGGGTCGGCCATCTGGCACAGGGTCACCACGTGGTGGTCGCCCAGGTCCAGGGAATAGCGCACGCTGCGCAGGACATCGTTGTTGATCATGGCCCATTGTACCGGCCCCTGGCGTGTCACCGGACTGTCATCGAACTGCAGCATCGTGGGCACTCGTTCGCTGAGACCCTTGCATGCGCCGGTATCTGTTTTCCGCACTGCTGCTCGCCAGCAGCTTCGCTGCCTTCGCCCAGGACCGCTTCGTACCCGTCGAGCGGCGCCTGAGTGCATCTCAACTGGCCGAGGTCGGGCTCAGTCCAGCGCAGTTGCAGGCGCTGAACCGGGTACTGCGCGAGGCAGAGCGCGCGGCCACCGGGCCGACGGCAGCGGTGGCCCCCGCCGCTGCGCCGCTGCCTGCCAATGTGCCGGCACCGGCAGCAATGCATCTGGGCCTGGAAGAAGGACCGGTCAATGCACGCGTGGTCGGAGAGGTCGCAGGCTGGCAGCCCGGCACGCTGTTCACCCTTGATAACGGCCAGCAATGGCAGGTGATGAAGGGGCAGATGAAGCTGCGCAAGGTGCTGCAGTCGCCGCAGATCGCCGTTGTTCCAGGAATTGCCGGGCGCTGGTTCCTGCAGGTCGACGAAGACCTGCCCAAGGCCCGGGTATTCCGCGTGCGCTGAGCCGCGCACGCCTCGGGCGTGGTCAGCCGGCATCGACAACGCAAGGGCGGGCCGACGGTGCCAGAATGGGCGTCCGGTTTTTCCCCCTGGAGTTGCCTGATGACCCGCACTGTCCTGATTACCGGCGCCACGTCCGGCTTCGGCGCCGCCGCCGTCCACCGCTTCGCCCAGGCCGGCTGGAAAGTGATCGCCACGGGCCGCCGCGGCGAACGCCTGCAGCCGCTGGTCGATCGCTACGGCAAGGACGTGGTGCATGCCGCCGCCTTCGACATCCGCGATCCGGTTGCGATGGAAGCGGCGCTGCTGGCACTGCCGCCGGCCTTTGGCGAGATCGATCTGCTGGTCAACAACGCCGGCCTGGCGCAGGGCACCGCGCCGGCACAGAGCGCCAAGTTGTCGGACTGGACCACGATGATCGACACCAACATCACCGCGCTGGTGACCCTGACCCACCGCCTGCTGCCGCAGCTGGTGGAGCGCAAGGGCGCGATCATCAATATTTCGTCGGTGGCCGGCGTCTACCCGTACCCGGGTGGCAACGCCTACGGTGGCACCAAGGCTTTCGTCAGCCAGTTCTCGCTGGGCCTGCGTTCGGACCTGCACGGCACCGGCGTGCGCGTGACCACGATCGAGCCAGGCATGGCTGAAACCGAGTTCACCGTGGTGCGCACCCACGGCGACCAGGCGGCGTCGGACAAGCTCTACAACGGCGCCAACCCGATGACCGCCGAAGACATCGCCGAACAGATCTTCTGGGTGGCCAGCCTGCCGCCGCACCTGAACATCAATCGCCTGGAACTGATGCCGGTCAGCCAGTCCTTCGCCGGTTTCCAGGTCGCCCGCGAAGGCTGACCGCCGTTTGTAGAGTCGAGCATGGCTCGACTCTGCAGAAACAAGAAAAAGCCGGGCAATGCCCGGCTTTTTCATTCACAGCGGCAGGCTTACTGGGCCTTGATCGCCATCGCCTGCAGGCCGGTGCCATCCAGCTTCTGCTTGGCTTCGGACAGTTCACCGGCACTGCCATACGGCCCCATGCGCACGCGGTACACGGTCTTGCCGTTGATCTGTGCTGACTCCACGCGTGCCGCAAGTCCCATCATCGCCAGCTTGGCCTTGGTTGCTTCGGCATCGCCGGAGGCGCCGAAGGCGCCTGCCTGCAGGATATAGCGGGCGTTGTCGGCGGCCGCGGGTGCGGCAGTGGCCGGGGTACCCGCCGTTGCCGTTGCGGTTTCCGCGCGCGCTGCCGGCGTGGCGGCGGCGGTGCTGGTCGAGGCCGTGCTGGCCGGCGGCGTTGCCGCAGCCGGACGTTCACTCAGCGGTGCCGGCAGCGGACGGCTGGTGGCGGTCACCTGCGCGGTGCTGGACACGCTGGCGGTGGCCGCCGGTGCCGGTGCGGTCGTGGTCGCCGGCGGAACCGGCTTGCCTTCCAGTGCCGCCTGCGCGCGCTGTGCTTCGGCCTTGGCCCGGCGCTGGTCTTCGGCACGCGCGCTGGCGGCCAGTTCGGCGTCGGACATCTCGACTTCCTTGCCCGGCAGCAGGGTGTAGAAGTCGTACTGGGTGGCGGCCGGCTTTTCCGGTTCGGCCTGCTTCGGCGCAGCCGGCTGCGCGGCCGGCTGGGTACCGACATCGCTGTCGGCATCGGCGACCGGGGCCGGCTGCGCGTTCGGGTTCGGCTGCGGACCGGCGCGCAGGAAGCCATCGCCCTCGCCCTTGAACAGGTTCGGCGCCGCCAGGAACACCACGGCCGCGATCGCTACACCGGCCACCAGCCACACCCATCCGGGGGTGCCCTGGCTGCCGCTGTTGCGTCGTGCCTGGCTTTTGCCGCGTCGTGCTGCCATGTGTACTGCGTCTCCTGATGCTTACATTTTTTCCGGGGCGCTGACGCCCAGGAGTTCGAGGCCATTGGCCAGTACCTGGCGCGCCGCACAGGCCAGGGTCAGTTTGGCGTTGCGATCGGCGGCATCTTCCACCAGCACCGGCGTCCCGTGATACCACGTGTGGAACGCGTGCGCCAATTCACGCAGGTACTGCGCCACCAGATGCGGTTCCAGCGCCACGCCGGCCGCTTCCACCACTTCCGGATAGCGCGAGATCTCGTTCATCAGCAGCAGCGAGGCGTCGTCGGCCAGGCGGCCGAGGTTGGCCAGGCCGTTGCCCTGCTCGTACACCAGGCCCTTCTCCTGTGCCTGGCGCAGCAGGCTGCAGACGCGGGCATGCGCGTACTGCACGTAGAACACCGGGTTGTCGTTGCTCTGCTGGCGGGCCAGGTCGATGTCGAAGGTCAGCTGCGAATCGGGCTTGCGCGCGATCAGGAACCAGCGGGTGGCATCGCGGCCGGCTTCCTCGATCAGGTCGCGCAGGGTGAAGTAGCTGCCGGCACGCTTGGACAGCTTCACTTCCTCGCCGCCACGCATGACGGTGACCATCTGGTGCAGCACGTATTCCGGCCAGCCCTGCGGGATGCCCACTTCCATCGCCTGCAGGCCGGCGCGCACGCGGGCCAGCGAGCCGTGGTGGTCGGCGCCCAGCTCGGTGATCGCGCGCTCGTAGCCGCGCTGCCACTTGGACAGGTGGTAGGCCACGTCGGGCACGAAGTAGGTGAAGGTGCCGTCGGACTTGCGCATCACGCGGTCCTTGTCGTCACCGAAGTCGGTGCTGCGCAGCCACAGCGCGCCACCTTCTTCATAGGTATGACCCGACGCCTGCAGCTTGGCCACCGCTTCAGCTACCTTGCCGTCGGCGTACAGCGAGCTTTCCAGGAAATAGATGTCGAAGTCGACGCCGAACGCGGCCAGGTCCAGGTTCTGCTCGTTGCGCAGGTAGGCCACGGCGAAGCGGCGGATCGCCTGCATGTCGTCCGGGTCCTTGGCGCCGACCACGGTGCTGCCTTCCAGGTCGACGCTGGCGCCGGCCATGTAGGCGCGTGCGACGTCGGCGATGTACTCGCCGCGGTAGCCACCTTCCGGCCAGCCGTCCTGGTCCGGCGCGATGCCCTTGATCCGTGCCTGGGTGGACAGCGCCAGGTTCTCGATCTGCACGCCGGCGTCGTTGTAGTAGAACTCACGCTTGGCGTTCCAGCCGTTGGCATCGAGCACGCGCGCCACGCAGTCGCCGATCGCCGCCGCGCGGCCATGGCCGACATGCAGCGGGCCGGTCGGGTTGGCCGACACGTACTCCACGCCCACCGTGCGGCCATTGCCGGACAGGTTGCGGCCGTAGTCGTGGGCTTCCTTGATGACCGACGCGGCTTCGCGCTGGTACGCGGCCGGGGCCAGGTGGAAGTTGATGAAGCCGGGGCCGGCGATCTCGACCTTGCTCACGTCCTCGCTGCGCGGCAGCGCCTCGACCAGCGCCTGCGCCAGTGCGCGCGGATTGCAGCGTGCGGCCTTGGCCAGCAGCATCGCGGCGTTGGTGGCGAAGTCGCCGTGGTCGCGGGTCTTCGGGCGCTCGACCACGAAGTCCGGCGGCAGGGAGTCGGCGGGCAGGGTGCCATTGGCGCGCAAGGCTTCGATGCCTTGGCTGATCAGGGCGCGGAGGAGATTTTTCACGAGGCCTGCTGTGAGAATGAGCGGCGGAATCGCCCATTTTAGCGCAGATACCCGCGCCCACGCTGACCAGAACATGCCTGTGGGGGCGGCCGATGGCGCCTGAAGGGCCGCGCTCAGCCGAACAGCCGCGGCTGGGGCGGGGATAGCAGACCCCGTTCAGCAAATGAAACGGGACGGCCCTCGCCCACCACGAAGTGGTCCAGGAGGCGCACGTCCACCATCGCCAGCGCCTGCTGCAGTTCGTCGGTGATGCGGGTATCGGCGCTGGAGGGTTCCGGATCGCCCGAAGGGTGGTTGTGGCTGAGGATCACCGCCGCCGCGTTGTGCAGCAGGGCGCGCCGCACCACTTCGCGGGGGTAGACCGGTGCGGCGTTGATGGTGCCGTGGAACAGCTCTTCACAGGCGATCAGGCGGTGGCGGTTGTCCAGGAACAGGGCCATGAAGACCTCGCGGGCCTGGCCACGCAGCCGGTGCTGCAGGTAGCGGCCGACCGCCGCCGGATTGTTGCCAACCGCCTCGCCGTGCTCCAGCTCGGCCGCCAGGTAGCGATGGGCCAGTTCCAGCCCGGCAGCAAGCGTGCAACTGCGTGCCGGGCCAAGCCCGGGCAGGCGGGCGAGCTCGGCTGCGGGGCGGTCGAGCAGTACCCGCAACGGGCCGTGCGCCTGCAGCAGGTCGCGCGCGGTCTGCACGGCATCGCGGCCACCGAACCCGGAGCCGAGAAACAGGGCCAGCAGTTCGGCGTCGGAAAGTGCCGTGGGCCCGCGCGCGATCAGCTTCTCGCGGGGGCGTTCCTGTTCGGGCCAGTCATGGATGGGCATGGCCCATCATCGCCAGACCTTGCGGTGGCTCCCATCGGGGCATGCCGCGGACTGGGGTCGGAGGTTGCCTCAGCCGCGCCGGGTCTGCAGGTAGTCGAACAGTTCCTGGTTGTTCTGCAGGCCCAGCTTGCGCTTGGCTTCGGCCTTCTGCCGGCTGATGGTCTTCGGGCTGCGCCCGCAGCGCTCGGCGACTTCGTTCACGCTGAGGCCGGCTGCCAGCAGCTCCAGCACTTCCTGTTCGCGTGCCGACAACGGCGCCGGCTGACGTGGAAACAGCAGGTCGCGCGCCTGCAGGTGGTGGCGCAGCTGCTGGGAGACGAATACCTGCCCGGCCAGCGCGGCGTTCAGCGCGTGGGGCAGTTCGGCGAAATCGGCGCACTTGTCGACCAGGCCACTGATACCCTCCCGCAGCAGGCTGTCCAGCAGGCCGGGATGGCGGGCGCCGGTCAGCACCACCACCGGCAGGCCAGGGCGGCGCATGCGCAGCGCGTCGATCAGCTCCGGACCGTCCGGACCGGCACCCGGCATCGACAGGTCGGTCAGCACCGCATCGCAGTCGTGGTGATCCACCAGCTCCAGCAGCTGGGCGCCGTCGCGCGCACTGCCGACGATGTCCATCAGGTAGGTCTGCAGCACGATACGGATGCCATGCAGGACCACGGGATGGTCGTCGGCGATGATGATGCGCGGATGCACGCGGCTCCTCGAAGGTCGAACAGGCCACGGCGGGCGGCAGCCAATGCCTGATTCTGCAAAAGCGCAGACCCGTAGAGGTATAGGAAAGGTCCGAAACTGATACCGGGTGAATCCCGGGTCAACGGAGACGGACTCCATCTGCTGATAGCCGCCCGCTATGTGCGCCCTGCACCGGGACATTACCGACCATCGGGTAAGCTAGCGCCCTCGTTTGCACAGGAATTCCAGGTGGCTGACTCCCCCAACGCTTCCCCCGCGCCGGCCCGCGCGCTGGAAGGTCAGAAACTGCTGTTGTGCGTCGGAGGCGGGATCGCGGCCTACAAGGCCCTGGAACTGGTGCGGCGCCTGCGCGACGCCGGTGCCCAGGTGCAGGTGGCGATGACCGCCGGAGCACAGCAGTTCGTCACTCCGCTCAGTTTCCAGGCCCTGTCCGGGCAGCCCACCCGCACCACGCTGTGGGACAGCGCCGCCGAACAGGCCATGGGCCACATCGAGCTGGCCCGCTGGGCCGACCGCATCGTGGTCGCCCCGGGTACCGCCGATCTGCTGGCCCGGCTGGCCCAGGGCCACGCCGATGATCTGGTCAGCACCCTGTGCCTGGCCAGTACCGCGCCGCTGACGATCTGCCCGGCGATGAACCACCGCATGTGGCTGCATCCGGCCACCCAGGCCAACATCGCCCTGCTGCGCCAGCGCGGCGCGCAGGTGATCGGCCCGGTCGACGGTCCGCTGGCCGAAGGCGAATCCGGTCCCGGCCGTCTGGCCGAACCGGGGGACATCGTTGCCGCGCTGGCTGCCAATGGCAGTGCTGCAGCGGCGGTTGTTGCACCGGAAACCCGCGCGCTGCAGGGTCTTCGCCTGCTGATCAGCGCCGGCCCGACCTATGAAGACATCGATCCGGTGCGCTACGTCGGCAACCGCAGCAGCGGCAAGATGGGCTTTGCCCTGGCCGCGGCCGCCGCGACGATGGGCGCCCAGGTGGTGCTGGTCAGCGGTCCGGTACAGCTGCCGACGCCAGCCGGCGTGCAGCGCGTGGACGTGCGCTCGGCCGCGCAGATGCGCGATGCCGTGCTGAAGTCGTTGCCGGCCGACATCTATATCGGTGCCGCCGCGGTGTCCGACTACACGCCACGCCAGGTCGCGCCGCAGAAGCTGAAGAAGACCGCCGACAGCCAGTCGCTGGTGATCGAGCTGGTGCGCACGCCGGACATCCTCGCCGAAGTCGCTGCACAGACGCAGTCGCTGAAGCTGGTGGTCGGCTTCGCCGCCGAGACCCACGACGTGGAGAAATATGCGCGTGGCAAGCTGGTCGACAAGCGCCTGGACCTGGTGATCGCCAACCAGGTCGGCATCAGCGGTGGTGGATTCGAGAGTGACAACAACGCCGCCACGGCCTTCTGGCAGGACGGTGAACAGGTATTTCCGGCCACCTCCAAGCGCGAGCTGGCCGAACAACTGCTGGCGCTGATCGCGCGGAGACTCCAGGCATGACCCAGGCTTCCACTTCCCAACCGCTGCAGGTCAAGCTGCTTGATCCGCGTTTCGGCGACAGCTGGCCGCTGCCCGCCTACGCCACCGAAGCCAGCGCCGGCATGGACCTGCGCGCGGCGCTGGATACCGCGCTGACCCTGCAGCCGGGCGACACCGCGCTGGTGCCCAGCGGCCTGGCCATCCATATCGCTGATCCGCACCTGTGCGCGGTGATCCTGCCGCGTTCCGGGCTGGGCCATCGCCACGGCATCGTGCTCGGCAACGGCACCGGCCTGATCGACGCCGATTACCAGGGCCCGTTGCTGATCAGCGTCTGGAACCGTGGCCGCGAGGCCTTCACCATCGAGCCGGGCGATCGCATCGCGCAGCTGGTGGTCGTGCCGATTGCCCGCGTCAGCCTGCAGGTGGTGGATACTTTCACCGACAGCGTGCGGGGAACGGGTGGATTCGGCCATACCGGGGTGCGTTGACGGGGGACATTGATGAGCGGCATCGGGGAAGGGCAGCGGGAACGGTCGTTGGGACGCAGTGCGCCACTACTGGGGGTGCTGCTGGTCCTGCTGGCCGGCTGGTTCGGATGGAGCGCGGTGCAGCAATGGCGGCAGGAGTCCAATGGCCAGGCGCTGGAAGAAGCGCGTGACCAGGCCGTGCAGGGCTTGCAGGAGGCCGCAGCCGGCCAGCTGAAGCAGCTGCAGCAGCAGTTGAAGAACGAACGCGTGCAGCAGGCACTGCAGGCCGGTGACGCCGCGGCAGCGGCGCTGGCCGTGCGCGAGAGCTGGACCGGCGTGGAGCAGGCTGACGTGCTGACCGCCGATCTGGCCACGGCCTATGCCGACCCGGCCACCTTCGGCTACGCACGCCTGGCCCTGCTGGAACAAGCGCTGGCCGAGGGCAAGCCTGGCCTGCGCGTGGTGCGCGATGCAGGTGGCAATCGCCTGGGTCTGGCGGCTCCGGTGCAGCTGGGCAGCCTTGGCCCGGCAGTGCTCTACGTGCGCCAGCCATTGCTGCGGCTGACCTCGCCGCTGGACCAGGTGAGCGCCCCGTCCACCGGCTTCCTCGGCCTGCGCCAAGGCACGCATGACCTCGTTGCCCAGGGCGACGCCGGCCTGGCCGAGAGCGCCGAAGCGCTGGCGCGCCCGGTTCCGGGCACGCCGTTGCGGCTGGTGGCCGCCGTACCGAATGTCGAAGCGGGTCCACTGGGCCTGGGTTCGCTGGCCAGTGCCATCGTCGCGCTGCTGCTGGCGTTCATCGCTGTGCTGCTGGTGGTGGGTCGCGGCCGGCTGCCGAAGTCGCTGCCGTTGCCGCGCCGTGCGGCCGTGGCGGAAGCGGATCACGGCCCGACCCTGAGCGAGAGCCTGCAGATGGCGCCGCCACCGGTGGCCGCCGCCAGCGCCGCGGACACTGCGCCGCCGCCGCCACCGGTCCCTGCCGGGGAACTGGCCGCCGGCATCTTCCGCGCCTACGACATCCGTGGCGTGGTCGGCAGCGAACTGACGCCGAAGACCGCCGCGCTGATCGGCCAGGCCATCGGTACCGTGGCGCTGGAACAGGGCCTGCGCGAGGTGGTGATCGGCCGTGATGGCCGCCTGTCCGGCCCGGAACTGGCTGCGGGATTGGCCGAAGGCCTGCGTCGCACCGGTTGCGCGGTGATCGACATCGGCCTGGCACCGACCCCGGTCGTCTATTACGCCGCCTTCCACCTGCGCACCGGCACCTGCGTGGCGGTCACCGGCAGTCATAACCCGCCCGAGTACAACGGCTTCAAGGTGGTCATCGGCGGCGAGACGCTGTCAGGCGATGCCATCACCGATCTCCACCAGCGCATCGTCGAGGGGCGCCTGGCGCAGGCGGCCGAGCCGGGCGATTACCAGCAGCGCGATGTCAGTGCCGACTACATCCAGCGCATCGCCGACGACGTGCAGCTGGACCGCCCGTTGAAGGTCGTGGCCGATGCCGGCAACGGCGTCGCCGGTGCGCTTGCACCACAGCTGCTGGAAGCCATCGGCGCCGAAGTCATCCCGCTGTACTGCGATGTCGACGGTACCTTCCCCAACCATCATCCCGACCCGAGCGAGCCGGCCAACCTGGAAGACCTGGTGCAGACGGTCAAGCGCTTCGGCGCCGACCTCGGCGTCGCCTTCGATGGCGACGGAGACCGGTTGGGCGTGGTCACCGGCGAAGGCAGGATCATCTATGCCGACCGCCTGCTGATGCTGTTCGCCGCCGACGTGCTGATGCGCAACCCCGGCGCGATGGTGATCTACGACGTGAAGTGCACCGGCAAGCTGTCCGATCACGTGCTGCGCAATGGTGGCAGCCCGTTGATGTGGAAGACCGGGCACTCGCTGATGAAGGCGAAGATGCGCGAGACCGATGCCGAGCTGGCCGGCGAGATGAGCGGCCACTTCTTCTTCAAGGAGCGCTGGTTCGGTTTCGACGATGGCCTGTATGCCGCCGCGCGACTGCTGGAGATCCTGGCGCAGCGCGAGGAAACCCCGGACGAGGTGCTGGCCGAGCTGCCGGAGATGGTGGCCACGCCGGAACTGAAGGTGCCGGTGGCCGAAGGCACGCCGCATGCGCTGGTGGCGATGCTGGTGGCGGCGGCACAGTCGCCGGACAACCCGTATGTGGGCGGCCGCCTGTCGACCATCGACGGCCTGCGCGTGGACTTCCCCGATGGCTGGGGCCTGGTGCGTGCTTCCAATACCACGCCGGTGCTGGTGCTGCGCTTCGAGGGCAACGACGAGGCGGCACTGGAACGCATCCAGGCGTTGTTCCGCAGCCAGCTGCAGCCGGTGCTGGGCGACACCCCGCTGGGGTTCTGAGGTGGGGCCGGGCTGCGCCCGGCACCCGCCGAATCAACGTCAACGTCAACGTCAAAGGCCGGCTATCCGGGGGATGGCGGGGCGGTGTCGGAGTGCGGGGACGCAGCAAGTACGTCCCTGTAAGCTTGGCAGCCGCATCCATGCGGCTGACACCCCGCACTCCGACACCGCCCCACCCCTGACAATGTCCTGGAGCTGTTGGTAGGTGTCGACCTTGGTCGACACACCCTCACCCCTTGAACCGCAATCCCACGCCCGGCTCGGTGAACAGGTAGCGCGAATCCAGCGCTGAATCGCCCAGCTTGTGCCGTAGCTTGCCGACCAGGATGCGCAGGTAGTGGGTGTCGTGCTGGTGGGTCGGGCCCCAGATTTCCTGGAGGATCTGCGGCTGGGTCACCACCCGCCCGGCATTGCGCAGCAGCAGCGACAGCAGCGCGTACTCCTTGCGGGTCAGCGCCACCGGCTCGCCATCCAGCGCCACTTCGCGGCGTACGAGATCCACATGCAGATGGCCATCGTCGAACACCGGTGGCGTGCCGTCGCTGGGCACGCTGCGCGTGCGCAGCAGCGCCCGCACCCGCGCCATCAGCTCCTGGGTGCCGAACGGCTTGGTCACGTAGTCATTGGCGCCGGTATCCAGTGCGCGCACCTTTTCGGCTTCACCCGCACGCACGGTCAGCATGATCACCGGCACCTGGCTCCACTGCCGCAGTTGCTCCAGCACCTCATGGCCTTCCATGTCCGGCAGGCCGATGTCCAGGATCACCAGGTCCATGTCCTCGCTGGCCGCCAGCTGCAGGCCTTCCTGGCCGGTGGCCGCCTGCCGCACCTGGTAGCCCTGCGCGCGCAGGCTGATGTCCAGGAACCGGCGGATCTGGGTTTCATCATCGATCACCAGCACGCGCGGGGCCGGCGCGCTGGCGTCAATCGGAGTCGGGCTCATCGTGGGAGGCTGGCTTGAGCAGGGGCAGGGTGATGCGGATCAGGGTACCGCGACCGTCGCGTCCGGGCAGCGCCTGCACGCTGCCGCCATGCGCACCGACCATGCCCTGGCAGATGGTCAGGCCCAGGCCGGTGCCGTGGCGGCCACGGTCGCCGCGCTCGACGCTGTAGAACATGTCGAAGATGCGCGCGCGCTCGTCATCGGGAATGCCGGGGCCGGCATCGATCACATCGATGCGCAGCTGTCCGTCCAGTTCGCGCGCCTGCACCTGCACGGCGGCATCGGGTGGCGAGAACTTGGCCGCGTTTTCCATCACGTTGAACACCGCCTGTTCAACCAGCGCCGGGTGTACCCAGATCGGCGCGAGCGTGGCCGGAATATCCAGCTCCAGCCGCACCTTGGGCTGGTAGCGCTGCAGGCGCCGCGCCGCCGAGCCGATCAGCTCGTCCACGCCGATCCAGTCGCGGTTGATCTTCAACCCTTCGTGGCCGAGCCGGGTCATGTCCAGCAGGTTCTGGATGTAGCGGTCCAGCCGCTCGCCTTCGACCAGGATGGTGTCCAGCAGGGCACGGCGATCAGCCGTATCCATCGCCGCACCGTAGCTGGCCAGGCTGTCGGCCGAACCGATCATCGCCGCCAGCGGCGAGCGCAGGTCGTGTGACACCGAAGAGAGCAGGGCCGAGCGCAGCCGCTCGGTCTCGTTGCTGACGTGGGCCTGCTCCAGTTCGGCCACCAGCCGCGTGCGCAGCGCGGCCTGGGCGATGTCGTCGACCATCGCCTCGGCCAGCTGCCGCTGCTCGGGCAGCAGGCGCGCCTGTGCGCCGGGCAGGTAAAGGCCCGCCACGCCGATGGCGCGGTCTTCGCCATCCAGCAGCGGCAGGAACCACCATTGCGCACCGGCCAGGGTGTCGGTGAAGCGCCCGCTCGGCTGGCCGTGGCGCAGTGCCCAATCGGCGGCGGCCAGGTCGGTATCGCCCGGCTGGCTGCGGCCACCGGTTGCGGTATCGGCGCCGATCCGTAGCCACGCTGGAACGTCCATGGCCTGTTCCAGTGCATGCCGACCCGCCTGCGCCACCTCGCCGTTGCCGGCCGCGCTGGCCAGCTGCCGTCCCAGCTGCTGGCGCGCACGCGCATGTCGATTCGCCGCACGCAGCGCGATCACCTGCATGCGCAGGCGCGAGGCCAGGCGTCCGGCCACCAGCGCGGCGGCCAGGAACAGGAACACGGTGATCACGCCCTGGCGCGCGCCGATGGCGAAGGTGAAGCGCGGCGCGATGAACAGGAAGTTGTAGGCGAGGAAGCACAGGATCGCCGCCATCACCGCCACGCTGGCGCGCGTGCGTGCGGCCACCAGCACCACCGCCACGATGAACACCATCGACAGGTCGGCCATGCCGACCCAGCGTTCGGCCAGCCATGCCACCGCACAGGCCAGCGCGGTGGCGATCAGCGCCTGCACCGGTTCGTAGCTGATGCCGCGCATCGGCGGCAGCAGGCCCTCGCGGCGCGAACGCGCACGTGCCTGCGGGGTGCTGATGATGGTGATCTCGTAATGCGCGCCGCGCTGGATCAGCTGCTGGGTCAGGGTGCGGTTGAACATCCGCGCCAGTGGACGTTCGCGGGTCCGGCCGAGCACCAGGGTCGACACGCCGTTGTGCGCGGCATGGTCGAGCAGGGCATCGGCGATGCTCGATCCATGCAGCAGTTCGGCGTCGCCGCCGAGGCGCCGTGCCAATGCGAAGGCCGCATCGATCTCGCGCCGGGTCGCCTCGTCCTGGCGTCGGCCCTGCACGGTCACCACCGTCCACGGCGCATCGCGGCGTTCGGCGATGCGCCGCGCCACCCGCACCAGGTATTCGCTCTGACCGCCGCCATCAATGGCCACCAGCACGCCACGACGCAGTGGCAGGTTGCTCTCGCCGCGCGCGGCGCGCGCTTCACGCAGGCTGCTGTCGACGCGGTCGGCGGCCTCCTGCATGGCCAGCTCGCGCAGTGCGGTGAGGTTGGCCGGCGAGAAGAACGCCTGCAGCGCCTGCGCGGCCTGTTCGGGCACATAGACCTTGCCCTGCTGCAGGCGCGCGATCAGCTCGCGCGGCGGCAGGTCGACCAGCACGATGTCGTGCAGGCGGTCGAGCACCCCATCCGGCACGGTCTCGCTCACGCGTACGCCGGTGATGCGCATCACCACGTCATTGAGGCTTTCCAGATGCTGGATGTTGACCGTGGTCCAGACGTCGATGCCGGCGTCCAGCAGCTCCATCACATCCTGCCAGCGCCGCTCGTGGCGGCTGCCGGGTGCATTGCGATGGGCCAGTTCGTCCACCAGCACCAACGCCGGATGCCGTGCGAGCACGGCATCCAGGTCCATCTCCTGCAGGGCATGGCCGTGGTAGGCCACGTCCTTCAGCGGCAGCTGTGGCAGCCCCTCCAGCAGCGCCTGGGTATCGGCACGGCCATGGGTTTCCACCAGCCCGACCACCAGGTCGACGCCGCGGCGCAGCTGTTCCTGCGCGCGGGTCAGCATGGCGTAGGTCTTGCCCACGCCCGGCGCCGCGCCGAGGAACACGGTCAGCTTGCCGCCGGCTTCGCGTTGCAGGCCTTCGACCAGGGCATCGGCCTGGCGGGTACGCGCATCAGTCATGGGTGCCATTGTGCGCGCAGCCGGTGCAGGCCGGCATCACGGCACCTTGGCCGCGTGGTCCAGCGCGAAGTTCAGCGTCACCACGTTCACCCGCGGCTGGCCGAACAGGCCCCACTGGCGACCTTCGGTATGCGCCTGCACCAGTGCCTGCACGCGTTCCACCGGCAGGCCACGGGCACGCGCCACGCGAGCTACCTGCAACTGCGCTGCAGCCGGTGACAGCTGCGGATCCAGGCCGCCGGCGGACTGGGTGACCAGGTCCGCAGGAACCTGCGCCGGGGCAACGCCTTCGCGTGCGGCCACCGCCGCGGTGCTGGCGGCGACGCGCTCGGCCAGCGCCGGGTTGCTGCGCGCCATGTTGGAACCGGCTGCCGCCATCGGGTCGTAGTTGGCCGCCGATGGCCGTGCCTGGAAGTAGCCATCACCGGTGAACGGCTGGGACAGCCACGCCGAGCCGCGCACCTGACCGCTGCCATCGCGCAGCAGGCTGCCCTCGGCCTGGGTCGGGTAGGCCAGGCCGGCGAAGCCGGTGGCGATGCCGGCGTAGACCGCACCGGCCAGCAGCAGGGTGGCCAGGCCCAGGCCGATCGCCGGGCGCCAGCTGGCGCCGTCCTGCAGGCTGGCCACCCGGGCCTCGGCCTTCGGTTCGCGGGACAGGGAAGTGGAGGTGGAAGCAGAACGGTTCATGCGCCGAATACCAGGACAAGAAGGAGGTCGATCGCCTTGATCGCTGCGAACGGCAGCAGCACGCCACCGAGGCCGTACACCAGCATGTTCCGGCGCAGCAGCGCCGTTGCGGTGGCCGGGCGGAAGCGCACGCCACGCAGGGCGAGCGGGATCAGGGCGGGAATCACCAGGGCGTTGAAGATCAGCGCCGCCAGCACCGCGTTGCGCGGGCTCGACAGCTGCATCACGTTCAAGGCGGCCATGGTCGGAACGGCCGCGGCGAACAGCGCCGGCAGGATCGCGAAGTACTTGGAGATGTCGTTTGCCAGCGAGAAGGTGGTCAGCGCGCCGCGGGTGATCAGTTGCTGCTTGCCTACTTCCACCACTGCCAGCAGCTTGGCCGGGTCCGAATCGAGGTCGACCATGTTGCCGGCCTCTTTCGCCGCCTGCGTACCGGAGTTCATCGCCAGGCCGATGTCGGCCTGGGCCAGTGCCGGGGCGTCGTTGGTACCGTCACCGACCATCGCCACCAGGCGGCCACCGGCCTGCTCCTGGCGGATGCGCGCCAGCTTGTCTTCCGGTCGCGCCTCGGCGATGTAGTCGTCGACACCGGCTTCGGCAGCGATCGCGGCGGCGGTCAGCGGATTGTCGCCGGTGATCATCACCGTGCGGATGCCCATCGCCCGCAACTGCGCGAACTTCTCGCGCATGCCGTGCTTGACCACGTCCGACAGCTCGATCACGCCCAGCACGTGGCGGCCCTCGGCCACCACCAGGGGGGTGGCACCGTTGCGTGCGACCTGCTCGACACGCCCGGCCAGTTCAGCCGGCACACTGCCACCCAGTGCCTGCACGTGGGCACGGATCGCATCGGCGGCACCCTTGCGGATCTGCCGCCCATGTTCAAGATCCACGCCGGACATGCGGGTCTGCGCACTGAACGCCAGGTACTCGGCGTGGTCCGGTTCAGCGGTGGCGCAGCCCTGTTCGCGCGCCAGGCGCACGATCGACTTGCCTTCCGGGGTCGGGTCGGCCAGCGAGGACAACAGCGCCGCTTCACGCAGCTGGCTGGCATCGATACCGGCCAACGGATGGAAGTGGCTGGCCTGGCGATCGCCGTAGGTGATGGTGCCGGTCTTGTCCAGCAGCAGCACGTCCACGTCTCCCGCGACTTCCACCGCCTTGCCCGACTTGGCCAGCACGTTGGCGGCCAACGCGCGGTTCATGCCGGCGATGCCGATGGCCGGCAGCAGGCCGCCGATGGTGGTCGGGATCAGGCAGACCAGAAGCGCGATCAGCAGCAGCGGGTCAACCTGCACGCCTACCGCTGCGCCAATGGCCGGCAGCGTCGCCACCACCACCAGGAAGGTCAGCGTCATCGCCGCCAGCAGCAGGGTCAGTGCGATCTCGTTCGGCGTCTTCTGCCGGTTGGCGCCTTCCACCAGCGCGATCATCCGGTCCAGGAAGCTGTGGCCCGGCTCGGCGGTCACCCGCACGATGATCTGGTCGGACAGCACCTTGGTTCCGCCGATCACACCGGAACGGTCGGTACCGGCCTCGCGCAGCACCGGTGCCGATTCGCCGGTCACCGCTGCTTCGTTGATGGTGGCCAGGCCCTGCACGATCTCGCCATCTGCCGGTACCAGCTCACCGGCACTGACGATCACATGGTCGCCCGGGCGCAGCTCGGCGGCTGGCAGCTGGATTTCCGCGGCATCCGGCTGCGGTGCGGCCAGGCGGCGCGCCACCAGGTCCTGGCGGGCGCGGCGCAGCGATGCGGCCTGGCCACGGCCACGTGCTTCGGCCACGGCTTCGGCGAAATTGCCGAACAGCACGGTCACCAGCAGGATCGCGGTCACCGCCAGGCCAAAGCCCAGCGGCGCATTGCCGGTCAGGGTGACGATCGCGGCCACGATCGTGCCGGCCATCACCACCGCCATCACCGGGCTGCGCACCAGATGCATCGGCGACAGCTTGCGCACTGCCTCGAACAGTGCACGGCGCAGGCCTGCGCCATCCAGCAGGGCAGGGCGCGGTGCGAGGGAACTACGGGTTGAACTTGCATGGGTACTCATTGCGGTGTCCTCAGTGCAGTCCCAGGCTCAGGTGGTCGGCGATCGGGCCGAGTACCAGCGCCGGCATGAACTGCAGCACGGTCAGGATGACGATCACCGAGACCAGGGTCAGGGCGAAGGTCGGCGTTTCGATCTGCAGGCTGCCGGCAGACTCCGGCGCCTGGCGCTTGGCAGCCAGCTGTGCAGCCACCACCAGCGGGATGATCAGCAGCGGGAAGCGACCCAGCAGCAGTACCAGCGAGCAGCTCAGGTTCCACCACAGCGTGGCGTCACCCAGCCCCTCGAAGCCCGAACCGTTGTTGGCATAGGCCGAGACGTACTCATAGAACACCTGGCTGATGCCATGGAAGCCGGGATTGGAGGTGCCCGCCAGGCCGGGTACGGCCAGGGTGATCGCGGTGAACACCAGCAGGGTGATCGGCTGCAGCAGCACCAGCAGGGCCAGCAGGCGCACCTGTGGCGTCTCCAGCTTGCGGCCGAACAGTTCCGGCGTGCGCCCGGTCATCAACCCGGCCAGGAACACACCCAGCAGCAGGTACACGATGAACTGCTGCAGGCCACAACCGATGCCGCCCCAGATCGCGCTGACCAGCATGTTGACCATCGCGATGCCGCCACTCAGCGGCGCCAGCGAATCGTGCATGCCGTTGACCGAGCCGTTGGAGACCTGGGTGGTCACCGCCGCCCACAGCGCAGTGCCATCGGCGCCGAAGCGCACTTCCTTGCCTTCCATCAGCAGCGGGGTGGCGGCGCTCGCGCTATGCCCTTCGCTCCACATCATCGCGCCAGTGGACAGCAGCGACATGCCCAGCATGCAGCTGAACACCAGGGCGCCGAAGCGGCGCCGGCCGGTGAACGCGCCGATCATGAAGATCACCGCCATAGGCACCAGCAGGATGCCGACGATCTCCAGCGCGTTCGACAGCGGGGTCGGGTTCTCCAGCGGGAAGCTGCTGTTCGGGCCATACCAGCCGCCGCCGTTGGCGCCCAGCTGCTTGGCCGCGACCATCGCCGCCACCGGTCCCAACGGCAGTTTCTGTTCGGCCATGCCAGCGCTGGCATCGATCGGCGTGGCCTGTGGCCCACCGGCCATCGTCGACGGCACGCCCTGGCTGGTCAGCACCAGCGTCCACACCAGGCACAGCGGCAGCAGGAAGCGCACGCACAGGCGCACCACGTCCACGTAGTAGTTGCCCACCGCCACCTGGCGGTCATCGCCGGCCCCGGTGGTCGCCGCAGCCTGCGGCGCACGCGAGAACAACGCGCGCAGCGTCGCCACCGCCAGCGCCAGGCCCATCATCGGCGTCACCACCTGCAGGCCGGTGATGCCGGTCATCTGCGAGAGGTAGGACAGCTGCGCCTGGCCCGAATAGTGCTGCTGGTTGGTGTTGGTCAGGAACGAGATCATCGTGTGCAGCGCGGTGTCCCAGCGCATGTTCGGGATCTGGTCCGGGTTCAACGGCAACCAGGCCTGGGTCATGAACACCGCCTGGGTCAGCACCGCGACCACCACGTTGCTCAGCACGAAGGCCAGCACGTAGCCGCGCCAGGACATCGACCGCGACGGATCGACCCCGAACACCCTGTACAGCGGCTTCTCGATCCAGTGGAACAGCACGTCGACCTTCATCGGCGTGCCACGCATCACGCGGGCCAGGTACAGGCCCAGCGGCCACGCCAGCAGCAGGCTGGCGGCAATAATCACAAGCATCTCAGTCATGGCCGGCTCCGCTCAGAACGACTCGGGCCGCAGCACGACATAAAGAAGATAGGCGGCGGCGACCAGCACCAGCACGCCACACAACAACGACAGCCAGGGGGACATTGCAATAGCGTCCTGGTGGAACCCCTCCACCTCAGGCCGCCATCGTCGTCCTACCCCCCATAAACGCACTACGCGCCGGACCGGGCCGACGCGTAAAGAGTGCATAAATTCCGTGGGCCAACCCGTAACCAGGCCCGGGGTAGCGCCGGGCCATGCCCGGCGGAGGCAGCGCCGTCAGCCCGCCGGAGCGTCCGCCGGCACCAGCCCCTTCAGCTCGCGATAGCGCTGCAGGGTGCTGTCGATCTCGGCCTTCAACGCCTGCTGCTGCTGCACCAGCCCGGCCTGCAGGCGCTGCTGCGCCTGCAGCTGCGCATGCCGCTTGCGGATCGCCTCGGCCTGCTTGTCGGCCACCTTGGCGCCGGCCAGCTCGCGGTCTCCCGCCGCCGACAGCAGCGCCACCAGCGACTCACGCAGGCTGGTGACGTTGTACTCAGCTGTCTTCAGGTTGTTGTCCAGCACTTCCTGGCGCTCGGCAAACACCCGGCGCAGGTCGGCCTCGCTGCCGTAGGTGGACAACATGGCCTGCTCGGTGCGCTGGCGGGTCTGCTCGGCCATCAGGTCCAGCTGTTGCTGCTGCGCAGCGGTGCTGGCTGCGGCACGCTCCTCGTCGGTCAACGCGCGCTGGACCTGCGCATTGCGCAGGCCCGTGCTCGCATTGAATTCCTCGCGGGCATGGTTGACCGCGTCGGCCGGCAGCGAATCACTGCAGATCCGCTCCTTGCCCTCGTTCCAGCAGTACAGCTTCTTTTCCGCCTTGCCGCTGTCGCGCGACTGCGCCGGTACGGTGAACGGCACGACCAGCAGAAGGCCGGCGAAGAGGACAGCAGGAACTCGGGACATGACCTTTCCCCTGGGTCGGTCAGCGGATCGAACGAACGCCGTACTGGGCCCGATAGGCTTCCAGCGGCTGCCGGTAACCCACAAGTTCCGGGTTGCCGGAGGCGAAATCAAGCAGATCGGCCAGCGATGCCACGGCGATCACCGGGATACCGGCTTCTTCGGCCACCGACTGCGCGGCAGAACGGCGGTCGGTCTCCGAAGCGATCTCCTGGCGGTCCAGCGCCACCACGATGCCGGCCGGGGTGCCACCGGCGGCGCGGATGATGCCCAGCGCTTCGCGGATCGCGGTACCCGCGGTGATCACGTCGTCGACGATCAGCACGCGCTTGCCCTGCATGTCGGCGCCGATCAGCTGGCCACCCTCGCCATGGTCCTTGGCTTCCTTGCGGTTGAACGACAGCGGCAGGTCGCGGCCGCGCTGGGCCAGCTCGCAGGCCATCGCGGTGGCCAGCGGGATGCCCTTGTAGGCCGGGCCGAACACCACGTCGTACTTGATCCCGCTGGCATCGATGGCATCGGCATAGCACGCGCCGAGCTGGGACAGCAGCGAGCCGGAGTCGAAGCGCCCGGCGTTGAAGAAATAGGGGCTCAGCCGGCCGGACTTGAGGGTGAACTGGCCGAAGCGAAGGGCGTCGGCGGTCAGGGCCAACTGCAGGAAACGGTGGCGGTGGTCGCTCATCAAAACTCGATTCATCTTCATTTGGAGCACAAATCCTAATCCAGCTGGGCGTTTCGCGCTCGTCCGGCCCCGTGTGAAGGCGCTGGCGGGCCCACCCGGCGGACTGCGCAGCCCTGCAGTCAACCGGTATGCTTGCCCGGTTTCCCGCCGTAGGTCTTCCGCATGCGCATCATCAGTTTCAACGCCAATGGCATCCGTTCCGCCGCGACCAAGGGCTTCCTCGACTGGTTCCGTGCCCAGGATGCCGATGTCCTGTGCATCCAGGAAACCAAGGCCCAGGAGGACCAGCTGAGCGACCCGATGTTCCGCCCGGACGGCCACCACTGCTTCTACCGCGACGCCATTACCAAGAAGGGCTACAGCGGCGTGGCGATCTACAGCAAGCGCGAGCCGGACCAGGTCATCACGTCGCTGGGCTGGGCCCCGTTCGACGACGAAGGCCGCTACATCGAGGCACGCTACGGCAACCTCAGCGTGGTCTCCTTCTATATCCCGTCCGGCAGCTCGGGCGACCTGCGCCAGGGCTTCAAGTTCGAAGTGATGGAATGGCTGCGGCCGATCCTGGAGGAGTGGGCGCGCAGCGGCCGCGACTACGTGCTGTGCGGCGACTGGAACATCGTGCGTTCGGCGCTGGACATCAAGAACTGGAAGTCCAACCAGAAGAATTCCGGCTGCCTGCCGGAGGAACGCGACTGGCTCAACGCCCTCTGCGCCGACCACGGCCAGGCCACCGATGTCGCCGCCGGTCGCGGCTGGGCCGATGCCTACCGCCTGCTCAACCCCACCGGAGAGGACTACACCTGGTGGAGCAACCGTGGCGCCGCCCGTGCCAACAATGTCGGTTGGCGTATCGACTACCAGTTCATCACCCCGGGCCTGCGTGACCGCCTGCGAAGCTGCTCGATCTACCGCGACGAGCGCTTCTCCGACCACGCCCCGTTCACCGTGGACTACGACCTGTGACCGAGGCTGCCAAGCCGCGCCGACCGTGGCAGCAGGTGTTGTCCAACCTGAGCCAGCGCAAGGTGCTGGCGATGCTGCTGCTCGGCTTCAGTTCCGGCCTGCCGATCTATCTGGTGGGCAACACGCTCGGCTTCTGGATGCGCAAGGAAGGCATCGAGCTGAGTACGATCGGCTTCCTGTCATGGGTCGGGCTGGCCTACACCATGAAGTTCCTGTGGGCACCGATCGTCGACAAGACCGACGTGCCTCTGTTCGGCCGCTTTGGCCGCCGCCGTGGCTGGATGCTGCTGTCGCAGCTGGTCGTGGTGGTGGGCCTGGTCGGCATGGCGCTGGTCCAGCCCAAGGGGGGCCAGATCCAGTTCCTGGGTATCGCCTGGCAGCACATCGTCGTGTTCGGCGTGATGGCCGTGATCGTAGCGTTTGCTTCGGCCACCCAGGACATCGTCATCGATGCCTGGCGCATTGAAAGTGCTGACAACAGCGAGCAGCTTGGACTGCTGACCTCATCCTCGGCACTGGGCTACCGCACTGCGTTGCTGGTCACCGATGCGCTGATCCTGATCATCGCGGCCCGTGTCGGCTGGCAGGTTTCCTACGAGATCATGGCCGTGCTGATGGCGCTTGGCGTGGTGGCCGTGGTCATGGCCCGCGAACCCGCGCGGGAAGTGGCTGCCGTGCAGGCGCAGGCGACCTCGCTGTGGACACCGCGCGGATTGTTCGACGCCGTAGCGGGACCGTTCATCGCCTTCGTCCGCGAGCATCGCAGCGGCGCGATCCTGATCCTGGTGGCCATCAGCGTCTATCGCATGGCCGACTTCGTCATGGGACCGATGGCCAACCCGTTCTACGTCGATCTCGGCCTGGACGAGGACACCGTGGGCGCGGTGCGTGGCTCGGTCGGGCTGGTCGCGACCTTCGTCGGTATTGCCGCAGCGGGCCTGGTCTCGGTCCGCTGGGGGGTGCTGGCGGCGCTGATGGTAGGCGCCGTGCTGGGGCCGGCCTCCAACCTGGCGTTTGCCTGGCTGGCCTATTCCGGCCCGGACACAACCCATTTCGCCGTGGCCATGGCAATCGACAACTTCGCCAGCGGCTTCGCCGGTACGGCGCTGATCGCCTACATGTCGAGCCTGACCAGCATTGGATACACCGCAACCCAGTACGCACTGCTGAGCTCGTTCTACGCGATGCCCGGCAAGGCGCTCAAGGGGCTCTCGGGGTGGTCGGTACAGACGCTCGCACAGGGCCGGACGCTGCTGGAAGGCTACGCGCTGTTCTTCGTCGGTACCGCGCTGGTGGCGATCCCGGTAGTGATCCTCTGCGCCCTGCTGATCCTGCAGCAGCGCCGTCGCCAGGCCGCCGGCTCGACCTGATTGCCTGCCCGCCCGGTCTGCGGGATCATCGCCCCGACGCGCCGAGGGGGCGGTGCCTTGCGAACGGGGAAGTGAGCATGGCCGACGTTGTGCTGCGGGACCTGGACCCGCTGCTGCTGGAACGTATCAAACGCGTCGCGGTCGCCCGCGGCTGGACCCACGAACAGACCTGTGCCGCCTTGCTGGACCAGGGCCTGTTCAGCAGTGAACTGGAAGTCCGCTCCGGCTTCGGCGATCCGGAAGTGGATGCCCTGTCCGATGCCATTGCCGCCCTGCAGGCCTTGCCCGCAGGGCAGGGCTTCGATTAGCGGCCGCGCCGCAATGCTGTAGAGACGAGCCCACGTCCGGCTGCCCGGTAGATCCACGCCACGCGGATGGCGCCACCTCACGCCAGGTGGATCGCACCCAGGATCCGCGGGCCCTTAGCTCCGGTCACGCTTGGCAGGTTGCCGGCCAGCCCGTCCATCGTCCGCTGCGCCAGCCATGCAAAGCCCATTGCCTCCACGTACTCCGGGTCCAGCCCGTGCACGGCGCTGGATTCCACCTGCACGTCCGGCAGCCGCGCCGCCAGGCGCTTCATCAGCTGCCGGTTGCGTACCCCGCCGCCACAGACCAGCAGGCGGCGGGTCTGCGGCTGTTGCGCCAGCAGCGCATCGGCCACCGTTGCCACGGTCAGCTCCAGCAGGGTCGCCTGCACGTCGGCCGCCGCGTACTGGCCCTCGGCCATGTGCGCCTCGGCCCAGGCCAGGTGGAACTGCTCACGGCCGGTGCTCTTCGGCGGCGGCAGCGCGAACCACGGGTCCGAGCGCCAGCCCGCCAGCAGGCCCTCGTCCACCGCGCCGCTGGCGGCGTACGCGCCGTCGGCATCATAAGTGCGGCCGGTGTGCCGCTGGCACCAGGCATCCATCAGCGCATTGGCCGGGCCGGTATCGAAGCCACGTACCGCACCTTCGCGCGGAATCAGGGTCAGGTTGGCGATACCGCCCAGATTGAGCACGGCGCGGTCTTCGTCGGCCGTGCCCAGCATGGCCAGGTGGAAGGCCGGCATCAGTGGCGCACCATGGCCCCCGGCCGCCACGTCGCGGCGGCGGAAGTCGCAGACCGTGGTGATCCCGGTCAACTCGGCGATGCGGTTGCCGTCGCCCAGCTGCACGGTGAAGGCGGGGTCGGTCAGCGGCCGGTGACGCACGGTCTGCCCATGCGAGCCGATCGCACGCACCTGGCTGCGGTCCACGCCAGCCTCGGCCAGCAGCTGGTTGGCGGCCCCGGCGAAGCTGATCGCGATCCGGGCGTCCAGCTCGCCCAGCTCGTCCAGCGAATCCAGTGGACCACCTTCGCCCAGCGCCACCAGCCGTGCACGCAGCACCGGCTCCCAGCGGGCGGTCAGGCCGTGCACGAAGCGGCAGCCTCCGCCGGCAGGAAACTGCACCAGCGCGGCATCGATGCCGTCGGCACTGGTGCCCGACATCAGGCCAAGGTACAGGGGGGCGTCAGTGTCGGCAGTCGTGTTCATGGCGGGCATAAAAAAAGGACGCGGCAAGCTTGTGCTGCCGCGTCCTTCTTCGTCAACGCAGGGGCTCAGCCGCGCTTGCGGCCGGTGCTGCTCTTGTCCTTGGCGCTGGCCACCTCGGGGGCGGCCTCGTCGCGGCTGGTCGGTGCCGGGCTGGCATCGGCGTAGATCAGCTTCTCCATGCCCTGGATGCGGGCCATCGCCGGCGCGGTCTGCGCGCGGAAGGCGACCAGCTCGGCGCCCTTCAGCGGCTCCGGCGGCGGCATGGTCACGGTCAGCGGGTTGCGGTGCTCGCCGTTGACGCGGAATTCGTAGTGCAGGTGCGGGCCGGTGGCCAGGCCGGTCGAGCCGACATAACCGATCACCGTGCCCTGGGCCACCCGCTGGCCGGTCTTGATGTTCGCAAAGCGCGACATGTGCCCATACAGGGTGGTGTGGCCACGGCCGTGGTCGAGGATCACCACGTTGCCGTAACCGCGCTGCACGCCGGCGAACTGCACGCGGGCATCGCCGGCGGCCATGATCGGGGTGCCGGTGCGCGCGGCGTAGTCCACGCCCTTGTGCATGCGCATCTTGCCCAGCACGGGGTGCTTGCGCGCACCGAAGGTCGAGCTCAGCCGCGCGAACGGGATCGGCATGCGGATGAAGCTCTTCTTCAGCGAACGGCCGTTGATGTCGTAGTACTCGGACTTGCCGTTGCGGTCGAAGCGGAAGCCGGAATAGGTCTTGCCACCGGTGGTGAAAGTCGCCGCCAGAATCTTGCTGGTGTCCACCTTCTCGCCTTCGCGCCAGGTTTCATCCATCACCACGCTGAAGCGGTCGCCCGGCTGCAGGTCCTTCGAGAAGTCGATGTCGTACTTGAAGATGTCGTCGGTCATCGTCGCGATCGCCGACGGCGACAGCCCGGCGCGGCGGGCCGCGGCATACAGCGAGCTGGTGATCTCGCCACTGGTGACCACCGTGCGCGTGGAGGTCTCGCGCTTGGTCACCTTCTCCTTGATGTCGTCACCGGCCAGGCTCAGCTCCACCCGGTTGTCGGCATCGCGGTCGAAGCGGATGCTGCGCAGGTCGCCGGACAGGGGCATGTCGAAGGCGATCTCGGCGCCCGGGCGAAGCTTGGTCAGCGCCTCGCGCGCCCCCGGGTGATCCAGTACCCGGTGCAGGGTGGTCGCCGGGATACCGGCCTTGTCGAACAGATCGCTCAGGGTCTGGCCGCGTTCCACGCGCAGCACCTGCCAGCTGTCACCGGGCACCTGCTGCTGGCGGGCCATGGCCAGCGGCGGCAACGGCAGTGCCAGGCTGGTATGGCTGTCGGCAAAGGGGGCGTCGATGGTGTGCGAGAAGCCCGGCACGATCGTCGCCACCAGGGCGCCGATGGTCGCGAACAGGCTGGCATGCATCCAGTGGCGCCGGGTCCAGCGCTCGTTGAAGGCGGCGGGAAGATGTTGCCTGAGCTTCCGATGCAGGGCGTTGTCGTGCAGGACGTGGAGGCGTTCCTGGAAGCGCTGCTTGCGTGCGCGCCCTTGTTCGGAATTGTGCATCGGCGGTTTTTTCCTGGTGGCCCGGGAGCGGGGGCCTGATCGCCGGTTACCATAGACACCTGAGAAAACCGCGTCAAACCCTTGTGCCCATTGGCTTTTGTGAAGCCAATCGGGTTAACTTTGCTTTAACACCCCACACAAGAATCGGCGTTGCCGGGAGTAGTCACGTGTCCTCGATTGAAGAAGCCCTTGCCCAGATCGGCCGTGGTGCCGACGAGATCCTCAAGCTCGAGGATCTGCGTGCGCGCCTGCAGGAGGGCCGCCCGCTGCGGATCAAGGCCGGCTTCGACCCCACCGCGCCCGACCTGCACCTGGGCCACACGGTGCTGCTGAACAAGATGCGCCAGTTCCAGGACCTCGGCCACCAGGTCATTTTCCTGATCGGCGACTTCACCGGCATGATCGGCGATCCGTCCGGCAAGAGCCTCACCCGCAAGCCGCTCAGCCGCGAGGACGTGCTGGCCAACGCGCGTACCTATGAGGAGCAGGTGTTCAAGGTGCTGGACCGCAGCCGTACCGAAGTCCGCTTCAACTCGGAGTGGTTCGGCAAGATGGGCGCGGCCGACATGATCCGCCTGGCCGGCCAGCACACCGTGGCACGCATGCTCGAGCGCGACGACTTCGCCAAGCGCTACGCCGCCCAGCAGTCCATCGCCATCCATGAGTTCCTGTACCCGCTGGTGCAGGGCTACGACTCCGTGGCCCTGGAGGCCGACGTGGAGCTGGGCGGTACCGACCAGAAGTTCAACCTGCTGATGGGCCGTGGCCTGCAGGAGCACCACGGCCAGAAGCCGCAGGTGGTGCTGACCATGCCGCTGCTGGAGGGCCTGGACGGCGTCAACAAGATGTCCAAGTCGCTGGGCAACTACATTGGCATCAGCGAACCGGCCATCGACATCGTCACCAAGACCATGAAGGTGGACGACACCCTGATGTGGCGCTGGATCGAGCTGCTGTCCTTCGACATCAGCCAGGCCGAAGCCGTGCAGCTGCGCGAGCAGGTGGCCACTGGCGGCCTGAACCCGCGCGTGGTCAAGCTGCGCCTGGCGCGTGAACTGGCGACCCGTTTCCACGATGCAGCAGCGGCCGAGCAGGCCATTGCAGGCTGGGAGGCGGCGGTGACCGGGCAGGGCGACATCACCCAGCTGCCGCTGCAGGACGTGGCGATCCCAGCCGAAGGCCTGCGTATCGCTGCACTGCTGACCGCGGCCGGCCTGACCCCGAGCAACTCCGAAGCCAATCGCAAGCTCAAGGAGCGCGCGGTCAAGGTGGACGGTGAGGTGGTCGAAGACGGCCAGCAGGTGCTGCAGCCGGGCTTCGAAGGCCTGCTGCAGGTCGGCAAGCGTACCTTCGCCCGCGTACGCCTGGTCGCTGCCTGAGACAAAGGAAGGGCCGGCGCAGCCGGCCCTTCCTTATGCTCTTGTAGAGCCAAGCCCACGCTTGGCTGCTCTTCGGGCGGTCCTCCCGCAGCGCGACGGATGAACGGATGCAACATCCGGTGAAAAAAATCGCCACACCCCCTTCACAAACGATGGGAATAGGGACATACTTCTCCTCCCCCGTCGCAGGGGTCGCCACCAAGGGACTTCAGCGGCAACAGGGCGCCCAGCACCGCCGAACGAGATGATCGAACGAAGGTGTTGACGGACTGAAAAAGTCTGGCATAATGGGCGGCTCGCTACGAAGGAAACTTCGCAGCACACGGGAACGGCGCTGAGGCCACTTCCCTCGATCTTTGAAAGTATGCGCAGGTATCTTGTGAAGGCGCCTGCAGGAAGGATGATTGTCCATCTTGCAGACGTTT
>NZ_JCAFUM010000016.1:0-170696 GCF_059371335.1 Stenotrophomonas sp. YJH_SMC_6 | reverse complement strand
GAGGCTGGGCTGGTGGAATACATCCAGTACTACAACCAGGAGCGCATCAAACTGAAACTGAAAGGTCTGAGCCCGGTAGAGTACCGGGAGCGGGCCCAATCGGCCGCCTGACCCCGTCCAAGTCTCGGGGGTCACTTCACCATGGGGGCTTGGCCGCGGCATCCATGCCGCGGACACTCCCGCAACCGGACCCACCCCGCCTTCGACAGTTTCCGCGATCTGTCGGAACGGCGTACTGCTCTGGTAGGTGTCGACCTTGGTCGACACGGTAGATCCACGCCATGCGTGGATGCTCTTCGATCAATTATCGAAATACTCGAACTCGATGGAGATTCATCCACGCATGGCGTGGATCCATCAGATCGCGGAAATCTGTCAGAGGTGGGGCGGCATGGGCAGGCAGGACCGTTGGCGGCATGGATGCCGCCATCGAGCCCCCATGGGTGAGGGCGCTTTGCTTGCGAAGCATTGCTTCGCAAGCGCCCGAACGCACAGCCGCCAGCGGCTGGGCCGGACCGCGGAGCGGGGTTTACGGCGTGTCCTGCCTGTCCATGCCGCCCCGCCAGCCCACGGAATGCCAGCTTTTGCCGTTGCCGTTGAGGTTGCCGGCAGCGGCCGGCACTACCAGGGTGCAGGGCGCAGCCCTGCCGAAAAACACACATAAAAAAACAGCAGGCCGAGGCCTGCTGTTTCGGTGTAATGGTGCGCCCGGAGAGATTCGAACTCCCGACCGCCTGGTTCGTAGCCAGGTACTCTATCCAACTGAGCTACGGGCGCCAATTACATGAACTTGTTGTGCTGACTGTGTATGGTGCGCCCGGAGAGATTCGAACTCCCGACCGCCTGGTTCGTAGCCAGGTACTCTATCCAACTGAGCTACGGGCGCGCGGTACACAATCAAATTTTACTGCATTTCCAGCGGCGGATGCTGGAAACCTGTCGAGTGGTGCGCCCGGAGAGATTCGAACTCCCGACCGCCTGGTTCGTAGCCAGGTACTCTATCCAACTGAGCTACGGGCGCCCTGCGACAGGAGCGGAATTATGCGGATGTCGGCGCGTACCGTCAACAGTTTTGTGAAAATTTTCATCCAACTGAATGAAAAAGCTGTCAGCCACGGCATCAGGGGCCTTCAGCCACGCGAAATGATCGGCGCGCGTGCCCAGTTCCTGCGCGGACAGCACGCGCAGCTGCGCGTCCACATTCGGCAGCTTCGCCAGCAGCGTCTGCATCGATCCGGTGGGGGCCAACCAGTCATGCTCCATCAGCACCGCCTGTGCGCTGCCATGCACACGCGCCATCTGCGCATCGAGGTCTTCGTCCATGCCGACGGCGGCGTAATGGTTGTTCAGGCCGACGCGCGCCCAGTCGGCGATCAGCCCGCGCGCTTCGGTGCCACCGAAGCCGAGGCGACGGCCAGGCAGCACGCCCTGGCGCTGTGCGATCCACGGCAGGAAGCGGTAGACCAGCGGCAGCAGCCAGCCACGCGGTGGTGGGAATCCGCGCCAGAACGGTGAGCCGCTGGCGGCCAGCCACAGCCGGTTGAAGTGCTGCGGGTTGCGGCCGGCATGCACGCAGGCCAGCTGCCCGCCCAGGCTATGGCCGCCGATGATCCAGGGCAGGGCGTCGCCTTCGTCATCCGCTGCGGCCAGGACGGCCTGGCTGGTCGGCAGATCCTGTTCGAGTACCTCGCGATAGCCCCAGTCCTGCGTGCGCGATGGGCGCAGCGAACTGCTGCCGTTGCCGCGCCACTCGTGCAGGTAGACCGCCACGCCCTTCGCCGCCAGCGCCAACGCCAGTGGCAGGTAGTGGCGCGCCGCCACGCCCAGTGCCGGCAACCACAGCAGGCGCGCGATGGGCTGTGCAGGCACGCAGGCGATCACTTCGTAGCGATGGCCATCAGCGCACTGCACGGCAAGGATGTCGGGTGTGAGGCTCATGCGTGTGGTGCCGCGCCGAAGTGATCCAGCACCAGCACCTCGCCGCGGCCGGGGGCATAGCCCTGCTGCAGGCCGCGTGCGACGTAGTCGATGCCGGCTTCGCAGGCGTTGGCCAGGCTCAGGCCATTGCACAGCTGCGCGGCGATGGCCGAGGCCAGCGTGCAGCCGGTGCCATGTGCGTCCAGCGGCAGGCGCGCGTGGATGAATTCTTCGCTGCTGACGCCGTCGAAGTAGCGGTCGATCACGCGATTGCCCTCATGCAGGTGGCCACCCTTGAGCAGCACTGCGCCGGCACCGAGGTCGAGCAGGGCCGAGGCGGCCTGTTCTGCGTCTTCGCCGTTGCTGATCTTCCGGCCGACCAGCAGTTCTGCTTCCGGCGTATTGGGGGTGATCAGCGTGGCCAGCGGGATCAGGCGTTCACGCATGGCCTGCAATGCGCTGTCTTCCAGCAGGCGTGCCCCACTGGTGGCGACCATCACCGGATCCAGTACCACGTGTGGCGGGCGCTGCTTTTCGAGTGCATCAGCGACGGCATGGATCACTTCGGCGTTGGCCAGCATCCCCAGCTTCACCGCGTGGATGTCGAAGTCGTCGAAGCAGGCATCCAGCTGCGCGCGCAGGAACTCGATGGGTGGCACGTGCACGGCGATGACGCCGCGCGTGTTCTGCGCGGTCAGTGCCGCAATCGCGGAAAGGCCATGCACGCGGTGTGCGGCGAAGGCCTTGAGGTCAGCCTGGATGCCGGCGCCACCGCCGGAGTCGGAGCCGGCGATGGTGAGGGCGGAAACGGGAGTGGTCGGGCTCATCAGTTGATTGTGCCGTGGTCCCGCAGGGGAAGGTAGATCCACGCCATGCGTGGATGTCCTTGATTCAATGCCGCCAACGCGCCCACTGCTGGTACAGCACATAACCCAGCCCGGTCAGGCCAGTCAGCAGGGCGGGGGCGAGCAGGGCGTCGTACTGCCAGCGCACGAACAGCCAGGCGCCGAGGATGCCGCCGGCGAGGAAGCCGCTGATGATCAGGCCGCTGAGGGTCAGCCGTCGTACCTGCAGCGGCAGCCCACGCAGCAGGTGGCCCAGGCCGATGCCGAGGTCGGTGAACATGCCGCTGAGGTGGGTGGTGCGCACCACTGCGCCACTGAAGGTGGTGGCCATCGCGTTCTGCAGGCCGCAGGCCATGGCGGCGGCCAGCGCGCCCCAGATCTGGTGTTGTTCAAAGAGCGAAATGGCCACCAGCAGCAGCGCCGATTCCAGCGCCAGTGCCACGCCATAGCGCCGGCCCAGCTGCAGGGCGCTGTCCTGGATCAGCAGGCCGCTGAGCATCGCGCCCAGCGAGAACGCGATCAGCAGCCCCCACAGGTGCCCGACGGCGCGCCAATCCCCCTGCGCCAGCGCCATGCCCAACTGGCTGGTACTGCCGGTCATGTGGCTGACCGCCTGGTGCTCGAAACCGAGGAAGCCGACCACGTTGACCATGCCGGCCACGCACGAGAGCGCGACCGCGCCGATCCAGACCCAGGTGGGCAGGCGTATTCCCATCGGCGGGGCCCCTCAGGGCCCGCCGAAGCCGCCGTTGAACTGCAGCTCGCTGAAGGTGTTGCTGGCCGGGTCGAACACCGCGCCCCAGAACTGCGTGCCGCCGTCACAGACGCGGATCGCTTCGCGTGCCGGATTGATGCCGCTGTCGTCGGGCAGGTGGAAGGCGTTGACGTAGATCAGCCGCTTGCCGGCGCTTTCGATGCCGACGTACTGGCGGTCGAAGTCCAGCACTTTTGGTACCTGTGCCTCCAGCGACGACAGCTGTGCCTCCAGCTGATCGATCTGCTGCCGGCTGGGGGCCCAGTAGCCGCTGACCCGCCCGGCCTCGCGGCCGGGGCTGGCGCGCGAGCAGGTGTCGAGCACCTGCGCGGCGATGATCGGGCGGGTGACCACCCAGGACTGGCCAGTGCGCTCGGCGGTCGGCACACTGGCCGGGCCGCGCGTGGTGGTGCAGGCACCGAGCACGGCTGCGAGGGTGATCGCAGCCGTGGGCAGCAGCAGGCGGGTGCAGCGGTTCACAACACCTCCGAAGCGTAATCGGCCAGGCGCGAGCGTTCGCCTCGGCGCAGGGTGATGTGCGCACTATGCGGCCAGTTCTTGAAACGATCCACCGCGTAGGTCAGGCCCGAGGTGGTCTCGGTCAGATACGGGGTGTCGATCTGCTCGACGTTGCCCAGGCAGACGATCTTGGTGCCGGGGCCGGCACGGGTGATCAGCGTCTTCATCTGCTTCGGGGTGAGGTTCTGCGCCTCGTCCAGGATCAGGTAGCGCGACAGGAAGGTACGGCCGCGCATGAAGTTCATCGAGCGGATCTTGATGCGGCTGGCCAGCAGGTCGTTGGTGGCCTGGCGACCCCAGGTGCCGCCTTCCTGGTTGTGCGTGAGCACTTCCAGGTTGTCGGTCAGCGCGCCCATCCACGGCGTCATCTTCTCCTCCTCGGTACCCGGCAGGAAACCGATGTCCTCGCCGACGCTGACCGTGGCGCGGGTCATGATGATCTCGCGGTAGCGCTGCTGGTCCATCGTCTGCGCCAGGCCGGCGGCCAGTGCCAGCAGGGTCTTGCCGGTACCGGCGGTACCCAGCAGGGTGACGAAGTCGATCTCCGGATCCATCAGTGCGTTGAGCGCGAAGTTCTGCTCGCGGTTGCGCGCACTGATACCCCAGACGGCGTGGCTGCCGTGGCGGAAATCATCGACCAGCGACAGCACTACCTTGCCGTCGCCGACCACGCGGCTGACGCGCAGTTCGACTTCGTCTTCGCCGGGCAGGTAGACGTACTGGTTCGGGTACCACTCCTCGCCGTCCTGCGCCTGGATTTCGTAATGGCTGCGGCCCTTGTCGCTCCAGCTGCGCAGGTCGTCACCGTGGCGCTTCCAGAAGTCTTCCGGCAGCTCGGTGGCGCCGGTGTAGAGCAGGCTGAAATCGTCCAGCGCGCGGTCGTTTTCGTAGTCCTCGGACACGATGCCGGCGATGGCGGCCTTGATCCGCAGGTTGATGTCCTTGGAAACGAACACCACCGGCAGGTCCGGCGTTTCTTCCTTCAGCGCCAGGATCGCGCCAAGGATGGCATTGTCGGGAATGACCTTTCCAAAGCTCTTGCCCGCGTCGAAGTGGCTGGTCTGGAAGCGCAGCTTCCCGGCGCTCTGCTTGCCGCGCAGCTGCAGGCCGTTGGGGCGCTGCAGCGGAATGCCGTCGGCCAGGTTGTCCAGGCCGGATTCCTGCACCAGCTCGTTGAGGAAGCGGCTCACCTGGCGGGCGTTGCGGCTCGCTTCGGAGGTGCCCTTCTTGCCGTTGTCCAGCTCCTCGATCACCTGCATGGGCAGGTAGATGTCGTGCTCCTCGAATTTGAACAGCGCGGTCGGATCGTGCATCAGCACGTTGGTATCCAGCACGTAGATGCGCTTGCCTCGGGTCATCGTCGATTCCTGGTTACGGACAGGGAAAAACCACCACGGCCTGCTGCGGGGCAGGGTGATGGCAGACACAGTAGGCAGTGGGACTCACTTGGACTGGGAGGCCTTCAGTTCGGCGAGAACGGCATCGGCATGGCCGGCAACCTTGACCTTGCGCCAGGACTGCACGATGCGGCTGTCGGGGGAAATCAGGAAGGTGCTGCGTTCGATGCCACGTACCTGCTTGCCGTACATATTCTTCATCTTGATCACGTCGAAGGCGGTGCACAGCGCTTCGTCGCCATCGCTGACCAGCGGGAAGTTGAAGCCCTGCTTGGCACAGAAGTTGTCGTGCGACTTCACCGAGTCGCGAGAGACGCCGAGCACGACCGCGCCGGCCTTCTTGAACTTCGGCAGCAGGGCGTTGAAGTCGATGCCTTCGGTGGTGCAGCCGGGAGTGCTGTCCTTGGGGTAGAAGTACAGCACCAGCCACTGGCCGGCATAGTCGCCGAGAGTGGCCTGGTTGCCACCGGACAGTGCCAGCGGCAGGGAGAGGGTGGTGCTGTCCAGGGTATCGCCGTTGTTCATGAGGTCCTTCTGTCGAGCCTGGGTTGTTTCTACGACAATTGCATGAAACGCCACGCGCCCGTGAGAGGCGCGCGAAAAATCCGCACTCCCAATCAGAATTTCATCGGGTCCATGATCGCGTCCAGGTTCAGGTGGTCGCAGAACTCAAGGAAATCGTCGCGCAGCGCGGCGATGTGCATGTTGGCCGGCACGCCGATGGTGACCTGTGCACTGAACATTTCCGCACCGGTCTGCATGGCGCGGTAGCGCGTGCTCTGCAGGTTCTCGATGGTGATGCCCTGGCGGTCGAAGAAATCGGCCAGCTGGAACAGGATGCCCGGCTTGTCGGCGGCGATCACCTCGACGATGTACGGCAGCAGGTTGGACTGCGCCTGCTTGGCGGCGGTGCGGTACCAGACCAGCTTCAGGCCTTCCTCGCGCTCCAGCCGGGTCAGCATCGCCTCCAGCTTGGCCACCGAGTCCCAGGAGCCGGTGGCCAGGGCGGTGACCGAGACATCGCGGCCGACCGTGGCCAGGCGTGCGTCCACCAGATTGCAGCCGCTGTCGGCGATGCGGCGGGTGACGGACAGCAGGGGGGACTCCGGATGCGTCGTATAGGCGTTGATCAGGAGGTGGTTTTCGCTCGGCGCGGGGCGCGGGGTGGTGTCGGTCAAGGCGATTCCGGGTAATGCATGCGTTAGTCTGAATGCCCGCCAGAGGCGGGGATCCACCGGTGTCCAGCATACTTGCCCGTGCTTTCGCGCCGCAAGTAACATTCAGGTCGCCCCCGGCCTTTCGTGGCGGGCGTTTTCCCTTTCCAGCCAAGAGCAGCACGTCCTTGTCCCTTTCCGGCCTCATCACCGCGCTGGCGACCCCGTTCCGGGCCGACGGCGCTCTCGATCCCGACGGTTGGCAGCGCCTGCTGCACCTGCAACTGGAAGGTGGCGTCCATGGCGTTGTCGTTGCCGGCTCGACCGGCGAAGCGGCAACCCTCACCGATGCCGAGTACGACCTGCTGCTGGCCAGCGCGGTCGAACGCATTGGCGGCCGCATCCCGGTCATGGCCGGCACCGGCCTGTCCGGTACCGCCAAAACCATCGAACAGACCCGTCGTGCGGCCGCGCTTGGCGCCAGCCATGCACTGGTGGTCACCCCGCCTTACGTGAGGCCGACCCAGGCCGGCCTGATTGCCCATTATCGTGCGGTCGCCGACCAGGGCGGGTTGCCGGTCGTGCTGTACAACGTGCCCGGCCGTACCGGTTGCGACATGCAGCCGGAGACCGTGGCCGAACTGGCCAGCCACCCCAACATCGTCGGCATCAAGGAGGCGGTGGGCGACACCGGTCGGGTGCAGGCACTGCTCGCACTGCGCAGCCCGCAGTTCGCCGTGCTCAGCGGCGACGACGGTACGGCCGCGCGTTCGATCCGGGCCGGTATCGACGGCCTGATCTCGGTCGGCTCCAACGTGCTGCCCGGCGCCTACCGCCGCATGTGCGAGCTGGCCGCCGCCCATGACCACGAAGCCACCGAGTCCTGGGATGCGCGCCTGCAGCCGTTCCATGATTTCTGCGGTGTTGAACCGAACCCGATTCCGGTCAAGGCGCTGCTGCGCCGTATCGGCATCGGCCATGACCTGCGCCTGCCGCTGCTGCCGCTGTCGGCGCCGCACCACGCGGCCGCCGACCATCTTGCCGGCGACATCGCCGCCCTTGAAGCCCTTTCCAGCCACTGACCTTTCGTCTTGGTCTGACCCAGGAGATTCACATGCGTCAATCCGTTTCCACTGTCCGCGTGCTGTCCTACGCCCTGCTTGCGGTGGCCGTTGCCGCCGGCACCACCGGCTGCTTCAAGCGTGGCGTCAAGGGCGACTATGCCCTGGCCCCGGAAATGCGTCCGCTGGAAGTGCCGCCGGACCTCAACCTGCCGGCCACCACCGGTGACAACAAGGTGCCGGCGCTGGTGTCGGCCACCAAGCCGGCAGCACCGGCGGCTGCGGCTCCGGCCGTTGGCAATACCGGTTTCACCATCGCCGGTGGCAAGGATGAAGCCTTCGCCAAGGTCGGTACCGCGCTGGAAGGCGTGGAGGGCGTGACCATCGCCAGCCGCGCCCAGCTGCTCGGCTCGTATGACGTGGCCTACGAAGGCAGCAACTTCCTGGTCCGCGTGGTCGCCGTCGATGCCGGCGCCTACATCTCCGCGGTCGACCCGCGTGGCCTGCCGGCCACCGCCGAAGCGCCGGTGAAGCTGATCGCCGCGCTGAAGGCGAAGCTGGCCCAGTAAGGGCTGCCTCTGGTAGAGACTGACCTTGGTCGGCGCTTCTGTGCCAACCAAGGTTGGCACCTACCGGATCGCAAGGTCGGCATGCCGTATCGCGAGGTTGGCATACCGGATCGCAAGGCTGGCATGCCGGATCTTGCGGTTGGCGTTCACCGGAAAACAGAAAAGGGCGCCCGTGGGCGCCCTTTTCGTTGCCGCCGTGGGCGCTTCTCAGCGCTCCAGCAGCTTCAGCTTGTCCGGCTTGCCATCCCATTCGCCGGCGTCGGCGGGCGGGTCCTTGCGCACGGTCAGCACCGGCCACTCCTTCGCCAGCTCGGCGTTGAGGGCGACGAAGCCTTCCTGGCCGGCGGGGACATCGTCCTCCGGGAAGATCGCGTTGACCGGGCACTCCGGCTCGCAGAGGGTGCAGTCGATGCACTCATCCGGGTCGATCACCAGGAAGTTCGGGCCTTCGTGGAAGCAATCCACGGGGCACACTTCCACGCAATCGGTGTGTTTGCACTTGATGCAGTTTTCGGTGACGACAAAGGGCATGGGCTGGGGGTGGATCGATTCCTGAACCCGCCAATTCTAGAACAGGTTGGCCCCCGCTGTCGGCGCGGGGCGGAAATCGGGCGTCTGGCAGGCGCGGCCGTGGCAGTCATTGGCGGCAGGGCGGGGCCTGTGCGACGCTGCGGGTCAGCCGCCTGCGTCGGGTGGCCGGCCCCCTTCCCAGCAGGATCGTCAATGTCGCCAGCCAAGCCCAGAATCGCACCCCATGGCGGTGAGAACACTGCATTCATCGTCCTGATCAGCTGCGTGGCCACGCTCGGTGGATTCCTGTTCGGCTTCGACAGTGGTGTCATCAATGGCACCGTCGATGGCCTGCGCCAGGCCTTCAACTCCAGCGAGGCGGCGCTCGGTTTCGAAGTCGCCTCGATGCTGCTGGGCTGCGCGATCGGCGCGTTCCTGGCGGGTTGGCTGGGTGATCGCCTGGGCCGTCGTGGCGTGCTGATCGTGTCGGCGCTGCTGTTCCTGGTCTCGGCGCTGGGCGCCGGCGCCGCCCATGCCTCCTGGCTGTTCATTGCCGCACGCGTGCTTGGCGGCTTCGCGGTGGGGGCGGCCAGCGTGATGTCGCCGGCCTACATCGCCGAGGTGGCGTCGGCGCGCTATCGCGGCCGCCTGGCCACAGTGCAGCAGATGGCGATCATCTGCGGCCTGTTCGCGGCGTTCCTCAGCAATTACCTGCTGGCCCGCGCCGCCGGGGCGTCGACCGAGCCGTTGTGGCTGGGTCATGAGGCCTGGCGCTGGATGTTCTGGATGCAGGCGCTGCCGTCGGGGCTGTTCCTGCTGTTGTTGCTGGTGATTCCGGAAAGCCCGCGCTTCCTGGTCCTGAAGGGGCGCCAGCAGCAGGCGAGGGCGGTGCTCGCGCGGCTGTACGGCGATACCGTGGCGGCGGCCAAGCAGGCCGAGATCGAAACCAGCCTGGCCCAGGACCAGCACAAGCCGCGCTTCGGCGACCTGCGCAACAAGGCCACCGGCAAGCTGCGCCCGATCCTCTGGGTGGGTATCGGCCTGGCCATGTTCCAGCAGCTGGTCGGCATCAACGTGGTGTTCTACTACGGCGCAGTGCTGTGGCAGGCGGTCGGCTTTTCGGAAAGCGACGCGCTGTTGATCAACGTGCTGTCCGGTGGGCTGAGCATCGGTGCCTGCCTGCTGACGGTGCTGTTGATCGACCGCATCGGGCGCAAGCCGCTGCTGTGGATCGGCTCGGTCGGCATGTCGGTGGCGCTGGTGCTGATGGTGGTCGCGTTCGCCAGTGGCAGCCTGGCCGACGGTCGCCTGCAGCTGTCCGACGGCATGGGCCGGCTGGCGCTGGTCGCGGCCAACGTCTACGTGGTGTTCTTCAACATGTCCTGGGGCCCGGTGATGTGGGTGATGCTGGGCGAGATGTTCCCCAACCAGATCCGCGGCCCGGCGCTGGCGGTGGCGGGTGCGGCGCAATGGACCTCGAACTTCGCGATCACCGTGACCTTCCCGATGCTGCTGGCCGGCATCGGCCTGGCCGGCGCCTATGGCATCTACGCGGTCGCGGCGATCCTCTCGATCGTCTTCGTGGTCCGCTACGTACGCGAGACCAAGGGCAAGGAGCTGGAGCAGATGGAAGGCTGACGGCGACTGGCTTCGGTTGCGTTCCGTTGGCGCCTGCTTGTCCAGAGTGTGAGAGGGCGG
This sequence comes from Stenotrophomonas sp. YJH_SMC_6, assembly GCF_059371335.1. Taxonomy (NCBI): domain Bacteria; kingdom Pseudomonadati; phylum Pseudomonadota; class Gammaproteobacteria; order Lysobacterales; family Lysobacteraceae; genus Stenotrophomonas; species Stenotrophomonas sp. YJH_SMC_6. The sequence continues at coordinate 160,272 of NZ_JCAFUM010000016.1, read as the reverse complement.
CCTGCCCCCTCCTGACAGTTCATGGTGCGTGCGGATGCGGCGAAGCGCTGGTCGGTTGTTGCCGCAGCTCGCGGGAAACCGTCCTGAGCCGGTGGGGTCACCCAGGGCAGGACCGTTGGCGCCATGGATGGCGCCATCGAGCCCCCATGGATGGGTTTACGGCGTGTCCTGCCCTGGGTGACCCCACCGGCTCAAGCCGATTGCAGGGAGGCGCCAAAGCGACCAACCCGACCGCAATCACTGCAATCCCGGAAAACAGAAAAGCCCGCACAAGGCGGGCTTTTTCGGTTCCTGCTGCGGCGACTGGCGCTCCCTAGGGGACTCGAACCCCTGTTTTAGCCTTGAGAGGGCCACGTCCTAACCACTAGACGAAGGGAGCGTAACTGTGTCGCTGCCGAGGCAGGAGCGCTAGTATATGCACCTCGATGCCATTGGGCAATCCCGAAACTTCAACCGGAAGCGCCAACATCATTTCCTCTGCTACATCACCGTTCAGCCTGCGCGTCATCCCGCGCGACCAGCACACGATCTCCCGCAAGGACATCAGCCCGAACGCCCTGCGCGTGCTTTATCGCCTGCGCGATGCCGGCTTCGGCGCCTACCTTGTCGGCGGCGCGGTGCGCGACCTGCTGGTCAATGGCCAACCCAAGGATTTCGACGTGGCCACCGACGCCACGCCCGAACAGGTCAAGCAGCTGTTCCGCAACTGCCGCCTGATCGGCCGCCGTTTCCGCCTCGCCCACGTTGTGTTCGGCCGCGAGATCATCGAAGTCGCCACCTTCCGCGCCAACAGCGATGACGGTAGTGGCGACCGCGAGATGGAAAACGGCATGCTTGTGCGCGACAACGTGTACGGCACCATCGAAGACGACGCCGTCCGCCGCGACTTCACCTGCAACGCCCTGTACTACGCCATCGAGGACTTCTCGGTGCGTGACTACACCGGTGGCTTCGAAGACGTGCAGGCGCGCCTGATGAAGCTCATCGGCGACCCGGTACAGCGCTACCAGGAAGACCCGGTGCGCATGCTGCGCGCCGTGCGCCTGGCGGCCAAGCTCGGCTTCCAGATCGAAGAGGGCACCGCCGCGCCGATCCCGCAGCTGGCTGGCCTGCTCAACGAAGCCGCGCCGGCACGCCTGTTCGAGGAAGTGCTGAAGCTGTTCCTGTCCGGGCACGGCGTGGCCAGCTTCGAAGGCCTGGAGCGCTACGGTCTGCTCGACGTGCTGTTCCCGGAAAGCGCCAGGGCGTTGAAGTCCAACCGCACCGGCGCGCTGCGCCGCATGCTGGTAGAGGGCCTGGCCAATACCGATGCCCGCGTGGCCAACGACGAGCCGGTCTCGCCGGCGTTCCTGTTCGCGCTGCTGCTGTGGCCGGCGTTCTGCCGCGCCCAGGCGACCCTGCTCAAGCAGGGCGTGGCGCCGGAAGAGGCGCAGCGTCGTGCCGCCGACCGCGTCACCGTGCAGCAGTTGAGCACCATCGCGCTGCCGCGCCGCTTCTCGCTGCCGATGCAGGAAATCTGGCTGCTGCAGTCGCGTTTCAGCTCGCGCCAGCGCAAGCGCGTGTTCCGCACGCTCACCCATCCGCGCTTCCGCGCCGCGTTCGACTTTCTCAGCCTGCGCCAGGTGGCCTCGGCCGAGCACGCTGCCGATGTTGAATTCTGGCGCGAGGCACAGGCCCAGTCCGGTCGCGAGCTGGAATCGTCGCTGGACGCGATGCACAGCGAAGAGGGCGATGACGAGAACGGAGCACCGCGCAAGCGTCGCCGTCGTCGTCGCCGCCCGGGTGCCTCGGCCGGTGCAGCTGGCGAATAAGCAATGACGCCAGCGTGGATCGGCCTCGGCGCCAACCTCGGCGATGCGGCCACGACTGTCGGCGCGGCGATCACTGCGCTGGACGGCCTGCCCGGGACCCGCGTGCTGCAGGCCTCGCGCCTGTACGCAACGCCGGCCTGGGGCAATGAAGACCAGCCACCGTTCGTCAACGCGGTGGCCGCGGTCGAAACGTCACTGGCAGCCGATGAACTGCTGCAGGCGATGCTGGCGCTGGAGCAGCGCTTTGGTCGCGTGCGCGATCCGGCGGTGCACTGGGGGCCGCGCGCGCTGGACCTGGACCTGCTGCTGTATGGCGCGCAGGTGCTCGACCAGCCCGGCCTGCAGGTGCCGCACCCCTACATGCACGAGCGTGCCTTCGTGCTGGTGCCGCTGGCCGAAATCGCGCCGGATCTGGCCATCCCCGGGCATGGCCGCGTGCGGGATGCAGTGATGCGGGTGGATGCCTGCGGGATCGCGCCGATAGGGTGATAATGCCCGGGTTATCTCCCCCGGTTATCAGCACATGAGCACCCACGCAGACAGCAAGCCCTGGACCGTTCCCGCCCTGGCCGAGGCCAAGCGCAATGGCCAGAAGCTGGTCATGTTGACCGCCTACGACGCTGGCTTCGCCCGCACTTTCGACGCAAATGGCGTTGACCTGATCCTGATTGGCGATTCGCTGGGCATGGTCGTGCAGGGCCATGATTCGACCCTGCCGGTGACCGTGGCCGACATGGTCTACCACACCCGCGCCGTGGCCCGTGTGCTGCAGCGCGCGCTGCTGGTGGCCGACCTGCCGTTCGGTGCCGATGCCACTCCGGAGCGCGCGCTGGATGCTTCGCTGCAGCTGCTGCAGGCCGGTGCCGAGATGGTCAAGATCGAAGGTGCCGGCTTCAAGGTCGACATCATCCGCTACCTGGTTGAGCGTGAGATTCCGGTCTGTGCGCATCTGGGCCTGACACCGCAGTCGGTGCTGCGCCTGGGCGGCTTCAAGATCCAGGGCCGCGGCGATGCCGCGCGCCAGCTGGTGGAAGATGCCAGGGCCGTGGCCGCTGCCGGCGCCAGCATCATGGTGCTTGAGTGCGTGCCGACCCCGGTTGCCGCCGAGGTGACCGCTGCGGTGGAGGTGCCGACCATCGGCATCGGTGCCGGCCCGCAGTGCGACGGCCAGGTGCTGGTGCTGCACGATTTCCTCGGCCTGGACAGTGGCCATCGCCGCCCCAAGTTCGTCAAGGATTTCCTTGCCGAAGGCGGTTCGGTGGCCGGTGCCACCCGCGCCTACGCCGACGCCGTGCGCGACGGCAGCTTCCCCGACGAACAGCACGCTTACGCCTCATGATCCAGACCTTCAACGAGCTCGGCGCATTGCGCGAGCAGATCGCCCAGTGGAAGCGCGAGGGCCTCCGCGTGGCGCTGGTGCCGACCATGGGCAACCTTCACGGTGGCCATCATTCGCTGGTGACCCTGGCCCGCCAGTACGCCGACAAGGTCGTGGCAAGCATCTTCGTCAACCCGACCCAGTTCGGGCCGAACGAGGATTTCAGCCGCTATCCGCGTACGCCCGAGGCCGATGTGGCCGGGCTTGAGCAGGTCGGCTGCGATGCGGTGTGGCTGCCCAGCGTCGAGGCCATGTACCCGCTGGGCGTGGACAAGACCACGCAGATGCACGCGCCCGGCGTGAGCGAGGTGCTGGAAGGTGCCAGCCGCCCGGGCCACTTCGATGGCGTCTGCACGGTGGTGGCGCGCCTGTTCCTGCAGGTGCAGCCGGACGTGGCCGTGTTCGGCCGCAAGGACTACCAGCAGCTGGCGGTGATCCGGCAGATGGTGGCTGAGCTGTCGTTCCCGATCCAGATCGTCGGCGCGGACATCGTGCGCGACGAGGATGGCCTGGCCAAGAGTTCGCGCAACCAGTACCTGAGCGCCGAACAGCGCCCGGTCGCGACCACCATCCACCGCACCCTGCTGGGCATGCGCGAAGGCTACGTGGCCGGGCAGGCGCGTGATCGCATCGAGGCCGACGCCACGGCGGCATTGCAGGCGGCCGGTTTCCAGGTCGACTATGCGGTGCTGCGCACCCCGGAGCTGGCCGAGCCGACGTTCGATGGCGGTGGCCGCGTAGCGCTGATCGCCGCGCGCCTGGGCTCCACCCGCCTGATCGACAACCTGGAGTTCTGAGCCGCATGCGGCCCGGGGGCGCCCACAATGGGCGCCTCGCACCTTCCCATGGACGGGAGAACGGCAATGAAGACACCCTCCACTGACGCTGGTCGGCTTGCGCAGGCGTTGATCCTGGCCGTGCTGGCTGCCGGCATGCTGCCGGCGCAACTGTTTGGCGGCCTGTTGTTCGCGCTCGAATTCAGGCGCACGCCGATGCCCGCGCTCACCGGCGGTGGACTGATGTTCGGGCTGGGCGTCTGCGTCGCCATCGCGGTGTTCCTGCCGATGGCGTTGCTCCTGCGGTCTCGGTGGCCCCTGCGCCGGACCCGCTTCGTGCTTGCAGGGTCTGCTCTGGGCGCGCTGGCCATGGCCATCCATGAGTGGCCGGGCGCGATCCATGGGCCGCTGCTGCAGCGCCTGCGCTATGTCGATACATTCGATGTGATCAGCTATGGGCTGACGGTGTTGGCTGCAGGGGGCCTGGGCCTGGCCTCCGGGCTGGCCTTCCATACGGTGTTCAGGCTGTCACTGCAGGGCGGTGCCGTCCATGCCACGGCGCCGCCGCCGGGCGAGGGCGCCTGAACGGCCTTCAGCGTCCTGCCGCAGGCCCCTGACGACGGCCAAGCGGGTGCTAGAATCCGCTCTTTCCTTTGCCGTTGCAGCGCCCCCATGCACCTGTCCCTGCTCAAGACCAAGATCCACCGCGCCACCGTCACCCATTCCGAGCTGAACTACGAAGGCTCGATCGCCATCGATGACAACCTGCTGGCTGCCACCGGCATCCGCGAGTTCGAGCAGGTGCACATCTGGGACGTGACCAACGGTGCGCGCTTCTCGACCTATGCCATCCGCGCCGAAGCCGGCAGTGGCGTTGTCTCGCTCAACGGTGGCGCCGCGCGCCACGTGCAGGTCGGTGACATCATCATCATTGCCGCGTTCGCCAGCATGACCGAGCAGGAAGCCGACAGCTTCAAGCCGAAGCTGGTGTACGTTGATGGCAAGAACCAGATCACCCACACCAACGACACGATCCCGACCCAGGCCGCATGACAACGAACAACGGATTCGACTCGCTGCATTCCCACGCCCAGCGCCTGAAGGGCGCAAGCATCCCCGGCCTGCTCGCCGCCGAACCCGGCCGCGTGCAGGACCTGGCGCTGCGGGTCGGTCCGTTGTACGTCAACTTCGCCCGGCAGAAATACGATGCCGCGGCGTTGCAGGCATTGCTGGCGCTGGCTGCCGACCGTGATGTCGGTGGTGCCATCACCCGCCTGTTCCGTGGCGAGCAGGTCAACCTGACCGAAGGTCGCGCCGCGCTGCACACCGCACTGCGCGGCGACGTGGTCGATGCGCCGGTGGCGGCCGAGGCCTATGCCACCGCGCGCGAAATCCGCCAGCGCATGGGCGTGCTGGTGCGCGCGCTGGAAGACAGTGGCGTGACCGATGTAGTCAGTGTCGGCATCGGTGGTTCCGACCTTGGCCCGCGCCTGGTTGCCGACGCGCTGCGTCCGGTCAGCGGTGCGCGCCTGCGCGTGCATTTCGTATCGAACGTGGACGGCGCGGCCATGCAGCGTACGCTGGCCACGTTGGATCCGGCCAAGACCGCCGGCATCCTGATCTCCAAGACCTTCGGCACCCAGGAAACCCTGCTCAACGGCCAGATCCTGCACGACTGGCTGGGTGGCAGCGATCGCCTGTACGCGGTCAGTGCCAATCCGGAACGTGCCGCCAAGGCCTTTGCCATCGCCGCCGATCGTGTGCTGCCGATGTGGGATTGGGTCGGCGGCCGCTATTCGCTGTGGTCTGCGGTCGGTTTCCCGATCGCGCTGGCGATCGGCTTCGATCGCTTTGAACAGCTGCTGGAAGGTGCTGCGCAGATGGATGCGCATGCGCTGGATGCACCGCTGGAGCGCAACCTGCCGGTGCTGCACGGCCTGACCGACATCTGGAACCGCAACCTGCTGGGCCATGCCACGCATGCGGTGATGACCTACGACCAGCGCCTGGCGCTGTTGCCGGCCTACCTGCAGCAGCTGGTGATGGAAAGCCTGGGCAAGCGTGTGCAGCGTGATGGCCAGCCGGTCACCACCGATACCGTGCCGGTGTGGTGGGGCGGGGCGGGCACCGATGTGCAGCACAGCTTCTTCCAGGCACTGCACCAGGGCACCAGCATCGTTCCGGCCGACTTCATCGGCTGCGTGCACAACGACGATCCCTACACGATCAATCATCAGGCCCTGCTGGCCAATCTGCTGGCGCAGACCGAAGCACTGGCCAATGGCCAGAGCAGCGACGACCCGCACCGTGATTACCCGGGCGGCCGCCCGAGCACGCTGATCCTGCTCGACGCGCTGACCCCGCAGGCGCTGGGTGCGCTGATCGCCATGTACGAACACGCCGTGTACGTGCAGTCGGTGATCTGGAACATCAACGCCTTCGACCAGTTCGGTGTCGAACTGGGCAAGCAGCTGGCCAGCGGCCTGCTGCCGGCGCTGCAGGGCGAGGATGTGGCCGTTGCCGACCCGATGACCCGCGAGATCCTTGCGCAGCTGAAGCGCTGAGGCTCTGGTAGTGCCGGCCGCTGGCCGGCAACCTCATGAACGATTGAAGCATCACCTGGTTGCCGGCCAGCGGCCGGCACTACCAGAGCGGACGGGTTGGCGGCCAGCGGCCGGCACTACCGGAGCGGACGGGTTGCCGGCCAGCGGCCGGCACTACCATGAAGGGCGTGGTGCCTCAGCGGCTCGGGTCGCGTTCCGGGCTGGGCCGCTTGGCCAGCTTGCGCTGCAGCGAGCGCCGGTGCATGCCGAGCAGGCGCGCGGCTGCCGACACATTGCCGCCGGTCTCGTGCATCGCCTGCTGGATGTGTTCCCACTGCAGGCGGCTGATCGGTGTCATCGCGTCGGGCACTTCCATTTCGCCATCGTCGGCCGGGCCGTCATCCTCCTCGCCCAAAGCGCGAAGGATCATCGGTACCGTGGCTGGCTTGGGCAGGTAATCGTCCGCACCGAGCTTGATCGCTTCCACCGCAGTGGCGATGCTGGCGTAGCCGGTCACCAGCAGGATGCGCATGTCCGCGCGCAGCGCACGCAGCGGCTGGATCAGCGCCAGGCCGGAATCGCTGCCCAGCTTCAGGTCGATCAGGGCGAACGCGGGTGGGTGCTGGCGCGCCAGTGCCAGCGCGCTGGCGGCATCCTGCGCGGTCTGCGTTTCAAGCCCCTTGCGGGCCAGGCTGCGCTGCAGGGTGCGCAGGTACAGTTCGTCGTCGTCGACCAGCAGGCCGAGGGTTGAGGCGCTCATGGGGTTTCCTCGCGTGGGGTCAGCGGCAGGCGGAAGCCGACGCGGCTGCCGGCCCCCTGGGCCGGGCGCATCCACATCTCGCCGTCGAGGCGTTCGATCGTGGCATGGGACAGGGCCAGGCCGACCCCCATGCCTTCACTCTTGCTGCTACCGAACAGCTTGCCCGGCAGCACCGCGGCGCGCGCGTTGAAGCCGTGGCCGTAGTCGCGTACTTCGCCGATCAGATCGTCGCCTTCGATGCGCAGGTCCAGGTCCACGCGCGGCCGGCCGGCCTGTTCGCCGGCATCGGCGGCATTGTTGAGCAGGACCATCAGCAGGTGGCCCACGCCCGGGTCGAGCGGCAGCCGCAGCGGCGCATCATCGTTGCGGTGCAGGTCGATGGTCGGTCGCACCAGGCGCCATTGCTCCAGCACCTGCTGCGCGCTGGAATGGCTGCGTCCGGGCGCATCGGCCGAGGCCGGTGCGGCCAGCGCCAGCACGCGCTCGCGGCACTGCACCAGCAGCTCGCGCAGGGTTTCCATGTCCTCGCGCACTTCCGGCTCTTCACTGCGTTCGGCCACGTCGTCGGCGAGCAGGGTCATGGTTGCCAGCGGCGTGTTCAGTTCATGCGCCACCGAGGCGGCATGGGTGGCCAGGGCGACGATGCCCTCGTTGCGGGCGAAGCGTTCGCGCAGGGCCGAGAGTTCCAGTTCGCGCTGGCGCAGCGCCAGCGCCAAGCGGGTGGAGAAGGCCAGTACGACCGCCGCGGAAATCAGGAAATTGGCGACCACGCCCCAGCGGTTGAGGTCCTGCGCGCGGAAATAGCCGTCCGGCAGGGGCTGGCCGAAGATGCCGCTGGCGGCGTAGCCGAGCAGGCAGGCCAGCGCGACCGCCAGCGCCCAGCGCAGGGGCAGGGCGAACGCGGCCAGTGCGATCAGGATCAGGAACAGCGAGCTGAACGGATTGGCCATGCCACCGCTCCAGCCGACCATCCAGGTCAGGATAATCACGTCCACCAGGATGTGGCCGAATGCAGTCAGCGGTGCGGTGTCGGCCGCTTCCGGGCGCAGCTGGGTATAGATGTTGAACAGGGCCAGCACCGCCACGCCGGCCCACAGCGGCAGCTGCGGCAACGGCAGCCCCAGCACCCAGGTGGCGACCAGGATGGTGGCGGCCTGGCCGCCTACTGCAAGCCAGCGCAGGCTGCACAGGGTTCGGAGAAACGGGGCGTCGGGACCGGTCATTCACGCTCATCGTATGCGTTCGCGCGTGACCGTGCCTGCGACAATCGGCCGCAGCCGTGCCGCCGGCTGAATGCGAGTCACCCCGAATGCAGGGCCGGGCGGTAGAATGCGCCCATGCACGACGCCGTCACCCGCCCGACTCCGCCCTCCGATGCCACTGCCTGGCCGCGCCGCCAGACCCATGCCGTCCAGATCGGCGGAGTCACCGTGGGCGGAGGCAAGCCGGTGGTGGTGCAGTCGATGACCAACACCGACACCTCCGACGTCGCCTCCAGCGTGAAGCAGGTGGCCGAGTTGTGGCGTGCCGGTTCGGAGATGGTGCGGCTGACCGTCAATACCGTGGAAGCCGCTGCGGCGATCCCGCGCATTGTCGACAAGCTGGCGATGATGGGCATCGACGTGCCGCTGATCGGCGATTTCCACTACAACGGCCACCAGCTGCTGACCGCCGAACCGGCATGTGCCGAAGCACTGGCCAAGTACCGCATCAACCCGGGCAACGTCGGCTTCGGCAAGAAGAAGGATCTGCAGTTCGCCCAGCTGATCGAATTCGCCATCCGTTACAACAAGCCGGTGCGCATCGGCGCCAACTGGGGCTCGCTGGACCAGGCCCTGGCGGCGAAGCTGATGGACGAGAACAACCTGCGCGAACAGCCCTGGGACGCCGGCCGCGTGCTGCGCGAGGCGCTGATCCGCTCGGCGCTGGATTCGGCCGAGCAGGCGGTGGAGCTGGGCCTGCCGCGCGATCGCATCGTGCTGTCGGCCAAGGTCAGTGGCGTGCAGGAGCTGATCGCGGTGTACCGCGACCTGGCGCAGCGCTCCGACTTCGCCCTGCACCTGGGCCTGACCGAGGCCGGTATCGGCAGCAAGGGCATCGTGGCATCGTCCGCGGCGCTGGGCGTGCTGCTGCAGGAAGGCATCGGTGACACCATCCGCATCTCGCTGACCCCGGAACCGGGCCAGTCGCGTACGCAGGAAGTGATCGTCGCCCAGGAACTGCTGCAGACCACCGGGCAGCGTGCCTTCACGCCGCTGGTCACGGCCTGCCCGGGCTGCGGCCGCACCACCTCCGAGTTCTTCCAGGAGCTGGCCAAGGTGGTGCAGAACCACGTGCGCGAGAAGATGCCGCTGTGGAAGATCCATCACCCGGGTGCGGAGAACATGACCCTGGCGGTGATGGGCTGCATCGTCAACGGACCGGGTGAGTCGCGCCATGCCAACATCGGCATCTCGCTGCCGGGCACGGGTGAGACGCCTGCGGCACCGGTGTTCGTCGATGGCGAGAAGAAGGTGACCCTGCGTGGCGACAACATCGCCCAGGAGTTCGTCGCCCTGATCGACGATTACGTCGAACACACGTATGTCCGAAGCGCCGGATAAGCCTGCGATCCTCGCCGCACCGGAGTCCGCCTCCGGCTTCCGCCACTGGATGGCGCGCAACGCCTGGCGCCTAGTCCTGTTGTTCGGTGGCGTGCTGCTGCCGTTGGCAGGCTTTGTTGCCCTGGCGGATGAAGTGCACGAGTTTGAATCGTTCCATTTCGACGCGCCCCTGCTGTGGCAGATGCATGGCCTGCATTCGCCCTGGCTGGACCGCTTCTTCGTGCTCATCTCGAAACTGGGCTACGAGTGGTTCCTGATCCCGGCCGACGTGCTGATCATCGGCGTGCTGCTGGGCTACCGGCGCTGGCGCGAGGCGACCTTCGTTGCGGTCAGCTTCATGGGATCGGCGCTGCTGAACATGGGCAGCAAGCAGTTCTTCCAGCGCCAGCGCCCCAGCCTGTGGGAATCGATTGCGCCGGAATCGACGTTCAGCTTCCCCAGCGGGCACGCGATGGGCTCGATGACCCTGGCGGTGACCCTGGTGCTGCTGGCCTGGAACACCCGCTGGCGCTGGTCGGTCCTGATGCTGGCACCCGCGTTCAGCCTGCTGGTCAGCGTGTCGCGGGTCTACCTGGGGGTGCATTACCCCTCCGACATTCTGGCCGGATGGTGTGCCGCGCTGGTTTGGGTGGTAGGGTGCTACCTGGTCATGTTCAGCCGCCGACACCCTTGGCGACGGCACGGCCCGCCGCCAGCGAAGGCCAGCGAAGCACCACCACAGGGGGTTTGACGTGGATGGCCCTTGAGGGACGTCTACGTGATAGATCAGTTGTTTCGTTGCAGCAGGTTCTGCAAGACAGGGGGCAAGCACAACGCGCGGTACTGTGATGCGCAAGGCAGATCGCCGATGCCGCATTCCGGACGCGCTTGCAGGGTATCGGCACCCTGCCTAGCTTGACCTGCAATGGCCGCATTCGAAGAGGTACATGAATGACGATTCGAGTCTACCTGGTGGATGACCACGCGCTGGTCCGCACCGGTATGAAGATGATTCTGTCGGGGGAAACCGACATCGAGGTGGTGGGCGAAGCCGAGACCGGCGAAGACGCGCTGCGTGAAGTCCGCCAGCTGCTGCCGGATGTGGTGCTGTGCGACCTGCACCTGCCGGGCGTGAGCGGCATGGAAGTGACCGAGCGCATCGTCCGCAGCCACCGCAATACCCGCGTGGTGATCGTGTCGGTACTGGAAGACGGCCCGCTGCCCAAGCGCCTGCTCGAAGCCGGTGCGGCCGGTTACATCGGCAAGGGCTGCGATGCGCAGGAACTGCTGCGTGCGGTGCGTGATGTGGCGGCCGGTCGTCGCTACCTGGGCACCAGCATCGCGCAGAATCTGGCGCTGTCGACAGTGGAAGGCAATGGTTCGCCGTTCGACAACCTGTCGCCGCGCGAGCTTGAGGTGGCGCTGTTGCTGACCCAGGGCCTGCGCCAGGAAGACATCGCGCGGCGCCTGAGCCTGAGTGCGAAGACGGTGAACACGCACAAGGCGCGGTTGTTCGAGAAGATGGGGATCCACGACAACATCGCGCTGGCGCGGATGGCCAGCCAGTACGGGCTGGTGGATCCGGCACGGCCGCTGTAAGGGGTTCGGCCAACGGCTGAGCCCCTCGCGGTGTGCGGCCGGATTCGTGGGGTTGGCCCTGCGGAGGGATTGCGCAGGGGACGCCGTGAATCCATCCCTGGAGGCTCGGGCGCGCCATCCATGGCGCTTACGCCCCTGCGCAATCCCTCCGCAGGGCCACGGACGGTTTCCGTGCGCCGCCACCGCGGAATTGAAGAAGGAAGAGCAGTAGCGGGTCGCGCGCTTTGCGCACTCGTCGCCCGGGGTCGGATCCCTTTCCCGGTGGGAAAGGGCTCTGACCCCTGATGATGCCGGAGCCGAGCATGGGCTCGGCTCTGCACCTTTGTCGGGCTCAGTGGCCGCGTACGCGCTGGATGATCTTGGCGGCGTCTGCGGCGCTGGCGCGCACCTTGTCCCATTCGCCGTTGGCGATCCAGTTGCCCGGCACCATCCACGAACCACCGATGCAGACCACGTTCTTCTGCTCGAGGTATTCGGCGGCGGTGTTCTCGGTGATGCCGCCGGTCGGGCACAGCTTCAGGTCCGCCACCGGGCCGGCCAGTCCCTTGATCATTGCCAGGCCACCCACAGCCGTGGCCGGGAACAGCTTGCACACGCGGAAGCCGCGGGCGTAGAGCGACAGCAGTTCGGTCGGGGTGGCCGCACCCGGCACCACCGGCAGCGGTGCGGCGGCCAGTGCATCAGCCAGTGCCGGCGGCGTACCCGGGGTCACCAGGAAGTCCGCACCCGCATCGATCGACTGCTGCATCTGCTCCACGGTCAGCACCGTACCGGCACCCACCACCACGTCCGGCAGCTCGCGCTTGAGCATCGCCAATGCTTCCATCGCCACTGGCGTACGCAGGGTCAGCTCGATCGCCGGCAAGCCACCTTCCAGCAGCGCCGCACTGACCGCCCGCGCCTGGTCCAGCGTATGAATCGTCACCACCGGCAGGATGCCCGCCGCACGCAACAGCTCCGCCGCCTTCACCTGATGTTGTTCGATACCCATAGCTCTGCTTCTGCCTTTTGCTTTCGAATTTGATTTTCAGTGATCACTTCGCGGCGCGAGGGCGCCGGCAGACTGTCCTGAGGCGGCGGGTAGCCCCCACCAGGACCGTGAGCGGCATGGATGCCGCGACCGAGCCCCCATGGATGGGTTTACGGCGTGTCCTGGTGGGGGCTACCCGCCGCCTCAACCAGGACACTCACCGCCAACGCATACCCGCAACGCTCTTCAACCCTCAGGCGTCCTTCGCCTCGTGCGGCGCCGCCGCCGCGGCGGCATCGTGCCCCAGCTCATACTCCGCGTCGTACTCCCACGGCCCGCCATCAGCCGCCGCCGGCCCGCACGAAATCGAAATCGCGCCCTGATCAGCCGGACCCACCACGCGACGGTTGATCGCGAACAGGTTGCGGCCCAGGTCATGCGCAGCCGGCGCGGTGTTCGGCGCCAGCGGACGTGCCGCCCATTCGGCCGCGTCCACCAGCACTTCCAGCGTGCCAGCCTCGCCATCCAGGCGGATCATGTCGCCCTCGCGGACCTTGGCCAGCGGACCGCCGCGTGCCGCTTCCGGCGTCACGTGGATCGCCGCCGGAATCTTGCCCGAGGCGCCGGACAGGCGACCGTCGGTGACCAGCGCCACGCGCCGGCCCTGGTTCTGCAGCAGGCCCAGCAGCGGCGCCAGCGAATGCAGTTCCGGCATGCCGTTCGCACGCGGGCCCTGGTAACGCACCACCGCCACGAAGTCCTGCGGCAGCAGGCCACCGGCGTGCAGCTTGTTCAGCACCTGCGGTGCATCGACCACCACGGCCGGCGCTTCGATCGTGCGGTACTGCGGCTTTACCGCCGACAGCTTGATCAGCGACTTGCCGAGGTTGCCGCGCAGCAGGCGCAGGCCGCCCTGGTGCTCGAACGGATTGTCGACGCCACGCACCACTTCGTCATCGGCGCTGCGTTCCAGGCCCGGCAGGTAGACCAGCTGGCCATCGCGCAGCTGCGGTTCGCGTGCGTAGTCGGCCATGCCGCCGCGCGCCACGCTGACCAGATCGCCGTGCATCAGGCCCGCCTTGATCAGCTCGCCGAACACGAACGCCGGGCCGCCAGCGGCCGCGAAGCGGTTCACGTCGGCCTCGCCGTTCGGATAGACGCGGGCCAGCAGCGGAATCAGCTGCGACAGTTCGTCGAAGTCGTCCCAGGTCAGCACGATTCCGGCGGCACGCGCCACCGCGATCCAGTGGATGGTGTGGTTGGTCGAACCGCCGGTGGCCATCAGCGCGATGACCGCGTTGATGATCGCGCGCTCGTCGATGATCCGGCCCAGCGGACGGAAGTCGTCGCCCAGTGCGGTGATGTCCAGTGCACGTTCGGTCGCTTCGCGGGTCAGCGCGTCGCGCAGCGGCGTGCCCGGATTGACGAACGACGCGCCCGGCAGCTGCACGCCCATCGCTTCCAGCAGCACCTGGTTGGAATTGGCGGTGCCGTAGAAGGTGCAGGTGCCGGCGCCGTGGTACGAGGCGGACTCGGCTTCCAGCAGCTCTTCGCGGGTGGCTTCGCCGGCGGCATAGCGCTCGCGCACTTCCGCCTTCTGCTTGTTGGGGATGCCCGGGGTCATCGGGCCGGCCGGCACGAACACCGCCGGCAGGTGGCCGAAGGCCAGCGCACCGATCAGCAGGCCGGGCACGATCTTGTCGCACACGCCGAGGTAGACGGTGCTGTCGAACATGTCGTGGCTGAGCCCGATCGCGGTCGCCTGCGCGATCACATCGCGCGAGAACAGCGACAGTTCCATGCCACCGCGGCCCTGGGTGACGCCGTCGCACATCGCCGGCACACCGCCGGCCACCTGTGCCGTAGCACCGAGCTCGCGGGCGATCTCGCGGATCTGCTCGGGATAGGTCTCGAACGGCTGGTGCGCCGAGAGCATGTCGTTGTAGGCGGTGATGATGCCCAGGTTCGGCGTTACGCCGCCGCGCAGGCGGCTCTTGTCGGTGCCGCCACAGGCGGCGAATCCGTGGGCGAGGTTGCCGCAGCTCAGGCGGCTGCGGAACGGGCCTTCGCGCAGGGAGGCGTCGATCGCGGCCAGGTAGGCGGCACGCGAGGCGGCGCTGCGGCGGATGACGCGCTCAGTGATGGCTTGCAGTTGCGGATGGAGGCTCATTGGCTACCGGCGTTCAAGGTGGCGAGAGGCAAGCGGCGGCAGGGCGCCGCCGCCGACATCAATCAGCCCAGTGGACGCGCAGGCGCGCGCCTTCCAGGTTGATCGCGTTGAGGATCGGGTACTGCTGGGCGTCGTTGCTGTCCAACGCCTGGCGCAGCACCTGCAGCTTCTGCTTGCCGCGCAGCAGCAGCAGGCGCTGGCGGCATTGGCGCAGCCCATGCGGGGTCAGCGTGATGCGCAGCGGCCACTGGTTCGCGCCCGGGCAGCCGGTGGCATCCAGCGCGGCATAGGGCAGGGCGCTTTCCAGTGCGCGGGCCAGGTCCTTCGAGCCCGGGAACAGCGAGGCGGTGTGGCCATCGTTGCCCATCCCCAGTGCCACCAGGCTCGGCGGCTGGCTGTGCTGGGCCTGCAGGTTGGCGGTGTAGACGCATTCCTGCAGCGGCTTGCCGATGCGCACCAGCGGATCGAAATGCGCACCTTCGGCACGCTTGAGCAGGTGCTCGCGCACCAGCCATGCGTTGCTGTCGCGATCCTGCGGCGACAGCCAGCGCTCGTCGGCCAGGCTCACTTCAACCCGGTCCCAGTGCACGTCCAGTTCGGCCAGCGCCTGGTAGACCGGTGCCGGCGTGGTGCCGCCGGACAACAGGATGCGGGCGCGGCCCACTTCATTGATGTCGTGGTTGAGGGTCTGCGCCATCTCGGCGGCTACCGCTTCGATCCAGCCGTCGGCATCGCCATGGTGGATGAACTCGACGCGGTCGTCGTGGAAGGTGGGGCTCATGCGGCAACTCCAGGTGCGTCACGTTCGGCATCGGCGGCATAGGCGGCGGCGCCCAGCAGTCCGGCATGGGGATGCATCACGGCCAGCGACGGCACCCGCGCCATGATCGAAGAGAACCGCCCCTTGTGTTCGAAGCGCTGGCGGAACCCGGAGTGCTGCAGCGAATCGAGCATCTTCGGGGTCAGTCCACCGGTGAGGAACACGCCGTCCCAGGCGCCCTGGGTCAGTACCAGGTCGCCGGCAATGGCGCCGAACACGGCGCAGAACACATCGACGGTGCGCATTGCCTGCGGATCGCCATGCAGGGCGCGGGCGGTCACGTCCACCGGCTGCAGCTGGCCCGGGTCGATACCGGCCATCTCGCACACCGCGCGATGGATGTTGACCAGGCCGGGTCCGCAGATCAGGCGCTCATTGGAGACGCGGCCGAACTGCTCGGACAGGATCTCCAGGATGCGGATCTCCTCCGGCGTTCCCGGCGGGAAGCTGACATGGCCGCCTTCGGTTTCCAGCGGGTAGCAGCGGCCGTGTCGAAGGATCAGGCCACCGACGCCGAGCCCGGTACCGGGCCCGATCACCGCATAGTTGCGTGGCTGGCCCGGCTTTCCCGGCACCCAGGCGGCGCCACCGACCTGGACCACGTCCTCGGGCTGCAGCAGCGAGATCGCCATCGCCTGTGCGGCGAAGTCGTTGATCAGGTGCAGCTCGTCGAAACCGAGCATCGCCGCGGTGCGGCTGCGCGAGATCACCCACGGATGATTGGTGATGCGTGCCTCGTCACCGTCTACGCGGCCGGCCACCGCGAACACGCCGCGGCTGGCGGCAGCGCCGATCTGCTCAAGGTGATGGCGGGCGGCATCGCCAAGCGACGGGAACTCCGCCACTGCGTACTCGCGGATGCTCTCCTTCAGCAATGGCGCGTCCAGCGAGGTGTCGGCCAGGGCGAAGCGGGCGTTGGTGCCACCGATGTCGGCGACCAGCACCGGCTGCGAGTTGGCACTCATGCCGACGCCTCGCTGTCCGGTGCGTCCACGCCCTGCGGCAGGAACTCCGTTGCGTTGCTCGGGCCCCATTGGCCGGCGGGATAGGGTTCCAGCGGCAGCTTGGCCTCCTTCCAGGCGTCGGCCACGCTGTCGATCCACGCCCAGGCGGCGCGCACTTCGTCGTCACGCACGAACAAGGTGTGGTTGCCGTTGAACGCATCCAGGAACAGGCGTTCGTACGCGATGCGGCGATGCAGGCCGGTCGGCACCGACAGTTCCAGTTCCAGCGGATGCAGTTCCAGCGCGCCCCATTCCGGGCCGGCCAGGCTGCTCATCAGTCCCAGTTCGATGTTCTCCTGCGGCTGCAGCTGGAACACCAGGCGGTTCGGTGCGGCCTGGGCGCGCTGCGGGCGCTCGAACAGCCAGTGGGTGACCGGCTTCAGCGTGACCACCACGCGGGTGGTGCGCTCGGGCAGGCGCTTGCCGGTGACCAGGTGGAACGGCACGCCGCTCCAGCGCCAGTTGTCGATGTGCGCGGTGACGCCGGCGAAGGTTTCCACGTCGCTGCCTTCCGGCGGCTGGTAGGCCTGCGCCGGCTGGCCGTTGATGGTGCCGGCGGTATAGCGGCCGCGGATGCTGTCACGCGCGGCGTGCCTGGCATCGAGCGGACGCAGCGCGCGCAGCACCTTGACCTTCTCGTCGCGGATGCGATCGGCTTCCAGCGAGGCCGGCGGCTCCATCGCCACCATGCACAGCAACTGCAGGATGTGGCTCTGCACCATGTCGCGCAGTGCGCCGGAGCGGGCGTAGTAGGCGTCGCGGCCATCCACGCCTTCGCTCTCGGCCACCAGGATGTGCACTGATTCGATGTAGTTGCGGTTCCATACCGCTTCCAGCAGCGTGTTACCGAAGCGCAGCGCGATCAGGTTCTGCACCGCCGCCTTGCCGAGGTAGTGGTCGAGACGGAACACACGGTCCTCGTCGATCCACTGGCCGATGGTGCTGATGATTTCCTCGGCGCTCTCGCTGTCGCTGCCGATCGGCTTCTCCAGCATCAAGCGTGCCGGCGCGGCGAGGGCGCCACCCTTGGCCAGGCCTTCGCAGGTGGAGATGTACAGGCCCGGCGGAATGGCCAGGTAGCTGACGCACTTGCGATGCACCAGATCGGAGACGGCGGCGGCGACAGAGTCGACGTCGCGCAGGTCGACCGAACGGTAGTCGATGCGGCGCAGCAGGCCGTTGATGTCGTCCTGCGAGGCCATCGGCATGGCCTGCTGCAGGCGCGGGCGCAGGATGTCATGGAAGGCTTCGGTGTCATGCCCGGACAACGCCAGTGCGCGGATGCGGAAGTCCTCCGGCAGCAGGCCGTCGCCAAGCAGGCGAAGCAGCGAAGGGAACAGGTAGCGCTGGGCCAGATCACCTGTGGCACCGAACAGGAAGAGGGTGTCGTGCATCGCTCGAGTTTCAGATCCGGGTGACATCGTTGTCAATCGCTTCATGGCTGGGTTCGGGGGACATCCGCGCAACTGCCTGTCCGAGGTTCGCTGGGGGCGTTCTCCGGGGCACCGGAAGACCGTTCCATTCGAAACCACTACCCCGGCGGAACCTTCGTTCAACCGCCGACGCAGATCGGTGCGCACCGATCATCGGATAGTGCCACGTGAAAACGTTTACATGGCAGAATGGGCAACTGTATTCGATTGCAGTGCTCGCCGTCATGCGGCAAGCGCGCAATCATCACTGCCATCGGGAGGGCCGAGGCAGTCCCAAAAGACAGCCCGGCTTCGGGCGGACCGGATAGGTGATATGGCAAAAGTGCAGTTGCAGGGTGTGCGCAAGGTCTATGACAACGGCCAGGTCGCGGTGAAGGACGCCACCTTCGAGGTCGCCGATGGCGAGCTGATGGTGCTGGTCGGTCCCTCCGGCTGTGGCAAGTCGACCCTGCTGCGGATGGTGGCTGGCCTGGAAGAGATCAGCGGCGGCACGCTGACCATCGGTGATCGCGTGGTCAACGATGTGGCGCCGAAGGATCGCGACATCGCGATGGTGTTCCAGAGCTACGCGCTGTACCCGCACATGACGGTGGCCGAGAACCTGGCCTTCGGCCTGAAGCTGCGCGGCCATGACAAGGCCACCATCGACAAGCGCATCGCCGAGGCGGCGCAGACGCTGGGCCTCACCGAGATGATGGACAAGCTGCCCAAGGCGATGTCCGGCGGCCAGCGCCAGCGTGTTGCGCTGGGCCGGGCGCTGGTGCGCGAGCCGGCGGTGTTCCTGCTTGACGAGCCGCTGTCCAATCTGGATGCCAAGCTGCGCCACAGCGTGCGTACCGAAATCGCGCAGCTGCACCGCAAGCTGGGCACCACCATGATCTACGTGACGCACGATCAGGTCGAGGCGATGACCCTGGGCCAGCGCATCGTGGTGCTGAAGGACGGCATCATCCAGCAGATCGATACGCCGATGGCGCTGTACGACCGTCCGGCCAATCTGTTCGTGGCCGGCTTCCTCGGCAGCCCGGCGATGAACGTGCTGCGCGGCACGCTGCAGGGCGATGCCAGCGGCGTGACCGTGGTCGACGGCGACTGGCGTGCACCGCTGGGCCAGGCCACGATCGATCCGGCGTGGCTGCAGAAGCCGATCGCGGTGGGCGTGCGTCCGGAGCACCTGCAGCCGGCCAGCGCCGATGATGCGCATGCGTTCACCGCGCGCATCGAAGGCATCGAGCCGGTCGGCAACGAGATCTTCGTGAATCTGAGCAGTGGCCAGCACGCGCTGACCATGCGCGTGGCGCCGCAGGCGCTGCCGGCGGTGGGCGAGCAGATCCGCGTGGCGATCCACCCGCAGGGCCTGCATTTCTTCAGCGCGGAAACCGGCGAGCGCCTGTAACGGGTAAGGCCGGCCGCTGGCCGGCTACCTCATTCATGCGTGGTTGCCGGCCAGCGGCCGGCACTACCATTCCTCCGCCGAAGGCGTGGATGAGAGCCCAACAGATTCAGCGTGCCAATCCATCCAGCAACGGCACGCGCTGCGCGATGGCATCACCCACCTGCAGGTCAGCATCACCCGCCTCCAGTGGCAGCACCGCCAGTGCCAGGTCGCCGGCCACGCAGGCGATCGTGCCCAGCGCCGCGCCGTCCTGCTGCACGCCATCGCCGGCCTGCGCCGGTGCCGCGGTATGCATCAGCTGCACCGCGCGCTTGGCCTTGCCGAGGAAGTGGGTGCGGGCGACGATTTCCTGGCCGGGATAGCAGCCCTTCTTCACGCTGTAGCCGTTCAGACGGTCCAGGCCCAGCTGCTGCGGGGTCCACACCTCGCGCTGGCCTTCTTCCAGCCGCGGCAGCCCGTAGCGCAGGTCGGCCTGGCGCCAGGCCAGGGCGAAA
This sequence comes from Stenotrophomonas sp. YJH_SMC_6, assembly GCF_059371335.1. Taxonomy (NCBI): domain Bacteria; kingdom Pseudomonadati; phylum Pseudomonadota; class Gammaproteobacteria; order Lysobacterales; family Lysobacteraceae; genus Stenotrophomonas; species Stenotrophomonas sp. YJH_SMC_6. The sequence continues at coordinate 140,536 of NZ_JCAFUM010000016.1, read as the reverse complement.
GCGGCCTCATCGGTTTCGCTGCCGGCCGCAAAGGCATCGGCGGCGCCGATGCGCAGGGTGCGCGGCAGGGCATCGCTGCCCAGGTCCAGTTCCCAGCCATCACCTGCGGCCTGCGCAATCGCGGCGCCGCTGGCGGCCTCGGGCGCAGTGAATGCCCCGGCCGCCGCCAGATCATCGCGCACCAGCACCTTCACCTTGCGGCGGAACACGAAGCGCTGCAGTTGCGACGCAATCGCATCGGCATCGCCATCCGCCAGCACCAGCATCAGGTGGTCGTCGGCCAACCGCAGCAGCTGGAACACCGCCAGGGTGCGGCCCTTGGCGCTCAACCAGGCACTCCACTGCCAGTGCAGCAGGGGCAGGGCGGTGACATCGCTGCTGAACTGGGCGTGGGCAAAGACAGCCGCATCCGGGCCCTGCAGGCTCAGCAGCTGGTGGCCGGGCAGGCGCGGATATCCGACGAAAGCAGGGGGCAGGTTGTCAGGCACGTGAACGAGGTCTAAAATTTGTGCGTTGCGAGACCGAACATGATAGGCCAAACAACCCCCACTCCCGACGACGAATCTGAAGCCCCGCTGGTCCCCGCGGCACCCGTGCCCGTGGAACAGGAAAAAGCAGAAGAATTCGGCGGCCGCGGCGGACTTGATCCGGTGCGGTATGGCGATTGGGAGAAAAACGGACGCTGCATCGATTTCTGATCAGCATTGAGCCAACGCGGCCGCGTGCCGCCCAGCCGAGACAACGAGCCCAGCGAATGGCGACCAGACAACGCCCACTTTCCCCGCACCTTCAGGTGTATCGCTGGCAGATTCAGATGGCCACCTCGATCCTGCATCGAGCCACTGGCGTCTTTCTGTCTGTTGGTGCCCTCATCATCGCTGCCGGCCTGCTGGCCCTGATGATGGGGCCCGAGTCCTGGAACTGCTTCACCGGCCATGCCGGGGCCTGGTATGGCCGCGTGTTCCTGTTCGCGTGGACATGGTCGTTCGCCTATCACCTGTGCAATGGCATCCGCCATGTGGTGCAGGACTTCGCCATCGGCTTCAGCATCCCCGCCTTCATCCGCAGCAGCTGGCTGTCGGTCACCGGCAGCCTGGTGATCACCCTGCTGGTGTGGGCCTATGTGATGTTCGGAGGTGCCGCGTGAGCAAGTTCCGTACCCCGTTGAAGAACGTGCGTGGCCTTGGCTCGGCGAAGACCGGCACCGAGCACTTCGTGCATCAGCGCCTGACTGCCGCCGCGCTGGTGGTGCTGGGTATCTGGTTCCTGGTCTTCGTGCTGGGCCTGCTGGGCTCGGACTACGCGACCGCCGCCGCCGCCGTGGCCAAGCCGTGGAACGCAGTGCCGCTGATCGGCCTGCTGATCGCCATGTTCTGGCACGCGCAGCTCGGCATGCAGGTCGTGCTGGAAGACTACATCCACGAATCGCTGCTGGCCCTGGTGCTGCAGACCGCGGTGAAGTTCGTCGCCGTGCTCGGCATGATCGTCAGTGTGTTTGCGGTGGGCCGCATCGCCCTCGGCGTTGCCTGAGCCCAGGCACCTACACAGGAATCCAGATTAGATGTCCGCTTACAAGATCACCGAACACAAGTACGACATGGTCGTGGTCGGCGCCGGCGGCGCCGGCCTGCGCGCCACGTTCGGCCTGGCCGCCAAGGGCCTGCAGACCGTGTGCCTGACCAAGGTCTTCCCGACCCGTTCGCACACCGTTGCCGCCCAGGGCGGTATCTCGGCCGCACTCGCCAACATGGGCGAAGACGATTGGCGCTACCACTTCTTCGACACCATCAAGGGGTCGGACTGGCTGGGCGACCAGGACGCCATCGAATACATGTGCCGTGAGGCCATCCCGGCCATCATCGAGCTCGAACACTACGGCGTGCCGTTCTCGCGCACCGCCGAAGGCAAGATCTACCAGCGTCCGTTCGGTGGCATGACCACCAAGTACGGCGAAGGCCCGGCGGCGCAGCGTACCTGCGCGGCGGCCGACCGTACCGGCCACGCGATGCTGCACACCCTGTACCAGCAGTCGCTGAAGCACGATGCGCGCTTCATGATCGAGTACTTCGCGCTCGACCTGATCTTCGACGACGAAGGCGCCTGCCGCGGCGTGCTGGCCCTGGACATGTCCGACGGCACCCTGCACCTGTTCCGCGCCCAGGGCGTGGTACTGGCCACCGGCGGCTACGGCCGTGCCTACTTCAGCGCCACCTCGGCGCACACCTGCACCGGCGACGGTGGCGGCCTGGCCATGCGTGCCGGCATTGCCATGCAGGACATGGAGTTCGTGCAGTTCCACCCGACCGGCATCTACGGCGCCGGCTGCCTGATCACCGAGGGTGTCCGCGGTGAAGGTGGCATCCTGCGCAACAGCAGCGGCGAGCGCTTCATGGAGCGCTACGCGCCGCACTACAAGGACCTGGCCTCGCGCGACGTGGTCAGCCGTTCGATGACCATCGAGATCCGCGAAGGCCGCGGCGTCGGCGAGCACAAGGACCACATCCTGCTCGACCTGACCCACCTCGGCCCGGGCGTGATCGACGACAAGCTGCCGGGCATCGCCGAAAGCGCCCGCATCTTCGCTGGCGTCGACGTGCACAAGCAGCCGATCCCGGTCATCCCGACCGTGCACTACAACATGGGCGGCATCCCGACCAACTACCACGGCGAAGTGGTGCAGAAGGTCGGCGACAACGACAATGCCGTGGTGCCGGGCCTGTACGCCATCGGTGAAGCGGCCTGCGTGTCCGTGCACGGCGCCAACCGACTGGGCTCGAACTCGCTGCTGGACCTGGTGGTGTTCGGTCGTGCGGTGGCCAACCGCTGCGCCGAGACCATCAAGCCGGGCGCATCGCACAAGCCGCTGCCGGCCGATGCCTGCGACAAGGCGCTGGGCCTGCTGGACAAGCTGCGCCACGCCAACGGCGATACCCCGACCTCGGTCATCCGCGATCGCATGCAGCGCACCATGCAGGCCGACGCGGCCGTCTTCCGCACCAGCCAGACGCTGAAGGAAGGCTGCGAGAAGATGGACAAGATCTTCGACTCGTTCCAGGACGTGAAGGTCTCCGACCGTTCGCTGGTGTGGAACTCGGACCTGATCGAGACCTACGAGCTGAACAACCTGCTGCTCAACGCGGTGGCGACGATCAACTCGGCCGAACAGCGCAAGGAAAGCCGTGGTGCGCATGCGCACGAGGACTATCCGGACCGCGACGACGTCAACTGGCAGAAGCACACCCTGGTCAGCGTCGACGAGAAGGGCAAGTGCAGCTTCGACTACCGTCCGGTGCACATGTACACGTTGACCGACGACGTGTCCGTGGTGCCGCCGAAGCCGCGCGTGTACTGATCCGACCCCGCCTACCATGCAATCCGCGCCCAAGGGCGCGGGCCGCCTGAGCCAACGAGAGCAGCCATGGCCGAGTTTTCACTCCCCAAGAATTCCAAGATCACGAAGGGCAAGCACTTCCCCGTCAAGAACGGCGGCAAGAACGTGCGCACCTTCAAGATCTACCGCTGGAGTCCGGACGACGACAGCAACCCGCGCACCGATACCTATGAAGTCGATCTGGACGCCTGTGGCCCGATGGTCCTGGACGCCCTGATCAAGATCAAGAACGAGATCGACCCGACCCTGACCTTCCGCCGCTCGTGCCGCGAAGGCATCTGTGGTTCGTGCGCGATGAACATCGACGGCACCAACACCCTGGCCTGCACCCGAGCCATCTCGGACTGCGGCAAGAAGGAAGTGCCGATCTACCCGCTGCCGCACATGAACGTGGTGAAGGATCTGGTTCCGGACCTGACCCACTTCTACGCGCAGTACGCCTCGATCAAGCCGTGGATCCGCACCCAGACCCCGGCACCGCCGGACCGTGAGCGCCTGCAGTCGCCGGAAGACCGCAAGAAGCTGGACGGCCTGTACGAGTGCATCCTGTGCGCCTGCTGCTCGACCAGCTGCCCGAGCTACTGGTGGAACGGCGAGCGTTACCTGGGCCCGGCGATCCTGCTGCAGGCCTACCGCTGGATCATCGACTCGCGCGATGAGGACACCGGTGCGCGCCTGGACGATCTGGAAGATCCGTTCAAGCTGTACCGCTGCCACACCATCATGAACTGCGCCCGGACCTGCCCGAAGGGCCTGAACCCGGCGCTGGCGATCGCCGAGATCAAGAAACTGATGATGGAACGCCGCGCCTGATCGGCTCTGGCCGTACCCGGTAGAGCCACGCCATGCGTGGCTGTGCCACCCCAGTAGAGCCACGCCATGCGTGGCTTTGCTGTATCTGGAGAAACACGATGGAAGAAGACGTTCTGCTGAAGAAGCTGCGCTGGCGCTGCCGCCGCGGCATGCGTGAGCTGGACCAGCTGTTCGGCCGTTATCTCGACCACGAATGGAGCACTGCGCCGACCGAGGAGCGCGAGGTTTTCCTGTTCCTGCTCGACTGCGAGGACGATAAGTTGTGGCGCTGGTTCATGGGCTATGAGGCCTGCCCGCATGCGCACGCGATCCCCCTCATGCAGAAGATCCTCGCCCTCAAGCCTTGAGTGGCGCCCCTCGCGGCTGCAGGCCGCCGCCCTGCTGGCGGTGCTGCTGGCCGCACCCTGGCTGCTGCGCGCATCGGATCTGCCGCCCCGGCTGCTGACGCCGGCGGTGTTGCTGGCCTGGGGCATCGGGTTGGCCGAACTGGCCTGGCGCCAGCGCAGGCCGCGCGTGCAGGTGCTTCTGCCGGTACCGCCCGAGCCGCTGCAGGTGGCCGGGCAGGACGTCGATGCACCACAACTGGTCGTGCGTGGGCCATGGCTGTTGTTGCTCTGGCGTCAGGATCGGCGCCGCCGGCGCCTGCTGTTCTGGCCCGATGTGCTCGATTCCAGGCAGCGACGTGAACTGCGACTGGCCGTGGCTGCACGCGGCGTTTCCCGTAGGCCCCGGTCGATGGCACCATAAGCTGAATTGACCGGCGTGCCTGCATGTTCAAACCCATTCCCGTGGCCATTGGCCTGCGCTACCTGCGCGCCAAGCGCCGCAACGGCTTCATCTCCTTCATCTCGATGGCATCGATCCTGGGCATCGCGCTCGGCGTTACGGTGCTGATTACCACCCTGGCGGTGATGAGCGGTTTCCAGAAGGAAATCCGCAGCCGCCTGCTGCAGATGACCGCGCACACCACCATCAGCCGCGACGGCGAGCCGATGCCGGACTGGATGCGCGTGGTGGACGTCGCCCGCAAGGACCCGCGCGTGGCCGGTGCCGCGCCGTACATCGAGATCCAGTCGATGATCAGCGGCCCGCGCGTGCAGGGCGCAATCATCCAGGGCATCGATCCGGCGCTGGAGCCGAAGGTGTCGGTGATCGACAAGAAGGTCACCAAGGGCAGCTATGACAGCCTCAAGCCGGGCAGCTTCAACGTGCTGCTGGGCAAAGAGCTGGCGGTCTGGCTGGGCGTGGACGTTGGCGACCAGGTGCTGGTGACCTTTGCAGAAGTGCAGGGCACGCCTGCTGGCGCAGTGCCGCGGATGAAACGCTTCACCGTCAGCGGCATCTTCGAGGCCGGCTACAACGAGGTCGACCGCGGCGTCGGCTTCGCCAACATGCAGGACCTGGAGCGCGTGCTGCGTTCCGATGGCGCTACCGGCGTGCGGCTGAGACTGCACGACATGGACCGCTCGCTGGAAGTGGGCGTGGACCTGGCGCAGAGCCTCGGCGGCGCTTACCGGGTAAGTGACTGGACCCAGCAGAACGCCAACCTCTACCACTCGCTGCGCATGGAGAAGGTAGTGATGGGCATCCTGCTGTCGCTGATCATCGCCATGGGCGCTTTCAACCTGGTGTCGTCGCAGGTGATGCTGGTCACCGACAAGCAGGCCGACATCGCCATCCTGCGCACCCTTGGCCTGACTCCGGGCGGGGTGATGCAGGTGTTCATGGTGCAGGGTTCGCTGATCGGCATCTTCGGCACGCTGGCCGGCCTGATCGGCGGCATCACCCTGACCCTCAACCTGGAACGCATCCTCGGCGCCATCGAGAGCGTGTTCAACGTCAAGCTGCTGCCGGAGGATGTGTACTACATCACCGGCCTGCCGACCGACATGCAGACCGGCGACGTGGTGGCGATCACCGTGGTCGCGCTGCTGATGAGCTTCCTGGCCACCCTGTATCCCGCTTGGCGGGCAGCACGCACCCAGCCGGCGGAGGCCCTGCGTTATGAATAAGGTCTTCAACCGCGGCGACGAAGTGATCCGCGCCGAAGCACTGGGCAAGACCTACGCCGAAGGGCGCATGCAGACCCCGGTGTTCGATGGCCTGGACCTGACCGTGACCGCCGGCGAGACGGTGGCGATCATCGGTGCCTCCGGCGCCGGCAAGAGCACGCTGCTGCACCTGCTGGGCGGCCTGGACATTCCAACCGCCGGCGAGGTCTACGTGACCGGGCAGCGCATGTCGGCGCTGTCGGATACCGCGCGCGGTCTGCTGCGCAACCAGGCGCTGGGCTTCGTCTACCAGTTCCATCACCTGCTGCCGGAGTTCACCGCGCTGGAAAACGTGATGATGCCGGTACTGCTGGCTGGCACTGCGGTAGCAGAAGCGAGCAGCCGGGCCACCACGCTGCTGGAAGCGGTCGGCCTCGGCCACCGCCTGGATCACAAGCCGGGCGAGCTGTCTGGTGGTGAGCGGCAGCGTGCTGCGGTGGCGCGGGCACTGGTCAATCACCCAGCCTGCGTGCTGGGTGACGAGCCGACCGGCAACCTGGATGACCGCACGGCCGCCACGGTGTTCGAGCTGATGCTGGAACTGAATCGTGCGCGTCACACCAGCCTGGTGCTGGTCACCCACGACCGCAGCCTGGCGCGCCGCCTCGACCGGGTGCTGGAGCTGCGCGAAGGGCGCTTGCACGCACTGGCCCACGCCGATGTCTGAGGCGCCGGGGCCGCTTTGGTGGAAGCCGACCCTGGTCGGCTGCTCCTGCAGGGCAGGCGCCAACCAAGGTTGGTGACTACCGGAATACGGGGCCTTGGGTCTGCTTTGGTAGAGGTCGGCCTTGGTCAACCGCCGACCAGCGCCTGAATGGGGCTTTCGGTCGTCGCGCCGGCGTTGCCGGCCCGGGCGCATGATGGCGACAGTTCCCCGAGGAGATCGCCATGAAGACCCCGTTCCTGGTGGCCGGACTCTGCCTGGCGCTGGCCGCGTGTGCGACCACTGGCCGGCTCAGCAGCGCCGATAAGCTTGACCTGTACCGTGCCCATGCCGGTGCGCCGCAGAACGACATGCAGTTCTTCGGCACCCTCAATGGCTGGACCGAGCTGGGTGACAGCGCGCTTGCGGTATGGACGCGTCCCAGCGAGGCCTACCTGCTGGAGTTGAGGGGGCCCTGCCAGGACCTGCCATATGCCACCGCCATCGGCCTGACCAGCCAGATGAATCGTGTTTCGGCGCGTTTCGACAAGGTGCTGGTGCGCGACCCTACCGGCGGCCCGCGCCTGCCGTGCTTCATCGACAGCATCCGCAAGCTCGATGTGAAGGCACTACGCGCATCCGAGCAGGAGCTGCGCCAGGCGCAGGTGCAGGAGCGCGAGGAAAACAGGAAATAGCGCGGTCGTGCCGGCCGCTGGCCGGCATCGCGCAGATGCCAGGTTGCCGGCCAGCGCCCGGCACTACCTGTGCGTCAGGCTTCCGGAGTGAAGCCGGCCGGCTTTTGCGCGTCCTTCTCGAACAGGAACTTGACCAGTTCGCCTTCAAGGAACGCGCGATGTTCCGGCGTACGCGGCGACAGGCGGTTCTCGTTGATCAGCATGGTCTGGTGCGCCAGCCACGCAGCCCAGGCCTGCTTGCCGATGTTGTTAAAGATGCGCTGGCCCAGCTCGCCGGGGTAGGGCACGAAGTCCAGGCCCTCGGCATCGCGTTGTTCGTACTGGCAGAAGACGGTTCGGGGCATGGCACTCACTCGTGGTTGCGGGGTTTCTTGGAAGTTCGTTTTGGCGTCTTGATCGTCGCGCCGTCGAGCAGTTTGCGGATCGGCGCGGGCAGGCCCAGCGCGGGCAGTTCATCGTAGGCGACCCAGCGCAACGTGGGTTCTTCCACGCGCAGGCCGTTCACCTGGCGCGACAGTACCTGCAGGTGCAGCCTGTAGTGACTGAAGGTGTGCTGCAGCACTGGCAGCTCCTCGGCGTCTTCCAGCGAACCTTCAACATGCGCATCGAACCAGTCCTGCAGGTCGCTGCCGGCCTCGGCCTGCGGCAGCGTCCACAGCTGCGCCCAGATGCCGGTGTCCGGCCGCTTCTGCAGCAGCACGCGCTGCTGGGGGTCGCGCAGCAGCAGGGCCACTGCTTCGCGCTCGGGCAGGGTCTTGCTGGGCTTGGGCGTGGGCAGTTCAGCGGTGCGGCCTTCGCGGCGCGCCACGCACGCGTCCTGCAGCGGGCAGATCACGCAGGCGGGTCTGGCGCGGCTGCACACGGTCGCGCCCAGGTCCATCTGCGCCTGGGTGTAATCGGCCATGCGTCCGGCCGGCACCTGCGCCACGTGCGCCTCGGCGATCGCCCACAACTGCTTCTCGATGGCCGGAAGGCCCGGGAAGCCGTCGATGCCGTGGTAGCGGCTGAGCACCCGCTTGACGTTGCCATCGAGGATCGCGAACGGGTCGTTCCAGGCCTGGCTGAGGATCGCACCGGCGGTGCTGCGGCCGATGCCGGGCAGGGCATGCAGCGCGTCGAAGTCACGTGGCAGGTCGCCGTCGTGCAGTTCCACGCAGCGCTTGGCTGCCGCGTGCAGGTTGCGTGCGCGGGCGTAGTAGCCGAGCCCGGCCCACTGCGCCATCACCGCGTCATTGCTGGCGGCGGCGAGGTCGGGCAGGGTCGGGAAGTGCTGCAGGAACCGCTGGAAGTACGGGATGACCGTACTCACCTGGGTCTGCTGCAGCATGATTTCCGACAACCAGACCCGATAGGGGCTGCGCGGATGCTGCCAGGGCAGGTCGTGGCGGCCGTGGTCGTCGAACCAATGCAGCAGGTGGGCGACGAAGTCGTCGGTCTGCGTGGTTCCGGCGCTTGCGTGCGGCTGGCGGGGCATCGGTATTCCGGAGGTGGGCAGCCACCCATGGGGGGGCTCTACCGGGCTGCAGTAGAGCCACGCCATGCGTGGCTGCACGGTCTATCAGGCACCCAGCGCGTCGGGCAGCAGGGCGTCAACGAAGGCTTCCGGATCGAACACACGCAGGTCTTCCGGGCGCTCACCGATGCCGGCGAAGCGGATTGGAATGCCGAACTCGCGGGCCAGCGCGAACACCACGCCGCCCTTGGCAGTGCCGTCCAGCTTGGTCACCACCAGGCCGGTCACGTTCACCGCGGCATTGAACTGGCGCAGTTGCGACAGCGCGTTCTGGCCGGTGGTGCCGTCGATCACCATCAGTACTTCGTGCGGTGCAGTGGCGTCGATCTTGCCGAGCACGCGGCGGATCTTGCCCAGCTCGTTCATCAGCCCGGACTGGGTGTGCAGGCGGCCGGCGGTATCGGCGATCAGCACCGAGGTGCCACGGGCCTTGCCGGCCTGCAGCGCATCGAATGCCACCGAAGCGGCATCGGCGTTCTGCCCTTGGGCGACCACGGCCACGCCGTTGCGCTCGCCCCAGGCCTGCAGCTGTGCGACGGCGGCGGCGCGGAAGGTGTCGCCGGCAGCCAGCATCAGGCTGTGGCCTTCATCCTTGAAACGCTTGGCCAGCTTGCCGATGGTGGTGGTCTTGCCAACGCCGTTGACGCCGACGGTCAGCACCACGAAGGGCTTGGCATTGCGGTCGATCACCAGCGGCTTGGCCACCGGCTGCAGGATCGCGATCAGCTCGGCGCGCAGCGCGGCCAGCAGCGCATTTGCATCTGCGAACTCGCGCGACTTCATGCGCTTGCGCAGCCCCTCGACCAGATCGGTGGTGGCACCCACGCCGACGTCGGCGGTGATCAGGGCGGTTTCCAGCTCGTCCAGCAGGTCGTCGTCGAGTTTTGGGTTGCGCGAGAACAGGCCACCGAAGCTGCGCGCGATGACGCTGTTGCGCAGGCGTTCGCGCCAGCCGGGCTTGCCGGCAGGTGCCGGAGCAGCGTCGACCGAGGCGGCAGCAGGCAGGTCGTCGGTGACCGGTGCCGGGGTGGGCTCGGGCAGCGGTGCGGGTGCCGGTTCGATGGCCGGGGTCGCGATGGGGGCGACGTCAATCTGCGCCGTCGGCGCAGGAGCTGCCGGAACCGGTGCGGCTGGGGCCGGAATCACCGGGGTGGGCTCGACAGCGACCGGAACGGCGGTTGCCGGGGGCGGCTCGACCGGTGCAGGCTCGGCCGGTACGGCTACCGGTGCCGGCTCCTTGTCCTCGACCGGCGCGGCCGACGGAAACGCCGCCGCCAGCTCTTCAGCCGAGTAGTGCTGGGTCTTGGGTGCCTCCGTTGCGGGGGCATCCTGGGGCTTCTTGCGGCGGAAAAAACTGAGCATTGGCAAAAGGCGCTGAAATCAGAGGGATATGCTACCACTCGGGCCTGTCGGGCCGATGTGGACTCAAGGTCGCGGCCGGCCGGCCGTTAACCGGTCCGGAGGGCTGCGCAGGGCGGTCCGGAGACCGCCATGAACAACGTGATGGGAATCGCCCTCGGCGGGATGCGTGCGGCCCAGCAGGGCGTGCTGGTGGCCGCGCACAACGTGGCGAACCTGGCGACTCCCGATGCCCAGCGCCTGCAGCTGCAACGCAGTACGGTGGAGCAGGGCGGGGTGCAGGCCGCGATGACCCCTACCGGCACCGATGTCAGTGCACCACTGGGTGATCTGCTGGCAGCGAAAGCCGAGGTGGTGGCTTTCGCTTCCAACGCCGCGGTGATCCGACGCCAGGACCAGATGCTGGGCTCGCTGCTGGATCGCGAGGCCTGAACCCGCTCGCCAGGTGCCAACCGCCGCCTGTGGTGGGTGCCAACCAAGGTTGGCCTCTACCAGAGCATCGCCGGGCCATGCCCGGCGGCCACCTTGTCGATCAGGCCGACAGCTCCAGCAGCAGCTTGTTCAGGCGCGCCACATAGGCGCCCGGATCCTTCAGGCTGTCGCCGGCGGCCAATGCAGCCTGGTCGAACAGCACCCGGCCCAGATCGTCGAAACGCGCGCCATCGGCTTCAGCATCCAGCTTGGCGATCAGCGGATGGCCCGGGTTGATCTCCAGCACCGGCTTGCTGTCCGGCACCTTCTGCCCGCTGGCTTCCAGGATCTGGCGCATCTGCAGGCCCAGGTCCTGTTCGCCGATGGCCAGCACCGCCGGCGAATCGGTCAGGCGGTGCGAGACGCGCACGTCGGCCACGTCATCGCCCAGCACCGTCTTCAGTCGCTCGACCAGGCCCTGCTTGTCCTTGGCCGCTGCTTCCTGTTCCTGCTTGTCCGCTTCGGTTTCCAGCGCGCCCAGGTCGAGGTCGCCGCGGGCGATGTCGACGAAGCCCTTGCCGTCGAAATCGGTCAGGTAGCCCATCAGCCACTCGTCGATGCGGTCGGTCAGCAGCAGCACTTCCACGCCCTTCTTGCGGAACACTTCCAGGTGCGGGCTGTTGCGCACCTGGCTGTAGCTCTCGCCGGTCAGGTAGTAGATCTTGTCCTGGCCTTCGGCCATGCGGCCGAGGTAGTCAGCCAGCGACACGTTTTGCGCATCGCCGTCGCCACGGGTGGAGGCGAAGCGCAGCAGGCCGGCCACCTTCTCGCGGTTGTTGTAGTCCTCGGCCGGGCCTTCCTTCAGCACCTGGCCGAATTCCTTCCAGAACGTGGCGTACTGCTCCGGCTTGTCTGTGGCCAGCTTTTCCAGCATGTCCAGCGAGCGCTTGGTCAGCGCGGCCTTCATCGAATCGATGACCGGACCGGACTGCAGGATCTCGCGCGAGACGTTCAGCGACAGGTCGTTGGAGTCGACCACGCCCTTGATGAAGCGCAGGTACAGCGGCAGGAACTGCTCGGCCTGGTCCATCACGAACACGCGCTGCACGTACAGTTTCAGGCCCTTGGGCGCATCGCGGTGGTACAGGTCGAACGGCGCGCGGCCCGGCACGTACAGCAGCGAGGTGTATTCCAGCTTGCCTTCGACCTTGTTGTGGCTCCACGCCAGCGGATCGCTGTGGTCGTGTGCCACGTGCTTGTAGAACTCGGTGTACTCGGCATCGCTGATCTCGGTGCGCGGGCGGGTCCACAGCGCGCTGGCGCGATTGACGGTTTCCCATTCGACCGCGGCGCCTTCTTCGCCACCTTCCTTCGGCATCTGGATCGGCAGGCCGATATGGTCCGAATACTTCTTGAGGATGCCGCGCAGGCGCCAGCCATCGGCGAAGTCGTGCTCGCCGTCCTTCAGGTGCAGCACGATGCGGGTGCCGCGCTCGGCCTTGTCGATGGTGGCCACTTCGAAATCGCCTTCGCCGCGCGAGGTCCAGCGCACGCCTTCGCCTGCAGCCAGGCCGGCGCGGCGCGAGGTCACTTCCACTTGGTCTGCAACGATGAAGGCACTGTAGAAGCCGACGCCGAACTGGCCGATCAGCTGCGAATCCTTTTTCTGGTCGCCGGACAGCTGGCGGAGGAAATCGCCGGTGCCGGACTTGGCGATCGTGCCGAGATGGGCAATGGCTTCGGCGCGGCTCATGCCGATGCCGTTGTCTTCGATGGTGATGGTGTGGGCGGCGGGGTCGAAGCTGACGCGCACGCGCAGCTCGCTGTCACCTTCAAGCAGGGCCGGCTGGGTCAGGGCCTCGAAGCGCAGCTTGTCGGCAGCGTCAGCGGCGTTGGAGACCAGCTCGCGCAGGAAGATCTCCTTGTTGGAGTACAGCGAGTGGATCATCAGCTGCAGCAGCTGCTTGACTTCGGTCTGGAAGCCAAGGGTTTCGGTCTGGGTGGTCTCGGTCATCGATAGGGCTCCATGTGCAATGCCGCGCCAGCGCGTGCGGCCTCGCCAAGGGGTATGGCTGATTGTCCCGAAATCAAGGGGTTGGTCGGCCGGGCTGCGCCCGGCACCCGCCGAGGCCGAAGCAACAGCAACAGCAATAGCGGGCGTTCCGTGGGATGGCGGGGCGGTGTGGGTTGGCAGGACACGCCGTAAACCCGTCCTTGGGGGCTCGATGGCGCCATCCATGGCGCCAACGGTCCTGCCAACCCACACCGCCCCGCCTCTGACAGGTTCCCGGTGACGGTGGCAACGGCTGGGCTTCTGATCTCATCAATTCCTTCGATATCTGACAGATGTTCATCCACGCATGGCGTGGATCTACTGCAGATCGCAGGAAACTGTCGAAGGCGGGGTGGGTCCGGTTGAGGGGGCGTGAGCCGCATGGATGCGGCGACCGAGCTTACATGGACGTACTTGCAGCGTCCCCCTCGACCGGACCCACCCCGCCAATCCACAGGAAACCAGCTTTTGAAGTTGCTTCGGCCGTTGCTGTGGCTTCTGCGGGTGCCGGCCACGGGCCGGCCGAACTACAATCCCGCTCATGCTGAAATTCTCGAATGAACCCCGCCGGGGGCGCCTGTGAGCGGCCGTGGGGGCAATGACGGTCAGGTCCGCATCATCGGCGGTCGCTGGCGCAATACCCGCCTGCCGGTGCCGACCCTGCCGGGGCTGCGGCCCAGCAGTGACCGCGTGCGCGAGACCCTTTTCAACTGGTTGATGCCCAGACTGGGCGGCGCGCGGGTGCTGGACCTGTTCGCCGGCAGTGGCGCGCTGGGCCTGGAGGCGGTCTCGCGCGGTGCCGCCCACGCCACCCTGGTCGAGCGCGACGCGCAGCTGGGACGCAATCTGACCGCGGCCGTGGCCAAGCTCCAGGCCGCCGACCAGATCACCGTGGTGCAGGCCGATGCCCTGCGCTGGCTGCAGGGCGCGCCCGCGCAGCAGGCCGATCTGGTCTTCATCGACCCGCCGTTCGCCGATGGCCTGTGGCAGGACGTGCTGGCGCAGCTGCCGCGGCACCTGGCCGCCGATGCCTGGCTGTACCTGGAATCGCCGGCCGGCCACGTGCCGGTGCTGCCGCCGGACTGGCTGCTGCACCGCGAGGGCGGCACCCGCGAGGTGCGCTTTGCCCTGTACCGCCGCGCCACTGCTACACTTTGACCTCATCTGAACATCTGCATCCGCCCATGACCGTGGCCAACCGCCGCATTGCCGTCTATCCCGGCACGTTCGACCCGATCACCAACGGTCATATCGACCTGGTCAGCCGGGCCGCGCCGCTGTTTGAAAAGGTCGTGGTGGGCGTGGCGCAGAGCCCGTCCAAGGGCCCGGCGCTACCGCTGGAGCAGCGCGTGCAGCTGGCGCGTGGCGCACTGGGCCACCATGGCAACGTCGAGGTCATCGGCTTCGACACCCTGCTGGCCCATTTCGTCCGTTCGGTCCAGGGTGGGGTGCTGCTGCGCGGCCTGCGCGCGGTGTCCGACTTCGAGTACGAGTTCCAGATGGCCAGCATGAACCGCCACCTGATCCCCGAGGTCGAGACCCTGTTCCTGACCCCGGCCGAGCAGCACAGCTTCATTTCGTCCTCGCTGGTCCGCGAGATCGCGCGCCTGGGCGGCGACGTGTCCGGCTTCGTGCCGGCCGCGGTGCTCGAAGCCCTGCGCAAGGTCCGCGAAGCGAAGGCGGCACAGTCGTAAGCCCCGCTGTACCCGCACCCCATTACGTACAACACCACGCACCATTCCGGGAGGAAACCCATGAACACCACCATGCGCGCGATGCTGATCGCTTCGTTGGCCCTGGCCTTCACCGCCTGCAAGAAGGAAGAGGCCGCTCCGGTCGACGAGGCCAAGCAGGCCCTGGTCGCCCCGGCCAAGGATGATGATGCAGGCTGGAAGAAGTACCTGCAGGAAGTGGCGATCCAGAACATGGGCAACATCACCAACAGCCCGTTCCTGTACTACCTCTCGCCGGAATCGGACCCGGACTTCCAGGCCAAGTACGAGCGCCAGACCGAGAGCGCGACCCAGGCCGTGGCCCGTGGCGTGCAGCCGGGCAACATGCTGGCCTTCGGTTCGTCGGCCTCGGGCAAGATGGCTGACATGATCCAGGCCGTGTTCAAGGACGTGTCGCCGGATTCGATGAAGGGCGTGCGCGTCGTCTTCATCGGCCAGTCGGCCGACAACGCCCGCGTTCAGGCTGCGATCCAGCCGACCGGTGCCGAGTACATTTTCGTCGAAGCCAAGTAAGACCGAGCCATGGCGGCCATGCTCCGGCATGGCCCGGGCGGCGTCCTGCAAGGGCGCCGCTGATGACCTGACCGGCCCGCGCGCCCGCGCTGGCCGGTCCTTTGTCCCAGGGCGCGGGCGAGGAGTATCGCCGTGTCGCTGAAAATCAACGAGCTCTGCGTCAACTGCGACGTATGCGAGCCGGCCTGCCCGAACCAGGCCATTGCGATGGGTGAAACCATCTACGTGATCGACCCTGCGCGCTGCACCGAATGCGTGGGTCATTTCGACGAGCCACAGTGCGTGGTCGTCTGCCCGGTCGAGTGCATCGATCCGGACCCGGAGATCGTGGAAACGGAAGACCAGCTGCTGGCCAAGCTGCGCCAGCTGCAGCACGATCACCCCGAACTCTATGCGGAGCCCCCATCCGAATGAAGACGCTGATCGTCCGCCCTCTATTGCTGCTCTGCCTGCTGCTGAGCCCGATTGCCTGGGCCGACGGCCCGGCCCGTGCCGAGCGCCCCGATGGCGCGGCCATTGCCAGCGGCCACGCTCTGGCCACCCAGGCCGGCATCGACATCCTGGCGCAGGGCGGCAACGCCTTCGACGCCGCGGTGGCGGTATCGTCCACGCTGGCGGTGGTCGAGCCGATCAGTTCCGGGCTGGGCGGCGGTGGCTTCTTCCTGCTGCACGACGCGGCCACCGGCAAGGACGTGATGCTGGACGCGCGCGAGACCGCGCCGGCCGCGGCAACGCCGCAGGCCTTCCTCGACAAGCAGGGCAACCTCGACCGTGACCGCTCGGTCAACGGTGCCTGGTCGGCCGGTATTCCGGGCCTGCCTGCGGCGCTGGTCGAGCTGTCGGCCAAGCACGGCAAGCTGCCGCTGTCTGCATCGCTGCAGCCGGCGATCCGCATCGCGCGCGAAGGCTTCCCGGTCTACGACCGCATGGCCAAGGGCTATGCCTCTCGCCGTGAGGTGATGGAGCGCTATCCCGGCACCCGTGAGGTCTACCTGCGCAACGGCAAGCCGATCGCCAGCGGTGACCTGTTCAAGCAGCCGGAGCTGGCACAGACGCTGGAGCGCTTGGCCGCAGGTGGCTTCGATGGCTTCTACAAGGGCCAGACCGGAAAGCTGTTGCTGGCCGGCGTGAAGCAGGCCGGCGGCCAGTGGACCGCTGAAGAGCTGGCCGGCTATCGCGTGAAGCAGCGCGAACCGATCGTGTTCAACTACAACGGCTGGAAGATCACCACCGCGCCGCCGCCGTCGTCCGGTGGCATCGCGCTGGCCAGCATGCTGCAGATCCTGGAAGGCTGGGACATCAACAAGATGGATCCGGCGCACCGCACCCACCTGGTGGTGGAGTCGATGCGCCGTGCCTACCGCGACCGCACCTTCTTCCTCGGCGATCCGGACTTCGTGCAGATCCCGCAGAAAGTGCTGACCAGCAAGGACTACGCACAGGGCCTGCGGGCGACCATCCATCCGGAGAAGGCCACGCCCAGCGACCTGCTGTCGGGCAACCCGACCCCGCTGGAAGATGACGAGACCACGCACTTCTCGATCATCGACCGTGACGGCAACCGGGTCGGCGCGACCCAGACCGTCAACCTGCTGTACGGCTCGGGGCTGATTCCGAAGGGCACCGGCGTGCTGCTGAACAACGAGATGGACGACTTCGCGCTGAAGCCGGGCACGCCCAACGCGTTCGGCGTGATGGGCTACGAGGCCAATGCGCCGAAGGGGGGCAAGCGCATGCTCAGCTCGATGACCCCGACCTTCATGGAGAACGCCGACAAGGTGGTGGTGCTGGGCACCCCGGGTGGCAGCCGCATCATCACCATGGTGCTGCTGGGTATCCTCGGCTACGACGCCGGCCTGGACGCGCAGCAGGTTGCCGCGCTGCCGCGCTACCACCACCAGTGGTTGCCGGACCTGATCGAAGCCGAGGGCGATGCATTCGACGCGGCCACGGTGAAGCAGCTGCAGGCGATGGGTCACAAGATCGACCTGCCGGGCAATGTGGCCGCCGGGGGCCGCGGGTCCAGCCACGTGTGGGGCAACCTGCAGACCGTGGAATGGGACCGGAAGGCCAACAAGCTGTTTGGCGGCAGCGACCCGCGCAACCCGGTGGGCAGCGCCCTGGTCGTGCCGGCACGCTGATCCGCTCGTGCCGGCCGCTGGCCGCCATTCTGGCTGTTTACCGAAACCCCGCCCTTGACGGCGGGGTTTTCTGTTTCCTTTCTAGCGATTATTTAACGAGCCGGCGCCGATAATCGACACATGAAACTCTGGTCTATTCGTGGAAACTCGCAGCGCCTCGACGGCGGCGCGATGTTCGGCAACGCGCCGCGCGCGTTGTGGGAAAAATGGGCGGCACCGGACGAGCTCAATCGCATCGAGCTGGCCTGCCGTGCGCTGCTTGCCAGCCCGCTGGAAGGCAAGACCGTGCTGTTTGAAACCGGTATCGGGGCGTTCTTCGATCCGCGCATGCGTGAGCGCTATGGCGTGCAGGAAAGCCAGCACGTACTGATCGATTCGCTGCGCGAAGCAGGTTTCGAGCACGAGGACATTGATGTCGTCGTGCTCAGCCACCTGCATTTCGATCATGCCGGTGGCCTGCTGGCGGCATGGAGCGAAGGGCGTGAGCCGGAACTGCTGTTCCCCAATGCGACCTATGTGGTCGGTGCGCAGCATTGGCAGCGCGCCATGCAGCCGCATCCGCGCGATCGTGCCAGCTTCATTCCGGAGCTGCCTGGCCTGCTGCAGGCCAGCGGTCGCCTGGAAGTAGTGGACGGCGAGTATTCGAAGGTTCTGGGTCGCAGCGTTCGCTTCAGCTACAGCGATGGCCACACGCCTGGGTTGATGCTGGCCGAAATCGTCGGCCACGCGCACGCCGGCGAAGATGCGCACGGCGGGGTGGTGTTCTGTGCCGACCTGATCCCGGGGCGCTCATGGGTACACGTGCCGATCACCATGGGCTACGACCGCAATGCCGAGCTCCTGATCGACGAGAAGCGGCAGTTCCTTGAGGACAAGCTGGCGCGCAACGTGCATCTGTTTTTCACCCACGACCCGCAGGTGGCGCTGGCGCAGCTGGGTCGCGATGACAAGGGGCGTTTCGTGACCCTGCACGAGCAGGGTGAACTGAAGGCGCGCGCGCTGGGGTGACGGGTGTTCGGCAGGGCTGCTCCCTGCACCTGCAGAAGCCGAAGCAAGATCAAGAACGGCATTCCGTGGGATGGCGGGGCGGTGTGGGTGGGCAGGACACGCCGTAAACCCATCCATGGGGGCTCGATGGCGCCATCCACGGCGCCTGCCCACCCACACCGCCCCCACCTCTGACAGGTGGCCGGTGGCTATTGGTGGGTGCCGACCGTTGGTCGGCACATCTGTCAGATATCGATATTCAAATGGGGTCGAATGCCATTGCTGTGCAACGGGCTCTGCCCCCATTCGATTGAACTGGACGAGCGATGCTACGACGCCTTCAGGCAGCTGCTCATGAAGGTCTTGCGCGCGTCACCGGCCAGCTTCTTGGCACCCGCGTCAGCGTTGCACTTGCGCATGCGTTCCTGTTGCGCGTTGGCCGGCTTGGCTTCGGCAGCGTGGCCGCTGAGGCAGGAACTCTGCGCGGTCTTGTAGGCGTCACCCTTCAAGCCCTTGTTCTTGGCCGAGCAGTCGGCCATGCGCTGCTGCTGCGGCGTGGTGGCATTGGCAGCCAGGGGCAGGCCGACCAGCAGGGCAGCGGCCAGCAGGAAAGAAGCTTTCATCGAGAGCACTCCAAGCGGTGGCGGGTGCGCGGAGCATTGGCCTGCAGGCAGCAAGGCCACGTGAAGAATCGTGCCTCGGCAGCGACCGCTTGCAGGGGCATTCAGATCGGCGTATTACTTAGCCAGATGGGTAAGTATGATCCCGCCATTCAAGACGTGTTCCAGGCACTGGCCGACCCCACCCGATGCGCGATCGTGGCGGCGCTGGGGCAGGGGCCGCGCACGGTGTCGACCTTGGCCGAGCCTTTTGAGATGGCCTTGCCCTCGCTGATGAAGCATCTGGCCGTGCTGGAGCGCAGTGGCGTGGTGCGCAGCCGCAAGCAGGGGCGTGTACGCACCTGCGAACTGGTGCCGGAACGGTTGGGCCAGGCCGAGCAATGGCTGGCCGCGCAGCGCGTCGTGTGGGCAGCGCGCGCCGACCGCATGGTCGAGTTTGTCGAAACCCTTCACCGACAGGAGCAGGCCCATGGCCGTAGACGCAGGTAGCAACCCCGAGAACGATCTGGTCATCAGTCGCGTACTGAACGCACCGCGCGCCGCCCTGTGGCGGGCGTGGACCGACCCGGAGCTGCTGCGCCAGTGGTGGTGCCCGAAGCCGTGGTCCACCGAAGTGCGTGCCTTCGACCTGCGCCCGGGCGGCGCCTTCCACACCTTCATGCAGGGCCCCGACGGCGGCAGCAGTGACAACCCGGGCAGCTTTCTGGAGATCGTGCCGCAGCAGCGTCTGGTGTTCACCTCGATGCTGGGCCCGGGCTGGCGGCCGCAGTCACCGTGGCTGGGCTTCACCGCCATCATCTCGATGGAGGATGAGGGCCAGGGCTGTCGTTACACCGCGCAGGTGATGCACCCGAACAAGGCCCTGCGCGACCAGCATGAGCAGATGGGCTTCTTCGACGGCTGGAACACCGTCATCGGCCAGCTGGAAGCGTTCGCGGCCGGCCTGTAGGCCGGCATCCGGGGTGGGGTCAGAGCCCATTCTGCGAAAGGGATCTGACCCCGGTTCACCGGATCAACCGACGCGGGTACCGAAGATGCGGTCACCGGCATCGCCCAGGCCGGGCAGGATGTAGCCCTTGTCGTTGAGCTGGGCATCGATGGCCGCGGTGTAGATTTCCACGTCCGGATGCACGGCCTTGACTGCTTCGATGCCTTCCGGCGCGGCCACCAGGAAGATGCCCTTGATGCGGCGGGCGCCGGCACGCTTGAGCATGTCGATGGTGGCGATCAGGGTGCCGCCGGTGGCCAGCATCGGGTCCAGGATCAGCGCGTCGCGCTCTTCCAGGCGGCCGGTCAGGCGCTCGAAGTAGGGCACCGGCTGCAGGGTTTCCTCATCGCGCTGCAGGCCGACCACGCTGACGCGTGCCGCCGGGATCAGCGACAGCACGCCGCTGAGCATGCCCAGGCCGGCGCGCAGGATCGGCACCACGGTGATCTTGGCGCCGGCGATGCGCTGCACGGTGACCGGACCGGCCCAGCCGGGCAGGGTGTGAGGCTCGGTGTCCAGGTCGGCGGTGGCCTCGTAGGCCAGCAGCGTGCCGAGCTCGTTGGCCAGTTCGCGGAAATCCTTGGTGCTGAGCGCAGCGTTGCGCATCAGGCCGATCTTGTGCTGCACCAGCGGGTGGCGCACTTCGACGATCTTCATGGTCGGGAAGGGGGATAAGGAGAGAGGACGCCATTTTGCCGGATTGGGCGCCCAACCCCAAACCGGGGCCGGAGACGGCCTGCATGAAATGTGCAGATGCATGTCATTGCCATGCAACCTTGCGGACATACCGTGCAGACCCATTCTTAACAGGAATGGGGATTCCCAGTGCATATCAAGACTCCGTTGGCCGTTGCCATCACCCTGACCCTGGCGATGGGGGCTGCTGCACCACTGCAGGCCGCCGGGCAGCAGGCGGTCGCCGCCACCGGTGCAGTGGCCGCCGATGCGGTCGACCTGGACCGCATTGAAGTGCGCGCCCAGCTTGAATCGCAGATCCGCGCGGTGGACCTCAAGCGCAGCAGCAACGCCATCGAGGATGCGGTGTCGTCCGACGCGCTGGGCCAGTACCCGGACAAGAACGTGGCCGAGTCGCTGCAACGCCTGCCGGGCATCAGCGTGACGCGCGACCAGGGCGAGGGCCGCTACGTGGTCGTGCGCGGACTGGATGCCAACCTCAACAGCGTCAGCGTCGACGGCATCGCCATCGGCACACCGGACAACTCCAGCCGCGCCGCACCGATGGACGTGATCCCGTCCGATTCGACCGAGCGCCTGCGCGTGGTCAAATCACCGACCCCGGACATGCCGGGCGACGCCATTGGCGGCGCGATCCTGGTCGAGACCGCCTCGGCGTTCGACCGCGAGGGCCGCAGCCTGCGTGGCAAGATCGAAGGCAGCCACCAGCAGCTTTCGGGCGAGACCAGCCCGAAGGCCGCTTTCAACTACAGCGAAGTGTTCAACGACACCTTCGGCATCGCCGCCGGCGTGAACTACCAGAAGCGGACGTTCGAATCGGACAACAGCGAAGTGGAGTACGGTGATGTCAGCGGGAACAAGGATCCGACCACCACCCGCCCGGGCGAAATCACCGCGCTGAACCTGCAGAACCGCAAGTACGAGATCGAGCGCAAGCGCATCGGCGCCAACCTCAATTTCGACTGGCGCCCGAACGAGGACAGCCGTTACTACCTGCGCACGCTGTACAGCCAGTTCGACGATGCCGAAACCCGCCAGCGCGTGATCTTCAACTTCAACAGCGCCGACATGATCGCCACCGGCACCGACCAGTATCGACTTGCCGGCATGCCGAAGGATTCGATCGACAAGCGCATGCGCTACCGGACCAAGGAAGAGAACACCTTCGCCGCCAGCCTGGGTGGCGAGAACAAGCTGACCGACGCGGTACTGGACTACAAAATCGGCTATACCCGCACCGAAGAACGCGTGGACGACGAGATCGAATCGCGCTTCAAGCTCAACGGCAAGGCCTTCAATGGCACGCTGGACCAGCGCAGTCGCCTGCCCACCTACACCTTCGACAACGACCAGTGGCTGGACAACGCCAACTACAAGTTCGACCGTGTGGTGGCCAAGCCGAAGAAGGTGGACGACGAGGAGCGCAGCGCGCAGGTCAATATCCGCTTCGACGGCGACAACAGCAGCTACAAGTTCGGCCTGCTCGGGCGCTGGCGCGACCGTGACGTGAATGTCGATGAGGCGTCGCTGCGCGTGGGTCCGGCGATCAAGCTCAGTGACTGGACGACCGGCTCGCCGGAACATCGCCACGGCCCGATGGGGCAGGGCATGGACTCATCGGCGATGCGCAGCTACTGGTCGCAGCACGGTGGCGAATACAGCGCGCGTCCGCAGGATGTCGGTGGCAACGCCGCGACGTCTCTGGAAGGCGACTACACCGCGCGCGAAGACGTGTTCGCCAGCTATGCGATGGGCACCTGGGACATCGGTGCGCTGCGCGTGATCGGCGGCGTGCGTGTGGAGAACACCCGCTTCAGCGCCACAGGCAATCGCGTGGACGTGGCCAAGGACGGGCGCTCCTACACCGCGACCCGGGTCACCGCCAGCAAGAGCTACAACAACGTACTGCCGGGCCTGCACCTGCGTTACGACGCCAGCGACGACTGGGTGTTCCGCTTCGCCGCCAACAAGACGGTGGCGCGCCCGGGCTTCGGCGATGCCTCGCCGCGCATCGGCCTGGCCCGCAACGACAATGAAGTGCGCCTGGGCAACCCGGAGCTGGATCCGTACGAGTCGACCAACATCGACCTGTCGGTGGAGAAGTACATCGGCGAAAGCGGCATCCTCTCGCTGGGCGTGTTCCACAAGTCGATCGACGGCTACATCGTGCAGGTCCGCCAGGCCGGCGCCGACGGCATCTACGACGGCCTGCCGGTGGTGACCTCGGTCAATGGCGACAAGGCCAAGGTGCGTGGCGCCGAGTTCAACTGGCAGCAGCAGCTGTCGTTCCTCCCGGCTGGCTGGGATGGCCTGCTGGTGGGTGCCAGCGGCACCTGGCTGGACACTGATTTCGACCCGGGCCTGGCCAAGCGCGCCGGTGAGGACTTCACCCTGCCGCGCGCCTCGAAGAACGTGTACAGCGCGCACATCGGTTACGAGAAGTACGGCCTGAGCACCCGCGTGGCAGCCGTACACCGCAGCGAGTACCTGGATACCCTTGGTGCCGGCCGTGCCTTCGACATCTACGTAGCGCCGAACACCCAGCTCGACTTCTCGCTTGACTACAGGTTCACTCCGCGCGTGAGCATGTATTTCGAGGCACAGAACCTGCTGGACAAGCCGCTGGAACTGTACCAGGGCACGCGCTCGCGCACCCTGCAGATGGAAGAATATGGCCGCACCTACGCACTGGGCCTGAAGGTGGCACTGTGAGCGGGCCTCGCATCACCCTGCTGGCCACCATGCTGGCCGTGACGTTGGTGGCCGGCTGCACGCCGGCCAACGGCAATGATCCGGCCGTGGCCAAGCCCGGGGCGAAGGCCACGAACGAGCGTGCGGTGACCACCATCGCCGAGGCATTCCTTTCACCGATGACGCCGGCTGACAACATCGATTCGCCTGCCGCCTGGCGTGCACCTGACGGAAAGCTCTGGCTGATCGCCACTGCCAAGGCCACCGACAAGCTGGTGGTCTACGACGGCAGCAGCGGCCAGCACCTGCGCGACGTAGGCAGCAGCGGCACCGCGCCAGGGCAGTTCGATCGCCCAAACGGCATCGCGGTGACCGACGATCTGCTGTGGATCGTGGAGCGCGACAATCACCGCGTGCAGGTGCTGAGCCTGCCGGACTTCACTCCACTGGCGACCTTCGCTGCGGACGATCTGCGCAAGCCGTACGGGCTGTGGGTCGACCGCCGTGCCGATGGCTACAGCGTCTACGTGACCGACTCCTGGGACAACGGCGAGGATGCACAGGGCCGTGACATCCTGCCGCCGCTGACCGAGCTGGACAAGCGCGTGCGCCAGTACCAGGTGACCCGCGATGGCGCGAAGGTCGAAGCGAAGCTTGTGGCCAGCATCGGTGATACCACTGAGGCGGGTGCCCTGCGCGTGGTCGAGTCGATCTGGGGCGACCCCGAGAACGATCGCCTGCTGATCGCCGAAGAGGACGAGGGCTACGCCAGCGAGTTCAAGGTCTACACGCTGGCCGGACGCTTCACCGGCACCACCTTCGGCCGCGACGTGTTCAAGGCGCAGGCCGAAGGCGTAACCCTGCGCACCTGCGGCAAGGATGGTTGGTGGATCACCACCGAACAGGGCAAGCAGCGCAGCGTGTTCCACCTGTTCGACCGCCACACCCTGAAGCCGGTCGGCGCGTTCCAGGGCAATACCGTGGCCAACACCGATGGCATCTGGATGATGCAGCAGCCCAGCGCGCGCTTCCCGCACGGCGCGTTGTATGCGGTGCATGACGACCAGGGCGTGGTGGCGTTCGACTGGGAGAGCATCGCCAAGCAGTTGGCATTGCCGCTGGAGTGTGGTTCGTGAGCGGTCGTTGCCTGATGCGTACGTTGGCGCTGGGCCTGCTGCTGGCGGTGCCGTCGTTGTGCTTCGCGGCGGCTGAAGCGAACACCCAGGTGCCGCCGGGCAGCCGCCACTACGCAGCGACGACGGTGCCGGACCGCATTGTCGCTTCGCCGGCAGTCGATCCCGGCCATGGGTTCGCCGTGGCCTGGCGCACCGACGGCAGCGTGCAGGCGCCGCTGCTGGAGATTGCCCTTGCCGGTGATTCACCGGCCATCGAGGGCATCCGCCAGGTGCGCGCCACGACCCGCGCGCTGCAGACCGAGAACGGGCTGTCGCACCACCACCGCGCTGATGTCAGCGGCCTGCGGCCCGATACCCTGTACGTCTACCGCGTGCAGGGCAACGGCAGCTGGAGCGCCTGGAACCAGCTGCGCACGCTGGCTGCGCCCGACCAGCCGCTGACCCTGCTGTACTTTGGAGATACCCAGAACAAGAACGTGAGCCATGTCAGCCGCGTGGTGCGCGCCGCGCAGAAGGCCGCACCCGAGGCGCGCCTGAGCCTGTTCGCTGGCGATCTGGTCAGTGGGGGCGATGGTGCCGATGACAGCGAGTGGGGCGAATGGTTTGCCGCCGCCGGTTGGCTGGCGCAGGAAACCCTGGTCGCGCCGGCGATCGGCAACCACGAGTATGTCGAGGAGTTCGAGGACACTCCGCAGGAACGCCGCGTGCTGGGCAGGCACTGGCCGGTGACGTTCGCGCTGCCGGGCAATGGGGCATCCGCCGCACAGCAGACCAGCTACTGGTTCGATGCGCAGGGCGTGCGCGTCGCCGTGGTCGATGGCACGTCGGCACTCGACCTTGGCACGGCCAAGGCGCAGGCCCAGTGGCTGGACAAGGTACTGACCGGCAATCCGCAGCCGTGGACGCTCGTGCTGCTGCACCAGCCGTTCTATTCGCCGCGCGAAGGGCGCGAGAACGGCGCATTGCGTGACGTGCTGCTGCCGGTGGTTCGTCGCCACAACGTCGATCTGGTGCTGCAGGGCCACGATCACACCTATGGCCGCCGTGGTGAAGGACAGGCCGCGACGCCGCAGTATGTGGTGACCGTGGCGGGGCCGAAGCAGTACCGTCTCTCCGACGAGGCACGTAGGACGATGGATCCGGTGGCCGAGGACACCCAGCTGTTCCAGGTGTTGCACATCGATCCGCAGCACCTGCGCTATGAAGCCCGCACGGTGACCGGGCGACTCTACGATGCCTTCGAGCTGCGTCGCGACGCCAAGGGCGGCAAGCAGCGCACGGAGCTGACCGAAGGCCGCATCACGCCGCGTGACTGCCCGCGCGCGCAGACTGCCAAGGGCCGCGCCGATCGCTGCTGGGAATGAGGAGGAGATCCAGATGAAAACCGTACACCGTCTTGTCCCCATGGCTGCCATCGGCGGGGCCCTGCTCCTGCTCGCGACCGCGGTGGCCGCCGCCGATGGCGTGCTGCACCCGTTCCTGGTGGCGCAGCCGAAGCAGGCGCCGCAGGAAGTGAACCTGGCGGTGGAGATTCCGGCCGGCAGCTTCACCAAGTACGAGATCAAGGAGGACGGCCTGGTGCATGTGGATCGCTTCCAGTCGATGCCGGTCGCCTATCCGGCCAACTACGGTTCGATGCCGCGCACGTTGGCTGGCGACAACGATCCGCTGGACGCGCTGGTGCTGACCCGTGAACCCCTGCATCCGGGCGTGATCGTGCGCTTCCGGCCGATCGGCTACCTGAAGATGGTCGACGGCGGCGAGCACGACGAGAAGATCATCGGCGTGCCGACCGACAAGGTTGACCCGACCTACGCCAACATCCGCGACCTGGCCGATCTGCCGGAGATCGAACGACAGCGCATCGAAGCGTTCTTCCGGGTCTACAAGGACCTGCCGGCCGGGCGCAACCCGGTGCAGCTCAACGGTTGGGGCAACGCTGCCGAGGCGCGGACGCTGATCAGCGAAGCGATGAAGCGCTTCGAAAAATAGATCCACGCCATGGCTGGATTCAGTCCAGCAACGTCTCGATGAACGACTCGGCCTGCAGGCGGTCGTCCAGTACCCGGGCCACCGCCCGTACGGCTGCCTCCTGGTGTTCAGGACGGATGCCGCCATCGTCATCGTCGTTGTAGAGGTCATCGCCGGCATCGAGGTACACCGTGCCTGCAGCAGCCAGAGCCGCCATCAAGGTTGGCACATCGGCAGTGATCTCGCCGGCATCCAGCAGGCCGGCGCCGTGATGGCTGAACAGCACACGGCCGTCGTCCAGGTCGAGGATGAACGGATCAGCGCCGCGATCGGCAATCACCAGCCAGTTCGATGGCCAGTCGTTGATCCGTTCGCCGCTGACGCCATGCCATCGATAGCCGGCCTGCTGGCTCCACAGGCGCTGCAGTGGCGGTATCCAGACATCAAGGCCGGGAACGGTGATGCCGGCGCGGCCAACCCTGGCATTGATCTCTTCGCCCAGCGGCCCGACCTGCGCGTAGAACGACGCCAGTGCCGTGGGCAGCGGGAACGGGCCCTGCCAGTCACGCTCGTGCTGCGCATGCAGCGGCCCGAAGCGGGCGAATGAGGCGTGCAGATCATCCATGTCAGAGTCCAACGGGTAGCGGCCGTGCAGCCTAGCAGACGGCGTCTGCGCGCATCCCCTTCACCACCGCTGGCTATCATGTGCGCCTTCCACAACGAAGGCAGTACCTGTGTCGGTAGCGTTGGTATGGTTCCGCCGTGATCTGCGGCTGCAGGACAATCCGGCCCTGCAGGCCGCGCTGGATGCCGGTCACGACGTGGTGCCGGTCTACATCCATGCGCCGCACGAAGAAGGTGAGTGGGCGCCGGGTGCTGCCTCCGATGCGTGGCGCCACCGTTCACTGGCCGCGCTGGATGCGGACCTGCGCACGCGCGGTTCCTCGCTGGTGCTGCGCAGTGGTGACAGCCTGCCGGCCCTGCAGTTGCTGATCGCGCAGACTGGCGCCGAGGCGGTGTACTGGAACCGCAAGTACGAACCGGCCACCCAGCCACGCGACGCCACCATCAAGCGCATGCTGCGCGAGCAGGGCATCGATGCGCAGAGCTGCAATGGCAGCCTGTTGTTCGAGCCTTGGGACATCGCCACCCAGCAGGGCCAGCCGTACAAGGTATTTACGCCGTACTGGCGCAACGTGCTCAGTCATTGGCGCCTGCCGGCACTGCAGGCCGCACCGGAAGCACTGGCGCCGCACGCGGCCGACAGCCTGGCATTGGATGACCTCCAGCTGGCGCCGACGCTGGACTGGGATACCGGCTTCTGGGAGCACTGGCAGCCGGGTGAAGCCGGTGCGCTGGAAGCACTGTCCGTCTTTGAAGACGGTGCCCTGCGCGGGTATCGCGAGCAGCGTGACCTGCCGGACCGTGTCGGGACCTCGCGGCTGTCGCCGCACCTGCATTTCGGCGAAATCGCACCCTGGCGGATTGCCCATGCGCTGGAAGGGCTGCGTAGTGCCGGCACCGACGCCGACATCGACGGCTACCTGCGCCAGCTGGGCTGGCGTGACTTCGCCTACCACCTGCTGCATCACTTCCCGAAGACGCCCACCGACAACCTCAACCCGCGTTTCGATCGCTTCCCATGGGCAACGCCCAGTGAGGCGCAGCTGTACGACTGGCAGCGCGGCAACACCGGCGTGCCGATCGTCGATGCCGGCCTTCGCGAGCTGTGGCACACCGGCTACATGCACAACCGGGTGCGGATGATCGTGGCCAGTTACCTGTGCAAGCACCTGCGCGCGCACTGGCTGCATGGCGCACGCTGGTTCTGGGACACCCTGGTCGATGCCGACCTGGCCAACAACACCATGGGCTGGCAGTGGGTGGCCGGGACCGGTGCCGACGCGGCACCGTACTTCCGTGTGTTCAACCCCGTGACCCAGGCCGAGAAGTTCGATCCGCAGGCACGGTACATCAGCCGCTGGGTGCCCGAACTGGCCGCGCTGCCGGTGAAGGCCCGGTTTGCGCCCTGGCAGCATCCGCTGCTGCTGGCGACACATGCCCCGGGCTATCCGCCTACGCCGCTGGTGGACCTGGCCGCGGGCCGCGACGCCGCATTGGCGGCTTACCGCCAGTCGGGGGCGGGGTAAAGGGCGACCTGAGTGATCTGGTCAGTTAGCTGAACGCGGCCCTGTCGGTGTGCCCGATCATCATTCCGGCATCGCATCGGGCTGTTTATTCTCTTTGCGCCCGCAGGCCGCCGGCCGACCGGAAACCAAGGAGAACCTCATGATCCGCAACACCACCCGCAACGTCGCACTGGCCCTGATGAGCGCGGCCGTCCTGTCGGCCTGCGCCACCGGCGGCTCCTACGTACAGAGTGACCAGTACGGCAACCCCACCGAGCAGCAGAACCGCACCGGGCGCAACGCCCTGATCGGTACCGCCATCGGCGTGGCAGCCGGCCTGCTGACCGGCGACAGCGCCACCGAGCGACGCCAGCATGCCCTGATCGGCGCCGGTATCGGTGCGCTCAGCGGCGCCGCCGTCGGCCAGTACCAGGATCGCCAGGAACGCGCACTGCGCGAGCGCACTGCCAACACCGGCATCGATGTGCAGCGCCAGGGCGACAACATCATGCTGAACCTGCCGGACGGCATCACTTTCGACTTCGGCAAGTCGACCCTGAAGCCGCAGTTCTACGGCGCGCTCAATGGCGTGGCAGGCACCCTGCGTGACTACAACCAGACCATGATCGAAGTGGTCGGCCACACCGACAGCATCGGCAGCGATGCGGTCAACAACCGCCTGTCGAAGGAACGTGCCGACTCGGTCGCGCAGTACCTGATCGGCCAGGGCGTGCAGAGCGTGCGCATCGAAACGCTGGGCGCCGGCAAGTCGTACCCGATTGCCGACAACAGCACCGACGCCGGCCGCGCCAAGAACCGCCGCGTCGAGATCCGGGTGATTCCGCTCAAGCAATAACGCGTAGCGTTATTGCTTGAGCCGGTCCGGCCATCGGCCGGAACGAAAATGCCGCCCTTGCAGGCGGCATTTTTGTGGGTGCCGAGCGTTGCTCGGCACGCCGATAGCGCATCCTTCTGTAAGCCATGCCGACCAAGGTCGGCAACTACCAGGAGATGGGTAGGCGCTCTTGTTGCAGGCTACGCCGCAGAAGCGGCCACCTTCTCCAGGATCCGCTTGCCGCTGCTTTCCAGAGCGGCGTCTTCCTTTTCCTTCTGCTGCTGCGCCAGCTTAGCGCCCGGGCACTGCGCCAGCATGTAATTGGCGTCGAAGTTGAGCTTCTCGACCAGGAAGTCGACGAACGCCCGCACCTTCGGCGAAACCAGGCGGCCGCCTGCGAACACGGCGTTGAAGTCCACTTCCGGGCCGGTCCAGCCGGCCAGCACGCGGCGCACCATGCCTGATTCAACGAACGGCTTGGCCATCACGTCGCCGGTCAGCAGCAGGCCTTCGCCACAGACCAATGCACCATTCAACGCAGACATGTCGTTGGCGGTCATCAGCGGGGTGACCGGGAAGTCACGCAGCTCGCCGCCGTTCTCGCCCAGCTGCCAGGTGAAGCGCGGCGAATTGCCGGTGTGGTACGGCTTGCGCATCGCCAGGATGCGATGGAACTGCAGCTCCTCCGGATGCAGCGGCTCGCCATAGCGCTCGATGTAGGCCGGGCTGGCGAACACCTGCGTGCGCAGGCTGCCGAGCTTGCGTGCGACCAGGTTGGAATCGGGCAGGGCCCCCACGCGCAGCGCAAGGTCCGCTTCACCTGCAATCAGGTCCAGCTTCTCGTTGCCCATGTGCATGTCCAGGCGGATCTCCGGATACTGCGCATGGAACTGGCCCAGCAGCGGGGCGATCCAGGTGATGCCGATCGAATAGGGCACGGTGAAGCGCAGCCAGCCGCGCGGGCCGGACTGCAGCTGGCTCACCGCGCTCTCGGCCTCTTCCAGTTCGCGCGCGATGCGCTGGCAATGTTCGTGGTAGATCGAACCGGCTTCGGTCAGGCCGAGGCGGCGCGTGGTCCGGTGCAGCAGGCGCGCGCCCAGGCGCGTTTCCAGCTCCTGCACTTTGCGGCTGACCGTGGTCTTGGGCAGGCCGAGCGATTTGGCAGCGGCAATGAAGCTGCCTTGCTCGACCACTTTGACGAAGATCAGCGTCTCGTTGAGATCGTGGGACATGGTCGGGGATCCTGGACGTCGGGGATGGGACAATCGTGACAGAACGATTGGACCGGGAGCGGGATGATTATTCCCCTTAATCAGGACTAATCAAGTAAAGGTTTGAGGTCTATCGTGGCGCCATTCGTTAATTGGAGCCCGTCCGCCATGAGCCTGCGCAACATTCTTGCCCGACTCCGGAACGCCGGCCAGAACACCCTGGACCTGGCGATGACCGTCGAAGCCCGTCCGAGTTCCTTGGTACACAAGGACTTTCGTGAGTTTACCGCGCCCATGCGTCAGCAGCGTGGCGGTGCCATCCGCCTGGCCCCTCACAAGGGTGACCGCCTGCGCCGAATCGGGACTATCCCGGATTTGGGAGGAAATGTCCCGTGAATGGGATGCTGACGCCTGAAGTCCTGGTCCTGGGCGGCACCGGTGCCGTCGGCCAGGGTGTGGTTGGCGCGCTGCTGGAGGCCGGCAGCCCGGTACTGGTTGTCGGCCGCGATCCGAGCCGGCTGGCGGCGCTGCACGAGCAGTTCGCTGACGAGCCGGGCCTGGAGACGCTGCTGGGGTCGCTCAGCGACGACGGATCGGCGCGCGCGCTGGCCGAACGCATCGCGCAGCGCCCGCGCCCGTTGGCGGCGGTGATCGCCGCAATGGGTGGACCGTACCGCCGCGGTCGCGTGGTCGACCGCAACGGTGACGAACTGATGGGCGCGATGCAGGCCGATCTGATGCCGCACGTGCACGCGGTGCGTCACCTGCTGCCGCTGCTGCAGGACAACGTGCATGCGCGCCGCTACGTGATGATCGGCAGCCCGGCCAACGCCAAACCATGGGCGGGCTACGGCGAGACCTCGATCACCACCGCCGCGCTGCGCATGTACGCGCAGGTCGTGCACCAGGAAGCGCAGGCGCTGGGCGTGCGCGCGCAGATGCTGGAAGTCTGCAGCCCGGTGTGCACCCCGGCCAATGCGGCCAATGCCTGCATCGAGTGGCCCAGCTCGCTGCTGGTCGGTCGCCGCGTTGTGTCGCTGCTGGATGGTTGCCGCGACAACCGTGCCATCGTCCGCTGTGACAGCAGCGATGCCGAACTGCCGCGCGGCCTGCTGCACCTGGAAGTTCCCCCTTTGTGGCGCGATACCGCAGGCGTTGCTTGACCTCGACCATGGTTGAGGTCGCAGGATACGCCGCCGATTTTTGCAACACGTTCTCATATAGCTGTACCACCCCTCCGTACGGATGCATGCCATGACTTCCCCCAATACCACCCCACATCGTTTCGGCCATCGCATTGCGATGGTCGGCGTGTCGATCCTCGCCGCAGCCGTGCTTGCGGCCTGCAGCGGCGGCCACGCCGAAGAAGCCGGTGCACCGCCGCCGCCGCAGGTCAGCGCCGCGCCGGTACTGGTCAAGCAGGTCAGCCAGTGGGACGAGTTCAGCGGCCGCGTCGAAGCGGTGCAGAGCGTTGAACTGCGCCCGCGCGTGTCCGGCTACATCGACAAGGTCAACTACGTCGAAGGCCAGGAAGTGAAGAAGGGCGAAGTGCTCTTCACCATCGACGCGCGCAGCTACCAGGCCGAGTACGATCGAGCGGCTGCCGAGCTGGCCCGCGCCCGCACCCAGGCCACGCTGGCCCGCAGCGAGTCCGAGCGCGCCAAGCGACTGTCCGAGCAGCAGGCGATCTCCACCGAGACCGCCGAACAGCGTCGCGCGGCCGCCGACCAGTCCGGTGCCGCCGTGCAGGCCGCGCAGGCTGCGCTGGACGCGGCCCGGCTCAACCTGGAGTTCACCAAGGTGCGTGCACCGATCGACGGCCGTGCCGGTCGCGCGATGGTCACCGCCGGCAACCTGGTCACCGCCGGCGACAGTGCCAGCGTGCTGACCACGCTGGTCTCGCTGGATACCGTCTTTGTCTACTTCGATGCCGACGAAAGCACCTTCCTGCGCTACGCCCAGATGGCACGCAAGGGCGAGCGCCCGAGCGAGCGTGACAGCGAACTGCCGGTGAAGGTTGGCCTGTCCGGCGAAGAGGGCTACCCGCACTCGGGCAAGGTCGACTTCCTCGACAACCAGGTCGCCCGCAGCACCGGCACCATCCGCGTCCGCGCACTGCTGGACAACGCCGACCGCCAGTTCACGCCGGGCCTGTTCGCCCGCGTGCAGCTGCTCGGCAGCGGCCAGTTCCAGGCGCTGCTGATCGATGACAAGGCCGTGCTGACCGACCAGGACCGCAAGTATGTCTACGTGGTCGACAAGGATGGCAAGGCCCAGCGCCGCGACATCCAGCTCGGTCGCACCGCTGATGGCCTGCGCATTGTCGAACACGGCCTGGCCGCGGGCGACAAGGTGATCATCGACGGCGTGCAGAAGGTCTTCATGCCGGGCATGCCGGTGCAGGCCAAGGCGGTGGCGATGCAGCCACAGCCGGCGCCGGCACCGGGCCGCGATGCCACCGCCGCCCTGAAGCACTGATCCGCGTCCCCGCTTAGCTGCCGGCGCCAGCGGCAGCCTTCCCTGCCTTCGTCATTTCGGCGAGGGGCAGGGTGGCTGTTGCCCGCCGAATGCCTTTCCCAGGAATTCCTCCATGGACTTTTCCCGTTTCTTCATCGACAGGCCGATCTTCGCGGCGGTGCTGTCGATCGTGATCTTTGCCGCAGGCCTGATCACGATTCCAATCCTGCCGATCAGCGAGTACCCGGAAGTGGTGCCGCCGTCGGTGGTCGTGCGCACGGTCTATCCGGGCGCCAACCCCAAGGTCATTGCCGAGACCGTCGCCACGCCGCTTGAAGAAGCCATCAACGGCGTCGAAGGCATGATGTACCTGAAGTCGGTCGCCGGTTCCGACGGCGTGCTGCAGATGACCGTCACCTTCCGCCCGGGTACCGACCCGGACGCAGCGGCGGTGAAGGTGCAGAACCGCGTGGCGCAGGCGCAGGCGCGCCTGCCCGAGGACGTGCGCCGGCAGGGCGTGACCACGCAGAAGCAGTCGCCGACCTTCCTGATGGTGGTGCACCTGACCTCCCCGCAAGGCAAGTACGACACCCTGTACCTGCGCAACTACGCCCGCCTGCACGTCAAGGATGCGCTGGCGCGCATTCCGGGCGTTGGTGATGCGCAGATCTTCGGTGGTGGCGACTACGCCATGCGCGCCTGGCTGGATCCGGACAAGGTGGCTTCGCGCGGCCTGACCGCCAGCGACGTGGTGCGCGCCATGCGCGAGCAGAACGTGCAGGTGTCGGCCGGCCAGCTCGGCGCCGAACCGCTGCCGGACAGCAAGTTCCTGACCCTGATCAATGCCCAGGGCCGGCTGAAGACCGAAAAGGAATTCGGCGACATCGTGCTCAAGAGCGGCACCGATGGCGAGATCGTGCGCCTGTCCGACGTGGCCCGCCTGGAACTGGGTGCGGGTGACTACACCCTGCGCTCGCAGCTGGACGGCAAGAACGCGGTCGGTATCGGCATCTTCCAGTCGCCGGGTGCGAACGCGCTGGAAATCCGTGACCAGGTCATCTCGACGATGGACGAGATGCAGAAGACCATGCCGGCCGACGTGAAGTACGAAGCGGTGTATGACACCACCATCTTCGTGCGCGACTCGATCAAGGCCGTGGTCTCCACGCTGCTGGAAGCGATCGCGCTGGTGGTGCTGGTGGTGATCCTGTTCCTGCAGACCTGGCGTGCCTCGATCATCCCGTTGATCGCCGTGCCGGTGTCGGTGGTGGGTACCTTCGCCGCGCTGTACCTGCTGGGCTTCTCGATCAATACGCTGAGCCTGTTCGGCCTGGTGCTGGCGATCGGCATCGTGGTCGACGACGCGATCGTGGTGGTGGAGAACGTCGAGCGCAACATCGAGGAAGGTCTGTCGCCCACCGCCGCGGCCCACCAGGCCATGCGCGAAGTGTCCGGCCCGATCGTGGCGATCGCGCTGGTGCTGTGTGCCGTGTTCGTGCCGATGGCGTTCCTGTCCGGTGTCACCGGCCAGTTCTACAAGCAGTTCGCGGTCACCATCGCCATCTCCACGGTGATCTCGGCGATCAACTCGCTGACCCTGTCGCCGGCCCTCGCCGCGCGCCTGCTGAAGGCCCACGGCGCACCGAAGGATGGCCCGAGCCGCCTGATCGACCGCCTGTTCGGCTGGGTGTTCCGTCCGTTCAACCGCTTCTTCAAGTCCAGCT
This sequence comes from Stenotrophomonas sp. YJH_SMC_6, assembly GCF_059371335.1. Classification (NCBI taxonomy): domain Bacteria; kingdom Pseudomonadati; phylum Pseudomonadota; class Gammaproteobacteria; order Lysobacterales; family Lysobacteraceae; genus Stenotrophomonas; species Stenotrophomonas sp. YJH_SMC_6. The sequence goes on along the minus strand of NZ_JCAFUM010000016.1, from coordinate 105,775 downwards.
CGGAGAAGTACGAACGTGGCGTGGCCCGCATCCTCGGCCGACGTGGCGCGGTGTTCGTGGTCTACGCGATCCTGCTGGTCGGTACCGGCGTGATCTTCAAGCTGGTGCCGCCGGGCTTCATCCCGACCCAGGACAAGCTGTACCTGATCGCCGGCGTGAAGCTGCCGGAAGGTTCGTCGATCGCGCGTACCGATGAAATGCTGCGCAAGGTGGCCAAGATCGCCCAGGAAACCGATGGCGTGGCCCACACCATCTCGTTCCCGGGCCTGAACGCGCTGCAGTTCACCAATACGCCCAATACCGGTGTGGCGTTCATTCCGCTCAAGCCCTTCGCCGAGCGTCATGGCCGTACCGCTGCGCAGATCAATGCCGAGATCAACCAGAAGATCGCCGGTCTGCAGGAAGGCTTCGCCTTCGCGATGATGCCGCCGCCGATCCTCGGTCTGGGCAACGGCAACGGCTACCAGATGTTCATCGAGGACCGCGGCAACCTGGGCTACGGCGCGCTGCAGAATGCGGTGCAGGCGATGCAGGGCACCGTGGCGCAGACGCCGGGCATGGCCTTCCCGATTTCCAGCTACCAGGCCAACGTGCCGCAGCTGGATGCCGAGGTCGACCGCGTCAAGGCCAAGGCACAGGGCGTGCAGCTCACCGAACTGTTCGACACCCTGCAGACCTACCTGGGTTCGGCCTACGTCAACGACTTCAACCAGTTCGGCCGTACCTGGCAGGTGATCGCCCAGGCAGACGGTCCGTTCCGCGAGACGGTCGAGGACATCGGCAAGCTGCGTACCCGCAACGACCGCGGCGAGATGGTGCCGATCGGTTCGATGGTCACCATCAAGCAGACCTTCGGCCCGGACCCGGTGCTGCGCTTCAATGGTTACCCGGCAGCGGACCTGGCCGGTGAAGCCGACCCGCGCCTGCTGTCCTCGGCCGAGGCGATGACCAAGCTGACCGAGATCGCCGGCAAGGTGCTGCCGGTGGGCATGACCACCGAATGGACCGACCTGAGCTACCAGCAGGCGACCCAAGGCAAAGCCGCCTTCATCGTGTTCCCGGTGGCGATCATGCTGGCCTTCCTGGTGCTGGCCGCGCTGTACGAGAGCTGGTCGCTGCCGCTGGCGGTGATCCTGATCGTGCCGATGACCCTGCTGTCCGCGCTGTTCGGCGTCTGGCTGACCGGCGGTGACAACAACGTGTTCGTGCAGGTCGGCCTGGTGGTGCTGATGGGCCTGGCGTGCAAGAACGCGATCCTGATCGTCGAGTTCGCCAGAGAACTGGAGATGGGCGGCAAGGGAATCGTTGAAGCTGCGCTGGAAGCCTGCCGCCTGCGCCTGCGCCCGATCGTGATGACCTCCATCGCGTTCATCGCCGGCACCGTGCCGCTGGTGCTGTCGCACGGTGCAGGTGCCGAGGTGCGCTCGGTGACCGGTATCACCGTGTTCGCCGGCATGCTGGGCGTGACCCTGTTCGGCCTGTTCCTCACCCCGGTGTTCTACGTGGCCCTGCGCAAGTTCGTCACCCGCAACGGTGGTGGCCAGCTGGTGCAGCACGGCGAGCCGACCATCCACCACTGACATGGAACCCCGTCGCCGCCGGTCAATGGCCGGCGGCGGCTTCCCCCTCACAAGGCATGCATCCATGAATACCCATCAGAACAAGATCGCGCTGGTCACCGGCGCCACCCGTGGCATCGGCCTGGAAACCGTGCGCCAGCTGGCCCAGGCGGGCGTGCACACGCTGCTGGCCGGTCGCAAGCGTGAGACCGCCGTTGAGCTGGCGCTGAAGCTCCAGGCTGAAGGCCTGCCGGTTGAAGCCCTGCAACTGGACGTGACCGACGCGGCCAGCATCGCCGAAGCGGTCGAGCAGGTGCGCCAGCGCCATGGCCGCCTCGACATCCTGGTCAACAATGCCGGCATCATGATCGAGAATCCCGCGCAGGCGCCGTCGGAGCAATCGCTCGAGACCTGGAAGCGTACCTTCGACACCAACGTGTATGCGCTGGTGGCGGTCACCCAGGCCTTCCTGCCGCTGGTCAAGCAGGCCAAGTCCGGCCGCATCGTCAATGTGTCCAGCATGCTCGGCTCGCAGACCCTGCACGCGGATCCCTCCTCGGGCATCTATGACTTCAAGATTCCGGCGTACAACGCCTCCAAGGCCGCGGTGAACAGCTGGACCCTGAGCCTGGCCTACGAACTGCGCAACACGCCGATCAAGGTCAATACCGTGCATCCGGGTTACGTGAAGACCGACATGAACGGCGGCAACGGCGAGATCGAAATCAGTGAAGGTGCACGCTCCAGCGTGGAAATGGCACTCATCGGTGAATCCGGTGCCAGCGGCAGCTTCACCTACCTGGGTGAGGTGCTGCCATGGTGATCCGCACGTTGGCGATGGCCGTCTCCAGCCTGGTGCTGGCGGGCTGTGTCAGCGTCGGCCCGAACTACAAGGCGCCGGTGCAGGAACCGGTGGTGCTGCAGGGGGCGCAGCAGCCTGTGTTCAGCACTACCTCGCCGGTGGCCAGCTGGTGGGCGCAGTTCGATGATCCGGTGCTGGAAGAACTGGTGCACGGTGCACTGTCGGATAACCTGGACCTGCGCGTGGCCGTGGCCCGCGTCAGCCAGGCCCGTGCGGTGTTCGTCGAAAGCCGCTTCGACCAGGCCCCGCACATCACCGCGGGCGGCAGCTACGACCGCCGCAAGCAACCCGATCCGCAGCTGGGTGGGCAGCGGGTGTTCAGTGAAAGCTACCAGCTCGGCTTCGATGCCGGCTGGGAGCTGGATCTGTTCGGCCGCAAGCGCCGTGCAGCAGAAGCCGCGCGCGCCGACCTGGACGCCGAGCAGGCCAACCTGGCCGATGCGCAGGTACTGGTCGCCGCCGAAGTGGCACGCAACTACTTCGAGCTGCGCGGTACGCAGAAGCGCATCGCGGTGGCCCAGCACACCCTGGTCAACCTGCGCGATACGCAGAAGCTGACCGAGGCGCGCTGGGAGCTGGGCGCCGGCAGCGAGCTGGACGTGCAGAGCAGTCGCGCCCGGCTGAAGGCGATCGAGGCCGATATCCCGCTGCTGGAAGTGGCCGAAACGCAGTCGCGCAATCGCCTGGCGGTTCTGCTGGGCCAGCGTCCGGAAACGCTGACCGCCATGCTTGCGCCGCACGACGTGCCGGCATTTGCCAAGGCGCTGCCGCTGGGCGATACCCGCGAGCTGCTGCGCCAACGCGCCGACGTGCGCGTGGCCGAGCGTCGCCTGGCCGCTGCCACCGCGCGGGTGGGCGTGGCCACTGCGGACCTGTTCCCGCGGCTGTCACTGTCCGGTTTCGTCGGCTTCCTTGGCGGCGACGCCAGTGGCCTGGTCAATGGCAACAACAAGGCCTGGTCGCTGACGCCGTCGCTGAGCTGGGCCGCGTTCGACTTCGGCACCGTGCGTGCACGCCTGCGTGCCAGCAAGGCTGAGGCCGAGGGTGTGGCTGCGCAGTATGAGCAGGCCGTGCTGCTGGCGCTGGAAGACACCGAGAACGCGCTGACCCGCTATTCCAAGCAGCAGGCGCGGCTGGCGATCGTGGTCGAGCAGGCGCAGGCGGCACGCCGGGCTGAGTCGCTGGCGCAGATCCGCTACCGCGAGGGCTCGGAAGACTTCCTGACCCTGCTGGATGCGCAGCGCACGCAGCTGGCGGCCGACGATGCGTTGGCGGCGGCTGAGTCCGAGGTCAATGTCAGCGTGGTGGGCGTGTACAAGGCGCTGGGTGGCTGGGGGCAATCGCCGCAGCAACCCAGCGTGGCGCAGGTGCAGTAACCGCACGGGACGGAAGCAGTGGCTTCCGTCCCTTTCTTCTGTCAGGGCCAGTGATTGGCCGGTGCGTCGCGCTCGCGCATGCGCACGATGCAGAAGCGATGGCCGGTGGGTGCTTCCATCACCCACCAGCGTTTGACGAAGCCGATCCGGCGCGCGCCGAGTTTTTCCAGTCGATCTGCCTCGGCATCGATGTCGTCGCTCTCGATGTCCAGGTGCACCCGTGAGGGGTGAGCGACACGTTGCACTTCCACGTTCAGGCCCGCGGGTGCGCCCTGCAGGCCGGCGTACTCGGCGCCATCTTCGCCATACGATGGCTGCGCCTGCAGGCCGAGTGCGGCCGCCCAGAAGCGTGCGCCTTCGTCAGCGGGCGTGTCCTGGCAGTCGATGATGAATCCGGCCAGACGGCTCTGGTGCGCCATGACGTCCTCCGCAGATCGGGAATGGAGGGAGGGTAGCGCGTCGCTTGCTGTGGACGTTGTCACAGTCATGACGTTTCTGACTCTGCCAGAACCGGGGCCTGCGGTGTAACTAGTGGGGCAGATTCCAGGAGGGAAGGCGATGAGCGACGACAAACGTGATACCCAGCGCATGCTGTTTGGTGATCCGGGACCGCCTGGCGCAGGGCTGTCGGTAGCGGTCGTAGTGCTGATGGTGTTGGCTACCATGGCGGCTGCGATCGGCTTCATGCGCCTGCCGGACCAGATGCTGGGGCTGGGCCTGATCGGCATCTCCGTGTTTCTGGCGGTCGGTGCCCGCATCTGCCAGGCACGCAACCAGCATCAGGCGCTGTACCGGCTGATGTCGCGACAGCCGCGGCATTGAGATTGCACCGCATTGAGATCCTGAACGAAGCAATGGCCACACTTCCAGAATTACACTTGGCCTGCAGGTGGGAATAGACGCGACATCACGCGGTAGCCATCGGAACTATTCAGTAACGTTCTAATGATCTCTTCTCCATCAACATGAAATGATTCATGGGACTTGATGTAGCAGAAAAATTTTTCAGCAAGAACGGAGCCGGCTGAATTGAATGCTCCATGCAGCTCCGGCCTTGAACGGTCAAGGAACAGCACCGAAGCAACAGCAGTTCCCAGGGCCCGCATCGCGAGAGAAGGACCGCTATGGTCCCAGAGCCAGCGACCCTTTGCCGGACAGAAGTCCTCGTTGTCATCGTGAATCATGTAGTTCCAGTCGGGGCTCTCGTACATCCAGTCTGGTGGCGTAAGGAGCCTGCCGTTGTAGAGAACTTCATGGGTTCTCGCTGAGCCGGTAAATCTCACTCCGTGGTGCTGAAGCCAGCAAAGTGCACGTTTGCTCAGTGCGTGATACTCGAGACGCTGCCGTACCCCCTGTGTAATCTGGGCTTGCGTGGATCCATCGGTTGCCGCGAGCAGAAATTCACCCAATGGAATGCTCTCCGAATGCAGTTCGGTGAGATCCAGGTATGCTCGTCCTTGTAGAACAGGAGGGAGTGCTGTGCGGGCTTCAGCATCGAGGATGACTGGGACGATTCGCACGTCGGACTGATCCACGTGCTTCTCCAGCATAGCCAGTTCGCGATTCAATCCTGAGCCGGGTCTCGACATGGCCGAGAGAAAGTCGCTGTCACAAAGGCAGAAAACGATCAGTGGGCGTTCCGCAAACGCGCGTTCAATCAGCTTGTCGATGTTTTGACCAAAACCGACGCTGTCCCTGTCCCAAAAGACTCGATACTTCCAATCCAAGTTGCGGACAATGTCGCTACGGATCCATTCCTTTGCATGAAATTGCCCGCCCCAAGCGTAAGAAATGAAGACAGATGCATCTTCGCGCCAAGGTGTGTCCATTCAGTCAGTATGATTGTTTTGGATTCGACCGGATTCTACTCAGGCCAGTCCAGCTCGACCACCAGCGGGAAATGATCCGAAGGCAGCACGCCGTCGATGCGACGGTCATCGGTCAGGAAGCTGCGTGCATGGAAGCCACGCACCAGCACCCAGTCCAGCTGCACGGTGGCCTTGCCGGTGAAATCGTGGAAGGTCAGGCGTGGCCCCTGCGGAACCTTCACCTGGGTACGGGTGTCCTGCAGCAGGCGGGTGAATGCCTTGTAGGTGTCACCACCGGGCTCGCTGTTGAAGTCACCCGTCAGGACCACCGGCAGATCGGCCGGCAGGGCTTCCACGCGCTTGCCGATCAGCTCGGCACCCTTCACCCGGCGCGGTTCATCCTCGTCGCGGTAGGGCAGGTGGGTATTCATGAAATAGAAACGACGGCCATCGTCCAGGCGGCGGAACAGGGCCCAGGTGACCATGCGCGGGTACAGGTTGCCCCAGGTGATGCTGCCGGGTGCGTCGGGTGTATCGGACAACCAGAAGTTGCCGGACTCCTCGATGGCCAGCACCTTGCTGTCGTAGAACACGCCCATGTGTTCGTCACCGCTGCCACCACGGCGGCCTTCGCCGAACCAGCGGTAGCCGGGCAGGTGTTCGGACAGGTAGTCGGCCTGCTCCTTCACCAGTTCCTGGGTGCCGATCACAGCCGGGTGCGCATCGAGGATGACCTTGACCATGGCATCGCGGCGGTCGGGCCAGCGCTTGCCCGGTTCGGTATCGGCCGGGGTGCGTACGTTGAAGGACATTACTTTCAGTGGCGCCGGTGCAGCAGCCCAGGCGACGGCAGGCAGCGCAAGCACCAGCAGCGCACACAGCGCGGGGCGACGGAAACGCGACAACATCGTGGAATCCCTCCATTCCATGAAAACGGTTTCATGAAGCATGCCATGGAAGGCGAGGGCAGCGGTATGCCGGGATGGGCGACTGGGAGATGCCGGACGGGCGCTGGACGCTCCGCCCGGCAGATGCCCCTTGCCCGATCAGGGGTCGTAGATCATCCCGTTCTCGTCGCGGTTGTAGTGGTCGCTGACTACGCGGGTGCCGTCGTCATGGACCACGTACAACGTGCAACGCTGGTGGAACACGTTGCCGCTGATGCGGAAGGGCACGCACTCCTCCTGCAGGCCGACCTCTTCGGCTGCATTCGCCGGCGGCGAGGGCACCAGGGCGGCAAGTGCAACTACTGCAGCGAAAGAAAAAGCGGTCATTCGATTGTGCAGCGTCATTGATCACACTCCTTGGAGTCGTAGTCGGTGTCCGATGCAGATCAGTCTGCCGGGAGGTACCACTGACCGTTCTCGTCTATCCAGTACACCGACGTGAGAACGGTGCCGTCTGCCAGAGTGCGGGTGACGGTGCAGCGCTGATGCACGAGGTTGGGCCCAAGTCTTACGGGCACGCAATCGGTCGTCGATCCGGGGGACCCGGCCGCGTGGCCGGTTGCCGGTACCACACTACCCAATGCCAACATCAATGCAGCCATCGCGGCCAGTTGCAGTTTCATAAGCATCATCCTTGCTTCTGCAATCGCGCACATGCGCATGGCGTGTGTAACACGCGAACCAGGCCGCCGGAAGTGTCTCGCCGTGATCAGTCTTCGATCTCGCCGCGACGGCTGGCAGCACGCACTGCCTGCGCGGTGGTCGCCACACCCAGCCGTTGCCGCGCGTGGCGCAGGTGGTTCTCCACGGTGCGCGTGGAAAGCCCAAGCGTGGCCGCGATCTCAGCTTGGCGACGGCCAGCGGCGACCCAGCGCAGCACTTCGCGCTCGCGGTTGCTCAGTGCGCTTCCCGAAAGCTCGGCAGGCGATTCGGCCAGATGGCGAGCGGCACGGAATGCTGCAGCTGCAGCAGCTTCCAGCTGCAGGCGCGCGCTGGCCGATGCATCGATCGCTGTCCCGGCAAAACTGATCGCGCCTTCCAGACCGGTGATGCCGAACACCGGCACCTGCAGACCGTGCAGGCCTTCACCACGTGGCTGCTTCACCACCTGATAGCGTTCGCCGCGAACACCCTGGCGCTTGCTCCAGAAGAACGGCGCGTCACTGTCCAGTACGTGCCGATTGACCGGGCAGGCGTGCAGGTAGCGCGCGAGGTCGGTACTGCCGCCGTCGCCGAACCAGTCGCCCTCGATCCAGTACACACGCTGTGTACCGCGCTCCAACCCCGTGCCGGTGGCGAACACCAGCACGCGGTCGTAGCCGAGCGGTGCAGAGATGCTGCGTAGTACGGCGCCCACCGCACTCAGTGAGCGGGCGCGTTCCAGTTCCAGCAACGCCTGCACCAATTCGCTCATCCGGGTCAGCGCCCGGCCAGGGCGTCGAGCAGCGTGCGCGCGGCCAGCTTGCCCAGCGCATTACCGGCCAGCGGGCTGTCGCCGGTCAGCAGCAGGCGGTCCTGTAGCACGCTGCCATCGATGCCGTCATTGACGATCTGCACGCCCTGCTGCGCGAGGCGCTCACCGAAGAACCACGGCAGCTGCCCGGGCATGTAGCCGATCTCCGGCGTCTGCCGGTCCATCGCATCGGGGAAGGCACAGATGCGGTAGCCGCGGAACAGCGAACCACCATCGGCCTCGTCAACGCCTGCGGCCAGCAATGCGGCCGGGCCGTGGCAAAGGGTGATGATGTGACGTTGCTCGGCCATCGCCCAGTGCAGGGCTGCCTTTACCGCGCGACTCTGCGGCAGTCCGATAAGTGCGCCATGGCCACCGGGGATGAACACGGCTGCATAATCCGATGCGGCATCGAGGCCTGCCACCACCTCATCCAACTGCAGTGGCTGGCGGAAGCGGGCTTCGTAGCGGTCGTACAGTCCGCCAATCTCCGTGTCCTCACGCGGGAACGCCCACCACTCGAACTTGGCGGCGTTGCCGGACAGCGTGGCCACATCGATGTCGAAGCCGGCCTTGTCCAGGTGGTACATCGGCAGCAGGGTTTCCACCGGATGGTTGCCGGTGGAGAACAAGTGGCCGTTGGTAGTGGGCAGATAGCGTTCGTCCGCAGCGATCATCAGCACCTTCCAGCGGCCATCGCGGCGTGCGTCGGGATAGTCGGCACCGGACAGGTTGCTCCTGGGCGATGTGAACTGCGACAGCGAGTAGGGCGACGGGAAGAAGGCATCGCGCTCGGCCGGGTCGGGGCTGGGCTGGCGGCTGGGCTCTTGCGTGTTCATGCGGACCTCCAGTGGGGTGGTGGGATCCAGCATAGAAGGGCTGATGCGTACAGGCGATGAGGGTTTTCCCTCAGCCGCGAGCAGCTACTTCACCGTGGCCGAATGCTGCTGCATGTCTTCATGCAGGATCCGCCGCAGTTCGACGATGGCCGGCGTGGCTTCCTGCACGCTGTGCCCGGATACGATCACCTTCTCCGAATCCGCGTGCGGCAGGTGCGAGCTCCAGTAGGGCACCAGCCCGTCGTCGGTCTTTTCCAGCGGCCCATCGGCCTTGGCGCGCGCGATGATCGAGTGGTAGTGCACCTTCGGCGACATCGGCAGGTCGGCCACCGCGCGGACGAAGGGATCGTCCTTGTCCAGATTCTGGATGCTGTTCATCTGGTAACCGTGCTTGCCATCATTGCGGTCGATCTGGCCGTCGTTGGCGATGGTGGCGACGTCTTCCAGCACGGTCAGCGGCAACCGCACCAGGCGACCGATCCAGCGGCCCAGGCGGGTGCCCGCCACGTCGGTGCCGCGGTGTGGCGTGGCGATGAATACCACGCGCGATACTTCCGGTTCCGGCAGGAAAGTCAGCACCGGTGCGCCCTTGGTACGCAGCAGTTCACGCTGTGCCGGCGTCATCTGCGCAGTCTCCAGCAGGGTCTCGACCAGATGATCGCCGGAAGAGGAGATCATCAGCCGCGCGATCACGCCACCCATGCTGTGCCCGACCAGCACCATGTCATGCGAAGCCTGCGCCTTGCCGCTGGGGTCGAAATGCTTGAGCACTCCGGACAGTGTATGACGCATCGCATCGTGGCTCATCGCGATGGGCATGTTGGTCGGGTAGTAGAACTGCCAGACCTGGAAGTCCTGGCGGATCTCGTCGTCGCGCATCAGTTCGTTGGCGACGTTCACCCAGGCTTCCGGGCTGCTGGCCAGGCCATGGATCATCAGCAGCACGCGGCGGTTCGGATCGTAGGGCTGCATCATGTACAGGTGCGGCGTGTCGATGCCGCCCTTGCCACCGAACAGCGAGCGCAGCGACTGGTGGCTGAAGTTGGAACGGGCCAGCCACAACGCATAGCCGGCGGTGAAGTTCGCGGCCAGCGGAACCTGTTGGCCATGCAGGGTGACTTCCGTGACCTGGTAGGGATCGTGGATCTCCAGCTCAGGCTCGTCGTCGTGCAGCACTTCCCACAGGTTCTTTCCCGAGAAGCGCAGCAGCACCGTCATTGAAGGGGAGGGCATCTCGCTCCAGCTTTGCGCGGCCGATGTGCTTGCCTGCGCGGCGGGCGTCGCTGCCGAAGGCGGGGTGGCCATGCTGCCAGCCGGGTCGTTCATCACCGCCACCAGTTCGGCACCGAAGCCATCGCGGCGATGCACGCTGCGCAGCGTGCCAGTGAACGACAGCGAGGCCGCCGGTACCAGTTCGGTAGGGGTACGCGTATCCAGCGGTGATGCTTCGCCTGAAGGGGCCAGCACGAAGGTCCAGCGGCCCAGCTGGAAGTGGCTGGCCTGGCCGTGCACGCGGCCCGTGGCATAGGCGTCGTACAGCTGTACCGAGGCTTCCTGCACGGCCAGGTTGTAGTAGTCGCGCACCTGGGTCTGGCGATCTTCGAAGCCGCGCTGGTTGGCGGTGCGCTCGGTGAAGAAAAGATAGGCATAGGCCTGGCGCGCGACCTGCATCCACGCATCCAGGCGCGGTTGGAAATCGGCATCCAGCTCGGTGATCGCGCTCTTGGCGCGGCCGGATGCCGAGTACTCACGCTTCGGCGCCGGCAGGGTCATCGCATACTGCAGCCACAACTCGGCCAGGCTGGAGCGTTTGTCTTCCTCGCGCACCACGATGCTGCTTTCCATCGCCTCGATGCAGGGCAGGCCCGGTTTGGCGCATACGCCTTCATCGAGGCCGGCCACCCGCAAGGTCTCCGTGGTCGCCGCGCTGAGCTTGCCGGAAGTGAGGATGTCACCGCGCTTGAGCGCGATGTACTGGCCGGGCGTGACCGAGGCCACCTGCACCGACGGCCCGAACTGGCGCAACGTGGCGCAGCCGCCCAAGGTGAGCAGCACAGTGATGATGAGGGTCGTGCGGCCGATGAAGCCCAAGCCCGTGGTTGCCATACGATCCTCCTGCGCGGTGGCGCCACTCTAGCGGTCGGCATGTCAAAGCGGAAGATACCGGGCGGTCGTTTTGGGGCGCTCAGGCGCTGCCATCCGAGCGATTCAGCCGGTTCCGTGTGACACTGGGGTGAATGGAGCGATGCAGGGACTGCGATGACGTGGCTTGAGACCCGGATCCCGCCGCCGCTGGTGATGCTGCTGTGCGCGGGGATCGGCTGGCTGGGGAGCCGACTGTGGCCGGAGGCGGTGTTGCCCCTGCCGATGCGGGCGCTGATGTCAGGCGGGGTGATGGCGATCGGTGTGGCGCTGAACCTGCTGCCGAAGCTTGCGTTCCAGCGGGCGCGCACCACGGTCAATCCGCTGCGCCCTTCGGCATCAAGCGCGCTGGTCACGCGCGGCATGTACCGTTACACGCGCAATCCGATGTATCTGGGCCAGGCAACGATCCTCACTGGCGCAATGTTGTACCTGCAGAACACGATCGCGTTGCTGGCTGTGCCGTTGTTCGTGCTCTACATCACCTGGTTGCAGATCATGCCGGAAGAGCGGGCGTTGCTGGCCCGCTTCCCCGACGTGTATCCGATGTTCCGCCAACGAGTGCGGCGTTGGCTGTAGCGGGCATCACCCATTATCGAGAGATCTGGCACTTCACGGCAGCGGAATAGCCTTCGTAGTCATCGCCTGCGATCACGTGCAGGGTGTGGCGCTTGTCAGTGGTCTTCACGTATGAAGGTTCCTGCGTGTTGGCGTGTTCGTTGACCGTGTTCACTGACCACGCTTTGGCCAGATGCGTGGCGTCAACGCCGTTCAAGTAGACGAAGAGGCTCTTCTCGCCCTCGGCCACGTTCACATCGGCACTGGTGACGGTGCCGCCGAACAGGGCGACCGGCTTGTCTTCCGGCTCGAAGGTGCCACCCGGTTTCCTGGCCAGGCCAGCGGCCTGCAGTGCATCGATGGCGTCGGCCTCGCTGAAGTCCGAGCCGGCCTTGCAGGCCAGCAGGGCTTCCAGCGTGGCGGTGCCGGGGGGCGCGATGGCCGGTGCCGCGGCGTGCGTGGCTGGGGTTGCGGCGAGGGTGACGAGGAACAGGGTGAGAGCGACGGGAGCTTTCATGGCAGATCCTTTAATGTGTCGCGGGATAGCCGGTGGCGGGGCGAACAGATCCCGGCCACCGGCCACATTCGGCGTGATGGGTCAGTCGAACCAGACCAGCGGCATGTCGGCATTGAGCGACATGTGGCGGAAATCTCCTAGCACCTGGGCCACGGCCTGCACGGTGTGGCAGCCCGTTCCCAGCGCGGACGATCCCGCGCTCAGGTAGCTGGCGGAGATGGTACGGGTGCTGACCGAGTCCGGTCTGGAGCCCAACTGCTGGGTGCCGAGGCTGCCCACCTGCTGGCCATCGATCTTCAGGAACAGGAACACGCTTCCGCCACCGTCGTTCGGGTCACCCTGCACGCGGGACTTTGTCGAGAAAAGCACCACGCCGTTGTGCCCCTGCGGAATGCAGACCTGGCCCTCGCCAATGACCACCTGCGAGCCCGCTGACGGACAGCCCGGCGCGAAGCCATTGGTCCCGACGCAGACATAGGCGAAGCGGCGGTAGGGGCCTGCGGCGGCGTAGTTGAATCCAGGATTCAACCCCTTTCCGACCACGCCAAAGCCGTTGGACAGCGTCACCAGTCGGGAGTTGGCGCCGAACTTGTACTTTACGTTGTTGGTGTTGGCGTCCTGCGGCTGGTAGTACGGCGATTCGGACGCGACGAAGCTGACAGTGCTGTAAGCCGGCGGATTGACGAACAGGCCTTGCGAATAGAAGGGAGCCTGCGTTTCTGCGCCACTGAAGATGTCATTGATCGACCAGGTCATCGATTCGATGCCGGGCTCCTGCTCGTTCAGGAAAATTCCCATCATGCCATCGCCGTAGTTGCCCCATGCGAACGCGCGGCCGGAAGCCATGGCCACGATGGGGCCACCGGGATTGCCGGCCTGGGCAGTCATCAGCAGCTTGCGGTCCTTGGCCTGCAACGCCATTCCTTCAGGACTGCCGACGGTATTGAAGTCCAGCTGCGCGGTGTCACTCGGAAGGCTGCTGTTGGTTACCGAGCCTGCAGATGTGATGAGCACGGAAAGGTTGCTGGCGGAGCCGAAATTGACGGCCGAACCGATGGCCTGTCCGGCCAGGTTGACCGTATGGTGTCCGGCGGGCAGGTACTTGGCACCGATGACATTGAAGGAGTGCTGTTGGGCCGATGTCGACTGCCGCCAGTCGATGTAGCTGTCGTTGGAGACCACCTCACCGTTGATGGTGATGTAGGCGTTGGCGGCAGAGCGGCCGCCAGGGAAGTACCGTCCATCCGACTGCACGTATACCCATCCAGGGGCGTTCAGATCGATGGTGCTCGAAAGCAGGGTTGCCGTGCCGGGTTGTACGCGCTGGTCAGCGGCCAGCTGCAGATAGCGGGAGCCTGGCGTGGCAGCGGAAGCCTGCCCCAGTGCCAACGCCACGGCCAAGCCCACAAACAGTGTGATGCGCTTCATCTGATGTCCTTTCAGGTTTCGGGTCACGTCGTGTGACGCAGGGACTCTACTGGATCCGGATCTCAGCTTCTGTGACTGGCTCCCGATGCGGGTGGCATCGGGGAATGTCGGGACAGCAGAGGAAGCGCCATCCTCGGAAAACAAAAAAGCCGGAACTCCATTGACGGGAGATCCGGCTTCTTGCGGCCTCGACAGGCCATACAGATGGTGGAGGTGGGCGGAATTGAACCGCCGTCCGAAGGCACTCCATCCCCAGCACTACATGCTTAGCTCACCGTTGGATCTCGTCCCCGAACAGCACGGCGTGCAAAGCGCATCCGGGAACCAGCCTGTTGTGTTCTAGTGCCGGACTGACAGGCAGCCACCCAGCGCGATTCCATGATAGTGACTCTACACCGCGAGCATGGACACAAGCGGTTTCGAGGCTTAGGCCTTAAGCGGCCAGAGCGTAGTTGTCGTCGTTGGCAACTAGAGTTTTGCAGCTGGATTTACGAGGAAAGCTACCCCCTCGGCATGCGCCAGGCGACTTCACAACCCCCGTCGAAACCAATGCACCCCCGGTTTCTACAGTGCTGCAAGGTACAGGGCCGATCCCGCGTTGCCACGGTCAGGGCCTGCCCAACGGTTGCAATGCTACGGCAAAACAGCTGAACAGTCACCTTTGCAGTCCACAACACGTTGTAGAGCCGCCGTCATAGCGGATTGGTAACGTCATTGGCACGAATTTGCGACACACTGGCGACGACCATCCGAGCCAGGACAGACACGGAGACTGTGGGTGACCGATGCAAGCCAACAACGCAGCCTGCGACAGCTGATCGGGCCGGTCGGTGCCGACTATCAGCGGCGCGCGTTGCCGCCCGGCTGGGTCTGGGCCGTGCTGGCGGTGCTGCTGGCGGCCACCTGGGTGACGGAGTTGCCGGCCACGGCCGCGGCGGCACTGGTCGCCAGCGCGGTGGTGGTGCACTGGTCGCAGCGCGGTCGCATCCATTGGCTCGGCTGGCGCCTACCGGGCCTGGCCGTACTGGCGGCCCTGCTGTGGGGGCCGGAAGTGCTGTCGCAGTGGTTCGAGCACGGGCTGGCCGTGGTCCTGATGTCGCTGGCCAGTCTCAGTATTGGCGTGCACGTGTGGCAGTCGCGGCAGTTGGCGCGCCAGCTGCAGGGCGCCGCCGATGCGCTGGATGATGCCCAGTTGCTGTCGTTGCTGCCCGATGATGCCGCGCAGCTGGCCCAGCAGTGGCGGGAAGGCGATGACCGCTACGCGCCGGAACTGGCGGTGGTGATGCACCTGGCGGTGATGCACGCGGCGCTGGCGCCGCGCATGCGCGGGCAGGGCATGCTGGCGGGGTGACCCGCCTTTTGTAGCGTCGAGCCATGCTCGACTGCTTTTCTTACCGAAGCCGAGCATGGCTCGGCTCTACAGAAGACCAAGACAGCCGAGCATGGCTCGGCTTTACAGGGTGATGCGCAGCGGCCTTACGCGTCGCGGTTGCCGCGACGCATCACGCGCTGCTTCTCGATCGCCCAGTCGCGGTCCTTGGCGGCATCGCGCTTGTCGTGGGTCTGCTTGCCCTTGGCCAGCGCGACTTCGAGCTTGATCTTGTTCTTGCTCCAGTACATCGCGGTGGGCACGATGGTGTAGCCATCGCGCTCGACCTTGCCGACCAGCTTGTCGATCTCGCTCCGGTGCAGCAGCAGCTTGCGCTCGCGCCGGTCGTTGGCCACCACGTGGGTGGAGGCCTGGATCAACGGGGTGATCTGGGCGCCGATCAGGAAGATCTCGCCGTGCTTCACGTAGGCGTAGGCATCGATGATGTTGCCGCGGCCAGCGCGGATCGACTTCACCTCCCAGCCCTGCAGTGCCAGGCCGGCCTCGAAGCGTTCTTCGATGTGGTACTCGTGGCGGGCACGCTTGTTCAACGCGATGGTCTTGTTGGCCGTCGCGCTCTTTGCTTTATCCTTGCCGCTGTTCTTGCTCATTTCCGTATTGTCTCCGATTCGGGCCCGCCCGGTCGATTGCCGAAACGTCCTGTATTCATGCCTACTATCCGCCGCAGCGCCCTGGTCGAACATTCGTCCGCGCGCATGTTCGACCTGGTCAACGATGTCCAGGCCTATCCGCGCCGCTTCCGCTGGTGCTCGGCTGCCCAGATCCTGGAGCAGGGCGAGGACCGGCTGGTGGCGCGCCTGGACCTGGGCCTGGGTTCGTTCAGCACCTGGTTCCAGACCGAAAACACCCTGCAGCGCCCGCACAGCATCGACATGCAGCTGCGCGATGGCCCGTTCAAGCAGTTGCACGGCCGCTGGGAATTCCATGCGCTGGCCGAGGACGCCTGCAAGGTCACCCTGACCCTGGAATTCGAGCCCAGCTCGCGCCTGCTGGGGCCGGCCCTGGCGATCGGCTTCCAGGGTCTGGCCGATCGGATGGTCAATGATTTCGTCCGCGTCGCCGACGAGGCCTGAGCGATGATCGAGGTCGAGGTGGTGCTGGCCTGGCCGCAGCAGGTGCTGTCGCGCCGGCTGCAGCTGGACGAGGGCGCGACCGTGGCCGATGCCATTGCCGCCGCCGCGCTGGAAGGCAGTGACCGATGCCCGGCCGTGGCCGTGCATGGCGTACTGGCGCGCCCGCAGCAGGTGTTGCTGGAGGGTGACCGCATTGAGCTGCTACGCCCGTTGCTGGCCGACCCCAAGGACAACCGCCGGCGCCGCGCGCTCGGCGGTTGATGCCCGCAACCCGTCCGTGGGGACGGGCAGGGGGCCTCAGCGGCCCTTCTTCTTCTTGTCCTTCGGCAGGTTGCGGCCGAACTGGCGCACGGTCTGCTGGGCCAGGGCCTTGTCGTTGCCCGGGAAGTAATCGCCTTCCCAACGGGTCACGGTGTCATTCTCGAAGAACACCACGAAGTTCTTCACTTCAGTACGTCCCAAGCGGTTCACCCGCTGGCTGGAGGTGTAGTCCCAGCGCTGGGCGTGGAACGGATCGGGAATGGACGGGGTGCCCAGCAGCGCGGTGACCTGCTGCTTGCTCTGCCCGACCTGCAGCTTGGCCACGGCATCTTCCCGGATCAGGTTGCCCTGATAGATGGGTTGCTTGTAGATGATGCCGCACCCGGTGGTGGACAGGGCGACGGCGGCGACCAACAGGAGATTGCGCATCGGGACTGGCGGTTGGGGAAATCAAACCGATGATACACTCCCGGCGTGCCACCGCGACCCAATCCGAGGCAGCTGGCGCTAAATCGCCAATGAACGGAGACCTATGGAAACCCACGACCTGCGTAAAGTCGGCCTGAAGGTGACCCATCCGCGGATGCGGATCCTGGCGCTGCTCGAGCAGCGCAATGCCCAGCACCACATGACCGCCGAAGACATCTACCGCCAGCTGCTGGAGCATGGCGACGAGATCGGCCTGGCGACGGTGTACCGGGTGCTGACCCAGTTCGAGGCCGCCGGCCTCGTGCTCAAGCACAATTTCGAGGGCGGCCAGGCGGTCTACGAACTTGACCGTGGCGGCCACCACGACCACATGGTCGACGTGGACAGCGGCAAGATCATCGAGTTCGAGAGCCATGAGATCGAGGAGCTGCAGCGCAAGATCGCAGCCGACCACGGCTACGAACTGGAAGAGCACTCGCTGGTGCTGTACGTGCGCAAGAAGCGCAAGTAAGCCGATCCAGCCAGCCAGATGCGACGAAACCCCGGGCCTGCCCGGGGTTTTTCGTTGCTGGGTCGCGTGCTGGGGTCAGAGCCCTTTGCTGGCGCAAAGGGATCCGACCCCGGCCTACCCCTGACCTCCAAGCAGCACGTCCAGATCCACCGCCTCGGCCATCGCCCGGTTCCCCGCATCACCCGGATGCAGGTGATCGCCGGAGTCGTAGGCAGCGGCCATCCGTGACGGATCGGCCGGATCGCGCAGGGCCGCGTCCAGGTCGATCACCGCGTCGAACGGCCCGTCGGTGCGCAGCCAGGCATTGAGCTGGCGGCGCAGGGCGTCCTTGTCCGGGTGGTAGTAGTCGTCCAGCGGCGTGCCGGGCAGGGCGCCGGCGAACGGCATCAGGGTGGCGCCGAGGATGCGTAGACCCCGCCGATGGGCCTGTTCGGCCAGGGCGCGGTAGCCTGCCTGCAGCTCGGCAAGCGTGGGCCGCGCCTGCTTGCGCGCGAAGGCAGTGCCGGGCCAGCTGATGTCATTGATTCCAACCAGCACGATCACGCTGGACACGCCAGGCTGATCCAGTGCATCGCGTTGGAAGCGGGCGAGCGCGGATTCCCCCATGCCGTCGTGCAAGAGGCGGCCACCCGAGATGCCGGCATTGACCACCGCCGCCCCGTACGGGACCAAACGTGCGGCCAGATGGTCGGTCCAGCGCTGGTCCTGGTCGAGGCTGGCGGTGGCGCCGTCGGTGATCGAATCGCCGATCACCACCACGCTGCGTGCGCTGGTCGGCGCCTCGACCTCGATGCCGGCCAGGAACAGGCGGGCCGTGGTGCTGCTGGCCCCGCTCAGTGCCTGGGCCTGGCTCTGGTCGCCAGGCGCAATCCAACTGGTCTGCCTGCCCTCCCAATGGAACGTCTGTACCGGCATCGGCCCCGGCACGAAGACGCTGACCTGCAGCGCCTGCCGGTCAGCCGTGGCCAGTGGCAGCGGATCGCTCAGCCGTTCCTGCCCGGGGCCGATCAGCACTCCGGGCTGGCCTTCGAAACTGAGCGGCTGCGGGGTGTCCCCCGCCCGGGCGGCCACGCTCGCCGCCCCGATCCGCAGTGGTTGAGTGCCGTAGGCATTGCTCAGCCGCACCCGCAGCCGAGACCCGCCCAGGCTGATACGTGCCGTCTGGCGGAAGGTCTGGTCCTGCAGTGCGGCTGGGACCAGGGTCGGAAACAGGAATTCCGGGCCCCAGACCGGTTGCGGGCTGGCCTGCCAGCTGGCGACCCAGTGTGGCGCAGGGGCGGCGCTGGCGGCACTGGACAGGCCGATCAATGCGGTGGTGACGAGCTGGCTGAAACGATTCATCGGGCAATCCCGGGTGGAGGGATTGCCATGGTGATTCCGTACTCATCTGTGAACTAGACTGCGCATGGACAATCATCTGTGAACTGGATTCATTGCCATGGCGCGCTCCGACATCAACCGATCCGGCGAACTGGAAGTGTTCGTGCGGGTGATCGAGACCGGGGGCTTTTCCGCAGCCGCCCGAACATTGGAGATGACCCCGTCGGCGGTCAGCAAGCTGGTGGCGAGGCTGGAACAACGTCTGGGGACGCGCCTGCTGCAGCGTTCCACCCGCCAGCTGCAGCTGACTCCCGAGGGCTGCGCGTTCTACGAGCGCGGCCTGCGCGTGCTGGCCGACCTGGACGAGGCCGAGCGCTGTGCCAGTGCTCACGCCGAGCCGCGTGGACGCCTGCGGGTCAATTCCAACGTGCCGTTCGGCCAGCATTTCCTGTTGCCGTTGCTGCCGGCGTTCCTGCAGCGCAATCCGCAGGTAGGCGTGGACCTGACCCTCAACGACGAGGTGATCGACCTGCTGGAGCAGCGCACCGACGTGGCGGTGCGGGCCGGTCCGCTGAAGAGCTCGAGCCTGGTGGCGCGGCGGCTGGGCGCGACGCGGATGATGATCGTGGCTGCACCGGCCTACGCGCAGCGGCACGGGCTGCCACGCACTGCCGAGGAGCTGCAGTCGCACAACCGGCTGGATATCGGCCATGCGCGCGCGATGCAGGGCTGGCCGTTGCTGCAGGACGGGCGCGAACGCATGCTGCTGCCCAGTGGCAACGCCCGCGCCAGCAACGGCGATGCGCTGCGCCAGCTGGTGCTGGGTGGGTTGGGCATGGCGCGGCTGGCAGCATTCCAGGTGCAGCAGGATATTGCCGCCGGGCGCCTGCTGCCGGTGCTGGAAGAGGCCAACCCCGGTGACCTGGAAGAGGTGCACGCGGTGTTCCTGGGGCAGGGCGGCTACCTGCCGCTGCGGGTGCGCGCGTTTCTTGATTTCCTGGTGGAGAACGTCGACCTGACGCAGCCACGGGGGTAGTGCCGGCCGCTGGCCGGCAACCTCACGATCTTCGACCCCTCGCATCGGTTGCCGGCCAGCGGCCGGCACTACCGTGCGGAAGCCGGGCCCACGCACGGTAGTGCCGGCCTCAGGGCTGCAGCAGCTTGCGCGCGGCGGCGCGCGCTTCCTTGCTCACTTCCACGCCGCCGAGCATGCGTGCCAGCTCTTCCTCGCGCGCCTTGCTGTCCAGCTTTTCCACGGCGCTCTGGGTCATGCCTTCCACCGGGCCCTTGCTGACCCGGTAATGGGCATGGCCCTTGGAGGCAACCTGCGGCAGGTGGGTCACGCACAGCACCTGGCGCTTCTCGCCGAGCGCGCGCAGCTTCTGGCCGACGATGTCGGCTACCGCGCCGCCGATGCCGGAGTCGACTTCGTCGAACACCATGGTCGGTACTGCATCCAGGTCCAGCGCGGCCACTTCGATGGCCAGCGAGATGCGTGACAGTTCGCCGCCGGAGGCCACCTTGCGCAGGGCGCGCGGCGGCTGGCCGGCATTGGCTGCGACCAGGAATTCCACGCGCTCGGCACCCTGCGGGTCGGGCTTGGCGGCGTCCTGCGGTTCCAGCTCGATCAGGAACTGGCCGCCGCCCATGCCCAGCTCTGCGATGATGCCGGTGGTGGTGGCCGACAGCTCGGCAGCAGCGTTGCGACGGCTGGCGGTCAGCACTTCGGCCTGTGCGCGCCAGGCGGCGGCGGCCTTGTCGATCTCGCCGGCCAGGCGCTGCAGGCGTTCGTCGGCGCCGCGCAGCTGTTCCACTTCGGCGTGCATGCGCTCGCGCTGCGCACCCAGCTCGTCCATCGGCACGCGGTGCTTGCGGGCCAGGTCGTGCAGACGGCCGAGGCGGCGCTCGTTCTCCTCGAACTGTTCCGGGTCGGCGTCGAGGTCGTCATGCACCCGATCCAGCAGCGACAGGGCTTCGTGCAGCTGGATCGAAGCGTTCTCGATCAGGCCATCCACCTCGCCCAGGCGCGGGTCGTGCTCGATCAGGCGCGACAGCTCGTGGCGCACCTGCTGCAGCAGGTCCAGCGCGGAGCTGCCGTCGTCGCCGTTGAGCTGGTTGCTGGCGGCCTGGCAGGCGCTCAGCAGGGCGCTGGCATGGGCCTGGCGGCGGTGGCTGGCGCCGAGTGCGGCAATCGACTCCGGCTCCAGGTCTTCACGGTCCAGCTCGCGCAGCTGGTGCTCCAGGAAGCCGATCCGGTCACTGACGTCGCCCTGTTGCGACAGCGCCAGCGATTCATCGACCAATGCCTGCCAGGCCGCGGCGGCGCGTCGCACCTGGCGGCGTTCGTTCTCGTTGCGCGCATAGGCGTCGAGCAGGGCCAGCTGCGACGGGCGCGTCAGCAGGGCCTGCTGTTCGTGCTGTCCGTGGATCTCCACCAGCAGCGAGGCCAGGTCGCCCAGTTGCGCCAGGGTCACCGGGCGGCCGTTGATCCAGGCCCGCGAACCGCCATCGGCGCGGATGACCCGGCGCAGCTGGCACTGCTCCTCGTCGTCCAGCTCGTTGTCGGCCAGCCACTGGCGTGCAGCCTGCAGCTGCTCCAGCGCAAACTCGGCCGAAAGCTCGGCGCGCGCGGCGCCGTGGCGGACCACGCCGCTGTCGGCGCGCAGGCCGGACAGGAAGCCCAGCGCGTCGACCATCAGCGACTTGCCGGCGCCGGTCTCGCCTGAAACCACGGTCATGCCTGGCCCGAACTCCAGTTCGGTGGCGCGGACGACGGCGAAATCCTTGATCGAAAGATGTCTGAGCATGGGTAAGGGGGTATCAGCAGCCGCGCAACGCTAGCACGCGGGCGAGGGAGGTCCAATGACTTGCCAAGGTGATGCGCCGCCATTATCTAGTGTCCGTGTCTCACAGGTTGATTCCATGCACGGTTCTCCCGACCAGCTTGCCCCGCGTGCGCGCCATCTGCTGCGCACGCTGATCGCGCGTTACATCCAGGACGGCGAGCCGGTCGGCTCGCAGACGCTGGCGCGCGTGGCCGGGCTGGAGGTCAGTCCGGCCACCATCCGCAACATCCTGGGTGACCTGGAAGACCTGGGGCTGCTGGCCTCGCCGCACACCTCCGCCGGGCGCGTCCCGACCGCACATGGCTACCGGGTCTTCGTCGACAGCCTGCTGCAGATGCAGCCGCCGGGCGAAGGCGAGCTGGCCCGGTTGCGCCAGGAACTGGCTGGCGGCGGCAGCACCCAGGCCCTGCTCGGCAGCGCCTCGGAGCTGTTGTCGGCGATGAGCCACTTCGTCGGCGTGGTCAGCGCGCCGCGACGCGAGCAGTTCGCCTTCCGCCAGATCGACTTCGTGGCGCTGGACGGGCGCCGGGTGCTGGCGATCCTGGTGTTTGCCGACAACGAGGTGCAGAACCGCGTCATCGAGACCCGGCAGGAGTTCGCGCCGGGCCAGCTGGAGCAGGTCGCGAACTACCTCAATGCCCATTTCGCCGGCCTGCCGATGGCCGAGATCCGCACCCGACTGCTGCTGGAACTGCGCGATGCCCGCTCCGAGCTGGAACAGCTGCTGGCGCACAGCATCGAGCTGGCCGAGCAGGCCCTGCAGCCGGCGGCCGACGACATGCTGGTGGCCGGCCAGACCCGCCTGATGGGGGTGCAGGACCTGTCCGACCTGGAGCGCCTGCGCGAGCTGTTCGAGCTGTTCTCCAGCAAGCGGGAGATCCTGCAGCTGCTGGAGCGGACCATCCAGGCGCCCGGCGTGCGCATCTTCATCGGCGAGGAGACCGGGATGATGCCGCTGCAGGGCGTCTCGCTGGTCACTGCCCCTTACACGGCCAATGGCCAGGTGCTGGGCGTGCTGGGGGTGATCGGCCCCAAGCGGATGGCCTACGACCGCGTGATCCCGCTGGTCCAGGCTACCGCCGATGTACTGGGCGCGGCGTTTTCGCCAGCCGGCCGCCCGCCGGGAACATCCGACGCTTGAAACGCAGCATCCCGCCCACACTAGGGTGGGTGGAGGCGGAGATTGACCGCCAGGGACCCAGACATGAACCACGAACAGCCAGATATCGAATCCCAGCAGAGTGCCGCCGATGCGGCCGCCACCGCCGGCGTCAACGACGAAGTCGAGCGCCTGCGCGCCGAAATCGAACAGGTCAAGGCCGATGCCCTGCGTGAGCGCGCCGACCTGGAGAACCAGCGCAAGCGCGTTGCCCGTGACATCGAACAGGCCCGCAAGTTCGCCAACGAGAAGCTGCTGGGCGATCTGCTCCCCGTGTTCGACAGCCTGGATGCCGGCCTGAAGGCCGCCGGCGACGACCCGCACCCGCTGCGCGAAGGCCTGGAGCTGACCTACAAGCAGCTGCTGAAGGTGGCCGCCGACAACGGACTGGTCCTGCTGGACCCGATCGGCCAGCCGTTCAACCCGGAACACCACCAGGCCATCAGCCAGGTGCCGACGCCGGGCGCCGCCCCGGGCAGCGTGGTGACCGTGTTCCAGAAGGGCTACCTGCTCAACGAGCGCCTGCTGCGGCCGGCGCTGGTGGTGGTGGCCGCCGATTGATGGACCAGGCCGGGCTTTGCCCGGTCCCGGTTGTGCCAGGCCATGCCTGGCAAGGTTTTCCAGGCGCTGAACACAGCGTTCGGGAGACGGCTTGAATGTTCCACGAGCCTCCCCCACATCGTATTCATCCACCGGCCGAACGGCCGGACTGACACCAACAAGCATCCTCAGGAGTCTCCCCCATGGGCAAGATCATTGGTATCGACCTCGGCACCACCAACTCGTGCGTGGCGATCATGGACGGCGGCAAGGCCCGCGTCATCGAGAATTCGGAAGGCGATCGCACCACCCCGTCAATCGTCGCCTACACCAAGGACGGCGAAGTCCTGGTCGGCGCCTCGGCCAAGCGCCAGGCCGTGACCAACCCGAAGAACACCTTCTACGCGGTGAAGCGCCTGATCGGCCGCAAGTTCACCGACGCCGAAGTGCAGAAGGACATCGCGCACGTCCCGTACAGCATCCTGGCCCATGACAATGGCGACGCCTGGGTGGCCACCAGCGACGGCAAGAAGATGGCCCCGCAGGAAATCTCGGCCAAGGTGCTGGAAAAGATGAAGAAGACCGCCGAGGACTTTCTCGGTGAGAAGGTCACCGAAGCGGTCATCACCGTGCCGGCCTACTTCAACGACAGCCAGCGCCAGGCAACCAAGGACGCCGGCCGCATCGCCGGCCTGGACGTCAAGCGCATCATCAACGAGCCGACCGCGGCCGCGCTGGCCTACGGCCTGGACAAGGGCGACAACAAGGATCGCAAGATCGTGGTGTACGACCTGGGCGGCGGCACCTTCGACGTCTCGGTGATCGAGATCGCCAACGTCGACGGTGAAAAGCAGTTCGAAGTGCTGGCCACCAACGGCGACACCTTCCTGGGTGGCGAAGACTTCGACAACCGCGTCATCGAGTACCTGGTTGAAGAGTTCAACAAGGACCAGGGCATCGACCTGCGCAAGGATCCGCTGGCCCTGCAGCGCCTGAAGGATGCTGCCGAGCGCGCCAAGATCGAGCTGTCCAGCGCCCAGCAGACCGAAGTGAACCTGCCGTACGTCACCGCTGACGCGTCGGGTCCGAAGCACCTGAACATCAAGCTGACCCGCGCCAAGCTGGAAGCCCTGGTGGACGACCTGATCAAGAAGTCGATCGAGCCGTGCCGCGTCGCCCTGAACGATGCCGGCCTGCGTTCGAGCGACATCAGCGAAGTGATCCTGGTCGGCGGCCAGACCCGCATGCCGAAGGTGCAGCAGGCGGTGACCGAGTTCTTCGGCAAGGAACCGCGCAAGGACGTCAACCCGGACGAAGCCGTGGCACTGGGTGCTGCGATCCAGGGCGGCGTGCTGGGCGGCGACGTCAAGGACGTGCTGCTGCTGGACGTGACCCCGCTGTCGCTGGGCATCGAGACCATGGGCGGCGTGTTCACCAAGATCATCGAGAAGAACACCACCATCCCGACCAAGGCCTCGCAGGTGTTCTCCACCGCCGAGGACAACCAGTCGGCCGTGACCGTGCACGTGCTGCAGGGTGAGCGCGAACAGGCCCGCTTCAACAAGTCGCTGGCCAAGTTCGACCTGTCCGGCATCGAGCCGGCCCCGCGTGGCCTGCCGCAGGTGGAAGTGTCCTTCGACATCGACGCCAACGGCATCCTGCACGTGTCGGCCAAGGACAAGAAGACCAACAAGGAACAGAAGGTCGAGATCAAGGCCGGTTCGGGCCTGTCCGAGGAAGAGATCGCGCGCATGGTCGCCGACGCGGAAGCCAACCGCGAAGAAGACAAGAAGTTCCAGGAACTGGTGCAGGCCCGCAACCAGGCCGACGCCCTGATCCACGGCACCCGCAGCGCCATCACCGAGCACGGCAGCAAGGTCGGCGGCGATGTCATCGGCAAGGTCGAGGCGGCCCTGGCCGACCTGGAAACCGCGATGAAGGGTGACGACAAGGCACAGATCGAAGCCAAGTCGAAGGCACTGGAAGAAGCTGGCCAGTCGCTGTTCGCCGCTGCTTCGGCCGACCAGGGCGGTGCCCCGGGTGCCGACGCCGGCAATGCCGGCAAGGCGCAGGACGACGTGGTCGACGCCGAGTTCACCGAAGTCAAGGACGACAAGAAGTCCTGATCCGGACCGACACGGGACGCTGGCCACCAGCGTCCCGTTGTCGCATCAGGGTCCTGACCGCCCACCGGCGTGTCGGGGCGCCCGACGCAAGAGCGGACCTGGTTCCGCTCTTCCGCTTTGACGAATCCCGACTTTCCGGAACCAGATCCACGATATGAGCAAGCGCGATTATTACGAAGTGCTGGGCGTTGCCCGCACCGCCACCGACGACGAGCTGAAGAAGGCGTACCGTCGCTGCGCGATGAAGTTCCACCCGGACCGCAACCCGGGTGATGCGGCGGCCGAAGCCTCCTTCAAGGAGTGCAAGGAAGCCTACGAAGTGCTGTCCGACGGCAACAAGCGCCGCATGTACGACAGCCATGGCCACGCGGCGTTCGAGCACGGCATGGGCGGCGGCGGGCCGGGCGGCCCGGACATGAACGATATCTTCGGCGATATCTTCGGCAACATCTTTGGCGGCGGTGGCGGTGGTCCGCGCCAGGCGCGTCGCGGCGCCGATATCGGCTACGTGATGGAGCTGGACCTGGAAGAAGCCGTGCGCGGCGTCGAGCGCCGCATCGAGATTCCGACCCTGGCCGAGTGCGGCGACTGCGATGGCAGTGGCTCGGAAGACGGCAAGGTCGAAACCTGCAATGTGTGCCATGGCCGCGGCCAGGTGCGCATCCAGCGCGGCATCTTCGCCATGCAGCAGGCCTGCCACAACTGCGGCGGCCGTGGCCAGATCATCGCCAAGCCCTGCAAGACCTGCCACGGCAACGGCCGTGTCGAGGAAGACAAGGTGCTGTCGGTGAAGGTGCCGGCCGGCGTCGATACCGGCGACCGCATCCGCCTGCAGGGCGAGGGCGAAGCCGGTCCGGCCGGTACGCCACCGGGCGACCTGTACGTGGAAGTGCGCGTGCGCGAGCATGCGATCTTCCAGCGCGATGGCGACGACCTGCACTGCGAAGTGCCGATCCGCATCTCGCAGGCGGCACTGGGTGACACCGTGCGCGTGGCCACCCTCGGCGGCGAAGCGGAGATCCGCATTCCGGCCGAGACCCAGACCGGCAAGCTGTTCCGCCTGCGCGGCAAGGGCGTGCGTTCGGTGCGCAGCCGCAGCGAGGGCGACCTGTACTGCCGCGTGGTGGTGGAGACTCCGGTCAACCTCACCCCTGAGCAGCGCAAGCTGCTGGAACAGTTCGAAGCCACCTTCGTCGGCGAGGAAGCACGCAAGCATTCGCCGAAGTCGGCCACCTTCATGGATGGCGTGAAGGGCTTCTGGGACCGGATGACGTCCTGAGTTTTCAACGCAAGTGTTGAACGGTAGCGCCGGGCCATGCCCGGCGTTTTCGTTTGCGATCAGCGGAAAAACGCCGCCGGCGTCTGCCCCAGCTGGCGCTTGAACATGCTGGTGAACGCGCTGGGGCTGTCGTAGCCCATCGCCAGCGCGACATCGATGACCTTGTCGCCGACCGCCAGCCGCTCCAATGCGGCCAGCAGTCGCGCCTGCTGTCGCCACTGGCCGAAGGTCATGCCCAGCTCGTGGGCGAAGTGGCGCTGGATGGTTTTCACGTCCACTTCCAGCGCCTGTGCCCAGTCCTGCAGCGTGGCGTCATCGCCGGGGTGCTTCTGGATGTGCTGGCAGATCCGCTGCAGGCGCGGGTCGGTGGGCGAGGGCAGGTGCAGCGGGAGCACGTCCATGCGATGCAGTTCGTCCAGCAGCAGGCGCACCACGCGGCCATCGCGGCTGTCTTCGATGTGCTCGCCCTTGATCAGGGTGGCTGCCTGCAGCAGTTCGCGCAGCAGCGGTGCCACCTGTACCGCGAACGGTTCGGCCGGCAACTGCGGGGCGAACGACGGATCGATGTACAGGCTGCGCATGTGCACGGCGGCAATGCAGTCCACCGCGTGCACCATGCCCGCCGGCATCCAGATCGCACGGGTGGAGGGCACGACCCAGCGACCGACTTCCGAGCGCACCACCATCAGCCCCGAGATGGCATAGACCAGCTGGTGGCGCTGGTGCTTGTGGCCTGCGATATGGGTGCCTGCCGGGTACTGGGTAACCCGGTAGGTGACCGGACGATGCAGTGGCACATCACGCCACGGCGCAGCCGGGTCGACATCGCCGGCAATGTCCTTTTTGCGATAGGCCATGACCCGAACGCGGCAGAAGGGAGGGGAGGGCAACCGTAGCATGCGTGGCTCGCCCCCAACCTGACTGCGTCCATGTCCGCCTTGGCTTCTCCCGCAACGACCTCACGTCCGGTGGCTCCCGGTGTGCTGGCAGCTATTTCCACCTCGCATGTCGTCAACGACATGATGCAGTCGCTGATCCTGGCCATCTATCCAGTGATCAAGGGCGGCTTCAACCTGAGCTTCACCCAGATCGGCCTGATCACGCTGACCTACCAGCTGACCGCTTCGATCTTCCAGCCACTGGTTGGCGCCGCCACCGACCGTCGCCCGGCGCCGTACTCGCTGCCGATCGGCATGGCCTCGACCCTGTGCGGCATGCTGCTGCTCGGCTTCGCGCCGAACTATGCGGTGGTGCTGATGGCTG
This sequence comes from Stenotrophomonas sp. YJH_SMC_6, assembly GCF_059371335.1. Classification (NCBI taxonomy): domain Bacteria; kingdom Pseudomonadati; phylum Pseudomonadota; class Gammaproteobacteria; order Lysobacterales; family Lysobacteraceae; genus Stenotrophomonas; species Stenotrophomonas sp. YJH_SMC_6. The sequence goes on along the minus strand of NZ_JCAFUM010000016.1, from coordinate 78,089 downwards.
CGGCGATGGTCGGCATTGGTTCGGCCATTTTCCATCCGGAAGCATCGCGCATTGCGCGGCTGGCCTCGGGTGGCCGCCATGGCTTCGCACAGTCGGTGTTCCAGGTGGGCGGCAATTTCGGTACCGCGCTCGGTCCATTGATTGCTGCAGCGGTGATCGTGCCGCATGGCCAGCATGCCGCGTCGTGGTTTGCCGGCGCCGCGCTGATCGGCATTGCACTGCTGACCTATGTCGGCCGCTGGTACGCGCTGCACCTGGGCACCCCGCGCCCGGCCAGCACCGCCTCGATGGCGCCGCGCCATCCCCCGCGCACCGTGGCCAAGGTGCTGGCGATCCTGCTGGTGCTGATCTTCAGCAAGTACTTCTACATGGCCAGCATCGGCAGCTACTTCACCTTCTACCTGATCCACCACTTCGGCATTCCGGTGGCACAGGCGCAGCTGCATCTGTTCGCATTCCTGGTGGCGTCCGCCGCCGGCGGCTTCCTCGGTGGCCCGCTGGGCGATCGCATCGGCCGCAAGCCGATCATCTGGACCTCGATCCTGGGCCTTGCACCGTTCGCACTGATGCTGCCGCATGCCGATCTGTTCTGGACCACGGTGCTGGCGGTGCTGATCGGTTTCGTGTTGTCGTCGGCGTTCTCGGCGATCGTGGTGTACGCACAGGAAATGATGCCGCACCGCATCGGCATGGTGTCCGGCCTGTTCTTCGGCTTTGCGTTCGGCATGGGTGGACTGGGTGCTGCCGTGCTCGGCCTGCTGGCGGACAAGACCAGCATCGAGTACGTCTACCAGTTGACTGCGTTCCTGCCGCTGCTCGGCATCGTGGCGGCGTGGCTGCCGCCGTCGCGGCCTGCTGTTCACTGAGGGGTGCTTCTTTTTGCAGGGCTGCGCCCTGCACCCGCAGAGGCAACGGCAAAAGCCAAAGCGTGCTATCCGTGGATTGGCGGGGTGGGGTCGGTTGAGGGGGACACTGCAAGTACGTCCATGTAGCTCGGTCGCGCCGTTTTCCGCGATCTGTCGGAACAGCGTTCTGCTTTGGTGGGTGCCGACCGTTGGTCGGCACGGGGTCGGATATCGATATTTGACAGACGTGTCGATCAACGGACGACACCTACCAACAGCCGCAGTTGCCAGTAGAGCCACGCCATGCGTGGACGAATTCATTCGGTATCCGACAGATGTGCCGACCAACGGTCGGCACCCACCAGTAGCTGTCGGCCAACTGTCGAAGGTGGGGCGGTGTGGGTGCGCAGGACCGTTGGCGCCATGGATGGCGCCATCGAGCCCCCATGGATGGGTTTACGGCGTGTCCTGACCACCCACACCGCCCCGCCATCCCACGGACAGCCCGCTCTGGCTTTTGATGTTGACGTTGATTCTGCAGGTGCAGGGCTGCAAGCCCTGCCGAACCGCCCACCGGGCGTAGAATGCGGCCATGAGCGAATCCCTTGATAACCACCTGGTCCACGGCCGCCGCCAGCGGCCCGACGGCCCGTCGCCGATCGATGTCATCTCGGTCCAGTCGCAACTTGTCTACGGCCACGCCGGCAACAGCGCCGCCGTGCCGCCGATGCGCGCTCTCGGCGTGCGCGTAGCAGAAATTCCGACCGTGTTGCTCAGCAACGCGCCGTTCTACGACACCACGCGCGGTCGCGTGCTGCCCGCCGACTGGTTCGCCGACCTGCTGCTCGGCACCCACGAGCGCGGCCTGCCGCAGCGGGCGAAGATGCTGGTGTCCGGCTACTTCGGCAGCACCTCCAACGGTGCCGCCTTCGCCGACTGGCTGGACGACATCCTGCCGGCCTGCCCGCAGCTGCGTTACTGCCTGGATCCGGTGATTGGTGATACCCATACCGGCCCCTACGTGGAACCGGGCCTGGAAGCGATCTTCGCCGAGCGCCTGCTGCCGCATGCCTGGCTGGTGACCCCGAACGCCTTTGAACTCAATCGCCTCACCGGCATGCCGGCGCTCGCCGAGGCCGATGCCATCGCCGCCGCACGCACGCTGCTGGATCGTGGCCCGCACTGGGTGATCGCGCACAGCGTGGGCGGCACCCCGGGTGAACTGGTGACCCTGGCTGTCGGCCGCGAGGAGACCTGGCGCTGGACCTCGCCCCTGCTGCCGGTGGACGTGGCCGGTACGGGTGATGTGCTGATGTCGCTGGTGGTGTCGTTCCTGCTGCGCGGCGAATCGATGCAGCAGGCGATCTCGCGTGCGATTGCCGGCACCCACGCGGCCCTGGAGGCGACCCTGGACAACGGCTTCGAAGAATTCGACGTGATCGCTGCAGCGCCTGCCGCGCTGGCCGAGGGGACGCGCTTCCGCGCCGAACGCGTGGCATGAGCGGCCTGCTCGAACGCACGCCGCGCACGGTCGGCATCGTCGGCAGTGCCGGCGCCTACGGGCGCTGGCTGACCCGCTTCTTCCAGCAGCACATGCAGCTGCGGGTAATCGGCCATGATCCGGCTGATCCGGGCTCGCATACGCCGGAACAGCTGCTCGCGCAGGCCGATGTGCTGGTGTTCTCGGCGCCGATCCGGCATACGCCGGCGTTGATCGCCGAGTACGTGCGGCAGTCGGCCGGCCGCGAGAAGGACCGGCTGTGGCTGGACGTGACCTCGGTGAAGGAGGCACCGGTGCAGGCGATGCTGGCCTCGCAGGCCGAGGTGGTCGGGCTGCACCCGATGACCGCGCCACCGAAAGCGCCGACCCTGAAGGGTCGGGTGATGGTGGTCTGCGAAGCGCGGCTGCGGCACTGGCAGCCATGGGTCGATTCGCTGTGCACGGCGCTGCAGGCTGAGTGCGTGCGGGCCACGCCACAGCATCACGACCAGATGATGGCGCTGGTACAGGCGATGGTGCATGCCACCCACCTGGCCCAGGCCGGCGTGCTGCGCCAGTACCAGCCGCAGCTGGGCGACCTGGCCGCGATGATGCCGTACCGGTCGGCATCGTTCGAACTGGATACGGCGATCATCTCGCGCATCCTGTCGCTGAACCCCGCGATCTACGAGGACATCCAGTTCGGCAACCCGTACGTGGCGCCGATGCTGGAGCGCTTGGTCGGCCAGCTGCAGACCCTGCAGGCCCAGGTCGGGCAGGGCGACGACACTGCACGCGATGCATTCCGTGAGGGGCTGCTGTCGGCCAACCGCAGTGCCTTCGGCGAGCAGGCACTGGCCGAGGGCAACTACACCTTTGAACGCGTGGGCTATCTGCTGGCTGACCTGACCGAGCGCAATGCGTTGTCGGTGCACCTGCCGGAAGACCGGCCGGGCTCACTGCGTGAGCTGCTGAACGTGTTCGAGCAGCACCGCATCAGCCTGTCCTCGATCCATTCCTCGCGCACGCCTGGGGGCGAAGTGCATTTCCGGATCGGGTTCGTGGCCGGCAGCGATCCGGGGGCGATCAGTCGCGCGGCCGCCGAAGTGGACGCCAGCGGCATCGGGCGGGTGCTGGGCTGAGCACATTCATCCACAGGCGGTGTGGATGGTTTCTGAGCAAAGGTGTGGATAACCTCGCTCAGCCCTTGGTAGTAAAGGCTGTCAAGATGCTTGGTCAAAAATTGATCACGCTTTTTGTAGGGTCGAGCCATGCTCGACCGCCTTTGGCAAAAAGCGTGTCGACCAAGGTCGACACCCACCAGAGCGGAGCGGTACGAAATCCGGTGGCGCCGGGCCATGCCCGGCGAACCTCAGATCGTCAGCCTCAGCTCACCGCCACTGGTGGTGAACTCGCGGCCGTCGCGAACCAGCGGCCGTCCATCATCCAGCTCGTAGCGTGGCGTGGCTTCGGAATGGTGCCCGCTGCTATTCGCCTCGGGCTTGAACTCGATGATGATGTGGCTTTCGCCGTTGCTGTCGACGGCGGGGAACTGACGGAACGACATCGTGCACCTCCTTCAGCGGATGCTGCTGTTGCGCGGCCAGCTTGGCCGCGCCGATGTTAGGCGGACGTCATCAATCGATGAACTGCAGGCGTGCAAGTTCAGCGTACAGTCCGCCTTCGGCCAGCAGCTGCGCGTGCGTGCCCTCGGCGACGATGCGGCCCTGGTCCATCACCACGATGCGGTCGGCCTTGAGCACAGTGGCCAGGCGGTGGGCAATGACCAGCGTGGTGCGGCCGGCCATCAGCCGCTCCAGCGCCTGCTGCACGCTGTGCTCGCTCTGCGCGTCCAACGCGCTGGTGGCTTCGTCCAGCAGCAGGATCGGCGCGTCCTTCAGCAGTGCGCGGGCAATCGCCACACGCTGCTGCTGGCCACCGGACAGGCGGGCGCCGCGCTCGCCCAGCTCACTGTCATAGCCCTGCGGCAACGCGCGCAGGAATCCGTCCGCCTCGGCGGCGCGTGCGGCATCTTCCACCTCGCTGTCGCTGGCCTGCAGGCGGCCATAGCGGATGTTGTCGCGCGCGCTGGCGGCAAACAGCGTCGGCTGCTGCGGAACCAGCGCCAGCTGTCCGCGCAGTTCGGCCGGGTCGACCTGGCGCACGTCGATGCCATCCACGCAGATGCGGCCACTGGCCGGATCGTGGAAGCGCAGCAGCATCGACAGCACCGTGCTCTTGCCTGCGCCGGACGGGCCAACCAGGGCCACGGTCTCGCCCGGGCGCACGTGCAGGCTGAAATGGTCCAGCGCCGCCTGGTCTGGCCGCTGCGGGTAATGGAACACCACGTCGTCGAACCGGATCTCGCCCCGCAGCGGCTGCGGCAGCACGTGCGGCTGCGCCGGCGCGCGGATCTCGATGTCTTCCTGCAGCAGTTCGCCGATGCGGCCCATGCCGCCGGCCGCGCGCTGCAGTTCGTTCCAGACTTCGGCCAGCGCACCGACCGAGCCACCACCGATCAGCGCGTACAGCACGAACTGGCCAAGGGTGCCTGCGCTGAGGCGGCCGTCGATGACATCGTGCGCGCCCAGCCACAGCACGCCGACGATGGCGCCGAACACCAGCAGGATGGCGCTGGCGGTGACCAGCGACTGCGCACCGATGCGGCGGCGGGCGGCCTTGATGGCATCGCCCAGTGCATGGTCGAAGCGGCCGCGCTCGTAGGGTTCGCGTGCATGCGCCTGCACCGTCCTTACGGCGCCCAGGGTCTCGCTGGCCAGGCTGTTCGCATCGGCGATGCGGTCCTGGCTGCTGCGCGCGACGGTGCGCAGCTTGCGCGCACCGATGATGATCGGCAATACCGCAAGCGGAATACCCAGCAGCGACCACGCCGCCAGCCGCGGGCTGGTGACGAACAGCATCGCCAGGCTGCCGACCACCGTGACGCTGCTGCGCAATGCCACCGACATGGTCGAGCCGACCACGCTGCGCAGCAGCTCACTGTCGGCGGTCAGGCGCGAGACCAGCTCACCGCTGCGGCTGCGGTCATGGAAGCCGGCACCGAGCTGGATGAGGTGTGCGTAGAGGCGGCTGCGCAGGTCAGCCACGACCTTTTCGCCCAGCAGCGACACGAAGTAGAAGCGCGCGGCGGTGGCCAGGGCCAGCACCACGGCCACCAGCATCAGCAGGGCGAAGGCACGGTTGATCTGGCCGCCGCTGCTGAAGCCATGGTCGATCATCTGCTTGACCGCCGGCGGCAGGCTCAGCGTGGCCGCCGAAGACACCGCCAGGGCCATCAGCCAGGCGGTGAACAGGCCACTGTGGCGGCGCACGAACGGCCATAGCGTGCGCAGGCTGCCAAGGCGGCGCAGCGGCGGGGGCGAGGCGGGGGCGCCGTCCTTGTCAGTCATCCTGGTGGTCGTCTTCTATGCGGATACGGTCACGAGTGGCGTCGCGCAGGCGGATTTTCAATGCGTCGACCTGATCGGCCGGCAATTCGACCCGCAGGCACACCCCGTTCGCGTCGAACTGTTCATCGCGCTTCTCCGCGCCGAACCCCGGAAGGGCCGCATGCAGGGTGCCCAGGTCTTCGAAGCCGGCCTGCAGCTGCAGCCGTGCCATGGCGACCAGCGCCAGCCGCGGCGCGGTGCGCAGGCATTCTGCGGCGGCGCCACCGTACGCCCGGACCAGACCGCCGGCGCCGAGCTTGATGCCACCGAACCAGCGCGTCACCACCACCATCACCCGGTCGAAGCCCTGCCCGTCGATCGCGGCCAGGATCGGCCGCCCGGCGGTGCCTGCCGGCTCGCCATCATCGCTGGAGCGGTAGTCCTGGCCATGCCGGTAGGCCCAGCAGTTGTGCGTGGCGTCGGCCACGGCAACCTGTTGCAGGAACGCCAGCGCTGCGGGGGCGCCGTCGATCGGCGCGGCATGGGCGATGAAACGGCTGTGTTTGACTTCCAGCGTGTGGCTGACGGGCTGGGCGAGGGTATCGAGCATTCCCGCCATTCTACGGTGTTGCCGGGTACCCCCGCCCGTTTCAGTCGTCCAGCAGCGGGCGCAGGTCGCGCGGCAGGCGCGCTTCCGGATATTGCTGGATGTAGCGCTCCAGGCTGGCGCGGGCGAGGTCGCGCTGGTCCTGGTCACGGCGCTCGCGGATTTTCTGCAGCCACTGCCGGCGTGGCAGGCGCGCGTCGGCGTCCACCTCGGCCTGCACGGTATCCGCGCTCAGGCCCGCATCGCTGCCGCGGCGCATGATGCCCGGAGCCGAACGGCTGGGAGCCTCACGCTTCATCGAGGTGATCTCCACCCGATCCAGCGCCTCCGCCCGCTCGACCTCGGCGGCATTGGCTGCCGGTGCAGGTGCCGCGGCCGTGCGTGCTTTCAGTGCCCCGGACGCTGCCGGCGCGAATGCCGGTGCAGGTGCCGAGTAGGCGGCGGGTGCCGGTGGCGCAGGCGGCGCTGCTGCCGGCGCTGCCGGTGCTGCCGTCGGCGCCGGCGGGAGGGCCGCAAAGGCGGTATCGGCGGACGCATCCGCAGCCATCGATCGTGCAGCCTGGGCCGGCGCTTCAGCGGTTTCGGCCGGCGCCGGCTCGGGCGCGCGTGCGATGGACGGTGCCGGGGCAGCGGCAACAGGGGCGGCCTCGGGTGCTGCGGGCGCAGCGCTTGGTTGGGCGGCCGCCACAGCGCTGTCGGCTGCACTGCGGTCAGCGGCCTGATCGGCAGCCGCAACGTCTTCTGCCGCTGCCGGTGCCGCAGCAACAGCGGCCTCACCGGCCGGAACCGGCGGCGGTTCCGGACGCAGCTGCCAGGCGATGCCGATGGCAAACACCATCGAGGCGGCGATGCCGAACACCGCCGGCCAACGCGGGCGTGTGCGCTGCGTGCGCGGCGCCTCGGGAGAGGCGACCGCATCGGCCGCCGGCGCGTCCACGGCAGCGCGGGCTGCGGCCAGGATGGCAGCGTCCAGTGCGGCGGGCGGAGCCTGCTCGGCGCGACGGCCGAGCAGCCGGGCCAGCTCGCGTTCTTCCGGCGTCAGCGGTTCGTCTCGGTTCATGCGTTCAATCCCGCACGCAGCTTGTCCATCGCATAGCGCAGCCGCGATTTCACGGTTTCCCGGCCTACGCCGGTGATCTGGCCGATCTCCTCCAGGCTCAGTTCCTGATCCAGCCGCAGTTGCAGCACTTCGCGCTGCTCAGGCGGCAGTTGTTCCATCGCCAGCTGGATGCGGCGACGTTGTTCGAATTCGGAAAGCTCGCCTTCCGGGGTCTGCCCATCCTCGATCGCGGCCAGGCGCAGATCGGCATCGGCCGGGGCAGCCGGGCGGTGGCGGGCGGCGCGCCAATGGTCGTTCAGGCGGTTGTGGGCAATGCGGAACAGCCAGGTGCTGAAGGCCGCGTCCGGTTGCCACCCGGCACGGGCGCTGATCACCCGCTGCCAGACGTCCTGGAAGATCTCCTCGGCCAGCGCGGTGTCGCGCAGTTGCCGCAGCAGGAAGCCGAACAGGCGCTTGCGGTGGCGCCCATACAGGCTTTCGAACGCGCGCAGGTCGCCACCGGCCCAGGCCAGCATCAAGGCTTCATCGGTTGGCAGTGCGCTGGCTTCCACGGCGTACAGGGTAAGGCCTGCAGGCGGTGGCGCATAGCCGGTGGCAGGGGCGGGCAGGGCGAGGTTCATGGCATGGAAGCAGCTACGGACAGCACGAAAAACGTACGGGCGCACGATTCGGGGTTTACGGGCTTCCATTGCCCCCCGGGTGGCGCGCTATGCTCGGCGGCTCAGGGGAGGCGACGCACAGACGGCGCCAAGAGATTGTCATTTGTCCACGCATGCTGAATCGGCGGAAGAGCCACTACACGAGGCCGTGTTGAGCACGGCGCTGGTGCGCGCGTTGCATGCGCTTTTGCCGGAAACGGCCGTGGTCCGCGTTGGCTGGGACGACCCGCAGCTGGGGAGTGGCCGAGGGGGCTGGCCCTTGCCTGCGATTGACAGCGCTGCGTCCGTGGAGCCCGCCACCGGCGATGGCCAGCACGGCTGGGAGTATGACGGTGCGCGGCTGCTGCTGTCGGTTGCGGGCGCGGTGCCTTCACCCGCGTGGTGGGGGCTGGCCCGGCAGGCGATGGAGCTGGCGCTGCAGCGCGGCCGCCAGGCCGGCCAGATCAAGGCACTGGAAGAGGCCGAACGGCTGCAGCAGGCCCTGTTCCAGATTGCAGATCTGGCCGGTGCCGACCTGGAAATGCCCGAGATGCTGCGCCACGTGCATGGTGTGCTGGGCACGCTGATGTATGCCGAGAACTGCTACATCGTGGAATACGACGATGTGCGCGACCAGATACGCTTCCTGTACTTCGCCGATCAGGTCGATGACTTCGTCGCCGATCCCACGCAGAGCCATGACGCCAGCGAGATGCCGCGCAGCCTGACCGTGGCGCTGTTGCGCCATGGCAAGCCGCTCAGTGGTCCCTCGCGCAGACTGCTGGCGCAGGTGATGGAACAGGAGCACGACCCGCAGCGTGGGCCCGAAAGCCTGGACTGGCTGGGCGTGCCGATGCTGCGCGACGGCCGCGTCTGCGGCGCCATCGTGGTTCAGAGCTATGAACAGGCGGCCCGCTATGGCGAGGCCGAGCGCGCATTGCTGGGCTTCGTTGCGCAGCACGTACAGACCGCGATGGACCGGCGCCAGGCGCAGGTGCGGCTGGAGCAGCAGGTGGCGCGGCGCACCCAGGAACTGCAGCGCGCCAACCGCAGCCTGCAGGATGAGGTGGCCGAGCGTCGCCGTGCCGAACAGTTGCAGACCGCGCTGTACAACATCGCCGAGATGGCGATGTCAGCCGACAGCCTGGACCAGTTCTATGGTCAGGTGCATGGGGTGGTCGGGCGCCTGCTCGACGCACGCAATTTCTACATCGCCCTGGTCAACCCGGCCGGCAACGGCCTGGACTTCGTGTATTCGGTGGACGAGCACAATGCCAGCCGCGCGCCACGGCCGTTCAGCCGGGGCCTGACCGAATACGTGGTGCGCAACCGGCGCCCGCTGCTGGCGTCACGCGCGCAGATCGATGCGCTGCTGGCCAGTGGTGAAGTGCGCGAGTCCGGCGCGCGCTCGCATTGCTGGCTGGGCGTGCCGTTGCTGCGCGACGATGAGGTGGTGGGTGCGATCGTGGTGCAGAGCTACAGCGAGAACAGCACGTTCAGCGTGCACGATCAGCGGCTGCTGACCTTCGTTGCGCAGAACATCGGAACCGGGCTTGCGCGCCAGCGCGACCAGCAGCGGCTGCGTTCGGCACATGCCGAGCTGGAAAAGCGCGTTGAGGAACGCACCCGCGAACTGGCCGAGGTCAACGAAAAGCTGCTTGGGCAGATCGGTGAGCGCCTGCGTGCCGAGCAGCGCCTGACCCACCAGGCCATGCACGATGCGCTGACAGGCCTGCCCAACCGCCTGCACCTGCTGGATCGCCTGCAGGATTCACTGGCGCTGGCCAAGCGCGAGGGCGGACCGGTGTTCGCCGTGCTGTTCCTCGATCTGGACCGCTTCAAGCTGGTCAACGACAGCATCGGCCATGCCGCCGGCGACCGCATGCTGGTGGAAGTGGCCAAGCGCATCGTGTCGATGGCAGGTGCCGAAGATGTGGTGGCCCGGCTTGGCGGTGATGAGTTCGCTGTGCTGCTGCAGTGCCCGCAGGGCCTGGCGCAGGCACTGGATTTCGGCCAGCGGCTGCTGCTGGCGTTGCAGGAATCGATGTGGATCGCCGGGCGCGAACTGTTTCCGTCCGGCAGCCTGGGCATTGCCCTGTGGAATCCGCGCTACCGCACCGGAGAAGAGCTGCTGCGCGATGCGGATGCGGCCATGTACCGGGCCAAGGCGCAGGGCCATGACCGCTGTGCGATCTTCGACGAGGACATGCGCGAAGAAGCCATGCGCAGCCTGGACCTGGAAGCCGACCTGCGCCGTGCGATCAACAACCGCGATTTCGTGCCGTTCTACCAGCCGATCGTGCGCTTGTCCGACGGCGAAGTGGTCGGTCACGAGGCGCTGCTGCGCTGGCAGCATGAGCGCCGTGGCCTGCTGCTGCCCGGCGCGTTCCTGGAGCTGGGTGAAGAGAGCGGCCTGATCGAACAGGTGGACTGGCTGATCTACGAGCAGGTCATCGCGGGGCTGGCACGGGGAGGCGAAGGCTACGTCTCGGTGAACGTATCGCCCCGGCATTTCCGCTCGGCAGAGTTCAGTGATCGCCTGTTCGGCCTGCTCGACAGCTGTGGTGCCGATCCGCGCCGGCTGCGCCTGGAAATCACCGAGGTGGCGTTGCTGGACGACGGCCCGCACACGCTGCGTATCCTGCAGGGCCTGCGCGAGCGCGGCATCCAGGTGCAGCTGGACGATTTCGGTACCGGGTTCTCCGCGCTGTCCTACCTGCACCGTTTCCCGATCAGCACGCTGAAGATCGACCAGAGCTTCATCGCCGGCCTGCACGGTCCGGAAGTGCAGAGTACGCGGGCGCTGGTGGAAGGCGTGCTGTCGCTGGCGCGCACGCTGGGCATTGAGACCATTGGCGAAGGCATCGAGACCGACGCGCAGCGGCAGACCCTGCGTGAACTGGGCTGCGACTACGGCCAGGGCTACCTGCTGGGGCGGCCCGCGCCGTGGGCGCACGCGGCGGCCTGAGCCACCGCGTGCAGCTGCATCATCGCAGGGCGGCGCGGCGCTTCTCGTCGATCCACTTCGAGGCCTGGGCCGGCTGGTAGTTCTTCATCCACTCCAGCATCTCTTCGATGTCCGAGCCGTACCACAGGTCCTGGCGCTGGTCCGGATGCAGGAAGCGTTCTTCCACCATGCGATCGATCATGCCGATCAGCGGGGCGTAGAAGCCGTCCACATCGAGGAATGCGCATGGCTTGTTGCCGATGCCCAGCTGGCGCCAGGTCAGCATCTCGAAGATCTCTTCCATGGTGCCGAAGCCGCCGGGCAGGGCGACGAAACCGTCGGCAAGATCGAACATGCGCGACTTGCGCTCATGCATCGAACCGACGATCTCCAGTTCGGTCAGGCCACGGTGCGCCACTTCCCAGTCGGCCAGCTGGCGCGGGATCACGCCGGTCACCTCGCCGCCAGCGGCGAGCACGGCATTGGCCACGGTTCCCATCAGGCCGACGTTGCCGCCGCCATACACCAGGCGCAGGCCGTCGCGGGCGATGCGGTCACCCAGGGCAATGGCGCGTTCGGTGTAGGCCGGCTTGCTGCCAGCGTTGGAACCACAGTACACACAGATCGATTTCATGGATCTTCCTGTCTCTTGGCCGGAAACGAAAACGCCCCGTCGCCAACCGCAGGGCGGTCGGGGACGGGGTGTCCTTGGATTATGAGCCCTTCTGTAGAGCCGAGCCATGCTCGGCTGATCTTCGTTCAGATCGCGGCAAAGGCCGAGTCGAGCACGGCTCGACTCTACAAACGCCAAGCAGGCTTACGCGGCAGCGGCCTGCTCGCGGCGCGGGCCTTCACGCAGGGCGCGGCCGACCATGCCCACCAGCAGGTCCAGCTCCTCGCTGTCCATGCCGAAGTGCGGGGTGAAGCGCAGCGAGTTCTCGCCGCCGTGGATCACGTTGATGCCGTGCTGGCGCAGCCATTCCTCGGTCGAGTTGGCACCGTAGCACTTGAACTGCGGGGCCAGCTCGCAGGAGAACAGCAGACCGGTGCCCTGCACCTTGGTGATCAGCCCGCCCAGCTCGTTCTTCAGCTGTTCCAGCTTGCGCACGGCCTCGGCACCGCGTTCGGCGATGTTGGCGCGCACCTGCGGGGTCAGCTGGGCCAGGGTGGCGCAGGCCACGTCCAGCGCACGCGGGTTGCTGGTCATGGTATTGCCATAGATGCCCTTGCGGTACAGCTGCGCGGCATGCTCGGTCACCGCCAGCACCGACAGCGGGTACTGCGCGGCGTTGAGGGCCTTGGAATAGGTCTCCATGTCCGGCGGGTCGAGGCCTTCGAAGCCCGGGTAATCGACCACCGACAGCACGCCATGCGCGCGCAGGCCGGCCTGGATCGAGTCGAGCAGCAGCAGGCTGCCGTGGGCACGGGTCAGTTCGCGGGCAACGGCATAGAACGACGGCGGCACCGAACGCCCCGGATCGCCTTCGCCCATCACCGGTTCCAGGAACACCGCCTCGATGAACCACTGGTTGCGTGCGGCGTCCTCGAACACCTTGCGCAGGCCGGCTTCGTCGTACGGCGCCACGGTGATCACCGAGTCCTCACCGCGGTAGCTGGCCAGGTGCTGCATGTAGCTCTTGCGGCTGGAATCGGAATACAGGGCAGGGCGATCGGTACGGCCATGGAAGCTGCCCTTGACCACCACGCGCTTGATCGCAGCGCCAGCGTGGCGCGCACCCGGGTCGGTCTGCAGCTTGGCGTTGACGTCGGCGATGCGCGCGGCCAGGCCAACCGCTTCGGAACCGGAATTCAGGCACATGAAACGGGCGAACGGGCAGCCGCCACGGCGGTGGCCGATCTCGGCGCGCAGGGCGGTGATGAAACGCTGCTGCGACAGGCTGGGGGTCATGATGTTGGCCATCACCTGCGGGCGGGCCATCGCCTCCAGCACGGCGTCAGGGGTGTGCCCGAAGCCGAGCATGCCGTAGCCGCCGGCGTCGTACAGCACGGCGCCCTTCAGGGTGACCACCCATGGGCCGCGCGCAGCCAGTGCCACGTACGGGGTCACCGCGTCATCGGCATAGAAATTGACGAAACCGTCCTGCATCGCGTCGATCTGCGCCTGTTCGTCCTGCGCCAGCAGCGGCCCCAGGTCGGCCTGCACGCGCGCGAATTCCTCGGCAGCGGCGTCCACCGCGGCGATCAGCTGCGGGTGGTTGGCGGACAGGGCGGTCAGGGTGGCATCGTCCAGCCCGGTGGTGAGACGGGTGCCGGGCTGGCTGCGCAGGGGGGCGAGGCGTTCGATGAAGCTCATTGCAGATCTCCTGAAACAATGGGTCGCACGGGTCTTCAAAAGCAAAACGCGCGTCATCACGCGCGCTTGGGGGCAGGCTCGTGCAGCGGACTTCCGGCTCGATGCTAGCACTTGTTTTTTTGCGCGATAACCCCGCAGAAACCTGCTGCATAGCAGCATTTTCCGCGACGTTCGCCGCGAAGCACGCCGGCTCGCAGACGCTGGACGTACAATGCGCGCCATTGTCGACCTGTTGCCGCCCACTGCCTTGAAGAAGTCTGATTTCCATTACGACCTGCCGGCTGAACTGATCGCGCAGGCCCCGCTGGCCGAACGTTCCGCAAGCCGCCTGCTGCTGGTACCGCCGGCGCCCGATGCCTTCACCGATCTGCAGGTGCGCGACCTGCCGTCGCTGCTGCAGCCGGGCGACCTGCTGGTGTTCAACGACACCCGGGTGATCCCGGCGCGCCTGTTCGGGCAGAAGGCCAGCGGCGGCCGCGTGGAGATACTGATCGAGCGCCTGCTGGGCGGCCAGCAGGCACGTGCCCAGGTGGGCGCCAGCAAGTCACCGAAGGCCGGCAGCCGCATCGCGCTGGATGCCGGCGGTGAAGCAGAAGTGCTGGGCCGCGATGGCGAGTTCTACGTACTGCAGTTCCATGTGCCGGAATCGCTGGAACAGTGGCTGCTGCATGCCGGCCGCCTGCCGCTGCCGCCGTACATCCAGCGCGAGCCGGGCGTGGACGACCGCGAGCGCTATCAGACTGTGTTCGCGCGCGAAGTGGGGGCGGTGGCGGCGCCGACCGCCGGCCTGCATTTCGACGAACCGCTGCTGGCCGCACTGAAGGACAAGGGCGTGGAGTTCGGGCACGTCACCCTGCACGTGGGTGCAGGCACCTTCCAGCCGGTGCGTGCCGATGACCTGAAGGACCACGTGATGCACCGCGAGTGGCTGAACGTGGGTGCCGAGCTGGTGCAGCAGGTGCGGCGCACGCGCGCCGCCGGCGGCCGCGTGATCGGCGTCGGCACCACCGTGGTGCGCGCGCTGGAAAGCGCGATGCGCGACGGCGAGCTGCTGCCGTTTGCCGGCGAAACGCAGATCTTCATCACCCCGGGTTACCGCATCCGCAGCGTCGACGCGATGGTGACCAACTTCCACCTGCCGGAAAGCACGCTGCTGATGATGATCTCCGCGTTCGCCGGCAAGGAGCGCGTGTTCGAGGCCTACCGGCACGCGATCGAGCAGCGCTACCGCTTCTTCAGCTACGGCGACGCGATGCTGCTGTTCCCGCAGGCGGGGTAGGGCGCTGACCTCTGCCTGCTTGTGGTGGGTGCGCACCGTTGGTGCGCACTTGCAGGTGCCTGGAGACCAGGAAAGCCACGCATGGCGTGGCTCTACTGCCGTGCCGTTCCGGCCTGAATGGGCGGCCGGCCCGGTTTTGGGAGACAATAGGCAACTATTTGCCTGAACGACCGCTCCATGTCCCGATTGCAGTTCCAGCTCCAGACCCGCGACGGCCGTGCCCGCCGTGGTCGCCTGACCTTCCCGCGTGGCACGGTGGAAACACCGGCCTTCATGCCGGTCGGGACCTATGGCTCGGTCAAGGGCATCCTGCCGGACCAGGTGCGTGCGCTGGGCGCCGAGATCATCCTCGGCAATACCTTCCACCTGTACCTGCGCCCGGGCCTGGACATCATCGCCGACCACGGCGGCCTGCACGGCTTCTGCCGCTGGGATGGCCCGATCCTGACCGACTCCGGTGGCTTCCAGGTGTTCTCGCTGGCCCACCGCCGCAAGATCACCGAGCAGGGCGTGACCTTTGCCTCGCCCACCGACGGCGCCCGTGTGTTCCTGGGCCCGGAAGAGAGCATGAAGATCCAGAAGATGCTCGATTCGGACGTGGTGATGATCTTCGACGAGTGCACCCCGTACCCGGCCACCGAGGATGTGGCGCGCCGGTCGATGGAGCTGAGCCTGCGCTGGGCCCAGCGCAGCCGCAACGCGCATGACGAGCTGGGCAATGACGCGGCCCTGTTCGGCATCGTCCAGGGCGGCGTGCACACCGACCTGCGCAGCCGCTCGGCCGAGGCCCTGCAGGCGATCGGCTTCGACGGCTATGCCATCGGCGGCCTGGCTGTGGGCGAGCCGGAGCACGAGCGCAACGCCATGCTCGACCACCTGGACCCGGAGCTGCCAAGCGACCGTCCGCGCTACCTGATGGGTGTGGGCCGGCCGGAGGACCTGGTCGAGGGTGTCGCACGTGGCGTGGACATGTTCGACTGCGTGATGCCCACCCGTAACGCCCGCAACGGCCACTATTTCACCTCGTTCGGCACCGTTCGCATCCGAAATTCCCAGTACGCGCGGGACATGGACCCGATCGAGCCGGGCTGCGGCTGCGTGGCCTGCACCGGCGGTTACACGCGTTCCTACCTGCGCCACCTGGACCGCTGCAACGAGATGCTGGCGCCGATGCTCGGTACCCTGCACAACCTGTTCTATTACGAAAAGCTGATGGCCGACATCCGCGCGGCCATCGAGGCGGGAACCTTCCTGGCCTTCCGCGAGTCCTTCTACGCGGCACGCGGGGCGGTGGCCCCGCCCCTGTAACCCGAACGCCCCTGCCAAACGGCCCAAGGACGAACGCCCGGGGCCGTGGCATACTTCAAGGCTGACCCAGATCCGCGGTCGACACCTCGTGCCCGTGAAAGGGCCGAAGCGCCGCCCAACCAAAGGACCAACGATGAACCTGCTTGCTTTCCTGATTCCCGCCGCCCACGCCCAGGCCGCCGGCGGCCAACCGCAGGGCATGGGCCTGACCACGCTGCTGTTTCCGGTCATCCTGATCGCCATCATGTACTTCCTGATGATCCGCCCGCAGATGAAGCGGCAGAAGGAGCACAAGGCCATGCTGGAGAAGATCAAGCGTGGCGATGAAGTGCTGACCAACGGCGGCATCGCCGGCATCGTCACCGACATCGGCGACAACTTCATCACCATTGAAGTGGCTGACAACGTGCGCATCCGCGTGCAGAAGGGCGCTGTCGGCAACGTGCTGCCGGCCGGTACCCTGAAGTCGGCCCAGTAAGCCACTCCCTTTCCGATGCACAACCGCGGCGCCGGGGATGGCGCCGCGCGGGACCCAAGCAATGCTCGAATTTCCACGCTGGAAGTACGTCGTCATCCTGATCGTACTGGCGCTCAGCGCGCTGTACGCGCTGCCCAACATCTACCAGAAGGACCCGGCCCTCCAGATCACCGCCAACCGTGGCGGGCAGATCGACGATGCGCTGCGCGACCGTGTGCTGGCCGACCTGAAGACGGCCGGAGTCACCCCCGTCGGTGTCGAGAAGGAAGGGGAAAGCCTGATTGTCCGCCTGCCGGACCTGAAGGCGCAGTCCGCTGCCAGCGACGCCCTGCGCGACACCGTCGGCGAAAAGTACACCGTGGCCCTGAACCTGGCCTCGACCGTGCCGGACTGGCTGGCCAACCTCGGCGGTCGCCCGATGGTGCTGGGCCTGGACCTGCAGGGTGGTGTGCACTTCGTGCTGCAGGTCGACCAGAAGGCCGCCCTCGACAAGCGCCTGGACGCCTACACCGAAGACGTGCGCAGCACCCTGCGTGACGCGCGCATCGCGTACCAGTCGGTGGAGCGTCGCGCGGACAACAGCATCGTGGCCAACCTGAGCCCGTCCGCCGGTGATGACGCCGCACAGCGTGCCCGTGCGGCGCTGGTGAAGGCGCAGCCGACGCTCGGCTACGACGTCAGCGGCAACCGAATCACGGTGACCGTGCCGGAGACCGAGATCGCGCAGATCGCCAATGGCGCCATCGAGCAGAACATCAACACCCTGCGCAACCGCGTGAACCAGCTCGGCGTCGCCGAGCCGATCATCCAGCGCCAGGGTGCCGACCGCGTGGTCGTGCAGCTGCCCGGCGTGCAGGACACTGCCGAAGCCAAGCGCATGATCGGCGCCACCGCCACCCTGGAATACCGCGCGGTGGTCGAGGGCAATGCCCAGGACGCCATCGACTCCGGCCGCATCCCGCCGGAAGCGAAGGTCTATCAGCGCCGTGACGGCGGCGGTCCGATCCTGCTGAACAAGCGCGTGATCGTCACCGGCGACCAGATGGTCGGCGCGCAGGCGGTGACCGACTCCACCAGCGGTGCCCCGGCGGTCAGCGTGACGCTGAACAACGTCGGCGGCCAGCGCATGTTCGACTTCACCAGCGCCAACGTGAACAAGCCGATGGCGGTGGTGTATACCGAACGCGTGCCGACCGTGACCCTGGTTGACGGCCAGGAAGTGCGTGGCTTCAAGGTCAACGAGGAAGTGATCTCGGTGGCCAACATCAACGGCGTGTTCGGCAAGAACTTCCAGACCACCGGCCTGCAGAAGAAGGAAGCCGACGACCTGGCCAAGCTGCTGAAGTCCGGCTCGCTGGCCGCGCCGATGGACTTCGTCGAAGAGCGTGTGGTCGGCCCGAGCCTCGGCGCCGAGAACGTCAAGAACGGCATGCGCGCAGTGGTGTTCGCGTTCCTGTTCACCCTGGTGTTCTTCAGCGTGTACTACCGCATGTTCGGTGTGATCACCTCGATCGCGATGCTGTTCAACCTGCTGATCGTGGTGGCGGTGATGTCGCTGTTTGGCGCGACCATGACCCTGCCGGGCTTCGCCGGCCTGGCGTTGTCGGTCGGCCTGTCGGTGGACGCCAACGTGCTGATCAACGAGCGTATCCGTGAAGAGCTGCGTGCCGGCGTGCCGGGCAAGACCGCGATCGTGACCGGTTACGAGCGTGCCTCGGGCACCATCCTCGACGCCAACCTGACCGGCCTGATCGTCGGTGTGGCGCTGTTCGCATTCGGTACCGGTCCGCTGAAGGGCTTCGCACTGACCATGATCATCGGTATTTTCGCCTCCATGTTCACCGCGATCACCGTGTCGCGTGCGCTGGCGACGCTGATCTACGGCCGTCGCAAGAAGCTCCAGAACGTGGCCATCTGACGGGACGACACGCACAATGAAACTGTTTCCGCTGCACATCCTCCCGAACGACACCAAGATCGACTTCATGCGCTGGCGCCATGTCGCCATGGCAGTCACCATCGTGGTGTTCCTGGCCTCGGTCGCCATCATCGGCATCAAGGGCTTCAACTACGCGCTGGACTTCACCGGTGGCACCCTGATCGAAGCCCGCTTCGACAAGCCGGTGGACGTCGAGCAGGTCCGCAACAAGCTCGAGCAGAGTGGCTTCGAAGGCGCCCAGGTCCAGAGCGTCGGTGGCAACACCGACCTGCTGATCCGCCTGGCCCCGCACGGTGAGCATGCGCCGGGTACCGGTGACGCCGCCGCCGAGGACAAGGCCACCGCTGCCGCCGTGGTGAAGGCGCTGTCTTCTGCCGACAACCAGGCCACCGTGCTGCGCAACGAGTTCGTCGGCCCGCAGATCGGCAAGGATCTGGCGATGAATGGCCTGTACGCCACCATCTTCATGCTGGCCGGCTTCCTGATCTACATCGCAGTGCGCTTCGAGTGGAAGTTCGCGGTCACCGCCAGCATCGTGGCGATGTTCGACCTGATCGTGACGGTCGCTTACGTGTCCCTGCTGGGTCGTGAGTTCGACCTGACCGTGCTGGCCGGCCTGCTGTCGGTGATGGGCTTTGCGATCAACGACATCATCGTGGTCTTCGACCGCGTCCGCGAGAACTTCCGCAGCCTGCGCGTGGACTCGATGGAAGTGCTGAACCGTTCGATCAACCAGACGCTGTCGCGTACGGTGATCACCGCGGTGATGTTCTTCCTGTCGGCGCTGGCGCTGTACATGTACGGCGGCAGCTCGATGGAAGGCCTGGCCGAGACGCACATGATCGGTGCGGTGATCGTGGTGCTGTCCTCGATCCTGGTGGCGGTGCCGATGCTG
Organism: Stenotrophomonas sp. YJH_SMC_6; assembly: GCF_059371335.1. Lineage (NCBI taxonomy): Bacteria > Pseudomonadati > Pseudomonadota > Gammaproteobacteria > Lysobacterales > Lysobacteraceae > Stenotrophomonas > Stenotrophomonas sp. YJH_SMC_6. The sequence continues at coordinate 58,910 of NZ_JCAFUM010000016.1, read as the reverse complement.
ACGATCGGCTTCCTGCGCGTCAGCAAGCAGGACCTGCTGCCGAAGGCGAAGGACGTCGAGGCCCTGGCCCGTCGCCCGTAAACGCCTGCTGCACGCAGCACACAGAGAACCCCGCGCAAGCGGGGTTTTTTGTGTGCAGGGCGTGCAGCCCTGCACCCGCGGTAGTGCCGGCCGCTGGCCGGCAACAGCAACAGCGTGCATTCCGTGGTTGGGCGGGGCGGTGTCGGAGTGCGGGGACGCCGCAAGTACGTCCGTGTAGGCTTGGCAGCCGCATCCATGCGGCTGACACCCCGCACTCCGACACCGCCCCACCTCTGACAGATTCCGGCGGCTGTTGGTAGGTGTCGACCTTGGTCGACACATCTGTCAGATATCGATAATCAAACTGGAATCAGATCTACCGTGTCGACCAAGGTCGACACCCACCAGAGAAGAATGCTGTCCCGACAGATCGCGGAAATCTGTCGAAGGCGGGGTGGGTCCGGTTGCGGGGGCGTGAGCCGCATGGGCCCGAGGCATGCCTCGGGCGGGTTGGGCAGGACGCCCAACCCCGGTCTTGCCGTGTGCGCAGGACAGCGCACACGAGCAAGCGGCGACCGAGCTTACATGGGTGAGGGCGCTTTGCTTGCGAAGCACTGCTTCGCAAGCGCCCGAACGCACAGCCGCCAGCGGCTGGGCCGGGCCCCGGAGGGGGACTTGCAGCGCCCCCCCGCAACCGGACCCACCCCGCCAACCCACAGGAACCCAGCTTTTGACGTTGCTGTTGAGGTTGCCGGCCAGCGGCCGGCACTACCGCGGGTGCAGGGTGCAACCCTGCAAAAGAAACACCACCCTACGCCAGCGTCGGTTGTGCATTCGGCCCCCGCGCACTACGATCCTGCGGTTCGCGCGCGCAGGCGCGCACCCGTATTCCTGCTGAGCGCCCCGTGCGCCGCATCTGCCAACCCGAGGTATCCATGGTCATCAAACCGCGCGTCCGCGGCTTCATCTGCGTCACCACCCACCCGACCGGCTGCGAGGCCGCGGTCAAGCAGCAGATCGACTACATCCGCGCGCGTCCGCCGATCCAGAACGGCCCCAAGCGCGTGCTGGTGATCGGCGCCTCCACCGGCTACGGTCTGGCTGCGCGCATCACCGCTGCCTTCGGCAGCGGCGCCGCGACCCTGGGCATCTTCTTCGAGCGCCCGGGCAGCGAGAGCAAGCCGGGTACCGCGGGCTGGTACAACTCGGCTGCGTTCCACAAGTACGCCGACGAAGCCGGCCTGTACGCCAAGAGCATCAACGGCGATGCCTTCTCCGATGAAGTGAAGGCGAAGACCATCGAAATGATCAAGGCCGATCTCGGCCAGGTCGATCAGGTCGTCTACAGCCTGGCGGCGCCGCGTCGCAAGCACCCCAAGACCGGTGAAGTCATCAGCTCCACGCTGAAGCCGATCGGCGAGCCGATCACCCTGCGCGGCCTGGATACCGACAAGGAAGTAATCACGGAAACCACCCTGCAGCCGGCTACCCCGGAAGAGATCGCTGGCACCGTCGCGGTGATGGGTGGCGAAGACTGGCAGATGTGGATCGACGCGCTGGCCGACGCCGGCGTGCTGGCCAACGGCTGCACCACCACGGCCTTCACCTACGTGGGCGAAGAGATCACCCAGGCGATTTACTGGAACGGCTCGATCGGCGCCGCCAAGAAGGACCTGGACACCAAGGTGCTGGGCCTGCGCGAGAAGCTGGCGAAAATCGGCGGCGACGCGCGCGTGTCGGTGCTGAAGGCCGTGGTCACCCAGGCCAGCTCGGCCATTCCGACCATGCCGCTCTACCTGTCGCTCCTGTTCAAGGTGATGAAGGAAAAGGGCACCCACGAAGGCTGCATTGAGCAGCTGGACGTGCTGTACGACATCCTCTACGGCGGCAAGGCCGACGGCGTGGCGATCGATCGCCTGCGCCACGATCTGGTCGATGGCGATGGCCATACCGTCGCGCTGGTCGACGAGGAAGGCCGCCTGCGTGCCGACTACAAGGAAATGGCGGCAGACGTGCAGGGCAAGGTGGTCGCGCTGTGGCCGCAGGTCACCAATGAGAACCTGTACGAGATCAGCGACCTGGCCGGCTACAAGGCCGACTTCCTGCGCCTGTTCGGTTTTGGCGTGGAGGGTGTCGACTACGAGGCCGACGTCAATCCGGACGTGAAGATCGACAATCTGGTCGACATGACCTGATCAATGAAAAGGCCGGCGAAAGCCGGCCTTTTCTTTTGGTGGGGCCGGCCGCTGGCCGGCAACCCTGGGGACCAAGGACGCCGGCCAGCGGCCGGCACTACCGCGGTCACCCGAACTCGAACCCCATCTCCGGCAGCGCCGGGCCGACGAAGTCGCCCTGCACGTAATCCACGCCGGCACTGAACAGCAGGGTCATCGAATTGGCGTCGCTGACGAACTCGGCGATGGTGCGGATGCCGGCCTCCTGCGCACGTGCGGTGATCTGGCTGATGCGGTCGATGTTCTCGCGGGTGGCCGCCAGATCGCTGGTGAAACCGCGGTCCAGCTTGAGGAACTGCGGCTGGAAGTGGGCGAGCAGCTGGAACGAGTCCAATCCCGAACCGAACTGCTCCAGCCCGATGCGGCAGCCCAGTGGCGCCACTTCGGCAAGGAACTGCTGCGCACTGCGCAGGTGGGTGAACACCTTCGCTTCCGGCGCATGCAGCCACAGCCGTTCGCCGGGCACGCCCTGCGCCTGCAGCTCGCGCCGCAGGGTGGCGATCATCTCTGGGTCGTCGAACGATTCCGGCGTCACCTTCACCAGTACCTGGGTGGCGTGGCCCTGGCGTGCGCGCTGACCCAGTACGGCGATGGCCTGCGAAACCACCCAGCGGTTGATCTCCGCCAGCAGGCCGTACTCCTCGGCGATGCCCAGGAACGCGGTCGGGCTCAGCAGTTCGCCGTTGTGCTCCAGGCGCAGGTAGGCCTCGTACAGCTCCAGCGGCTCGCCCTGCAGGTTCAGCACCGGCTGGTAGTGCAGCTGGAAGCCGTCGCCGGCCAGTGCTTCACGGATACGGGTGACCCAGCGCAGCACGCGTTCTTCCTCGACGCGGTCGGCCGCAGCCGGGTCGAAGATGCGGCAGGTATTGCCCAGTTCGGCGGCGGCATGCGTGCACTCGCTGGCGCGTGCGAGCACCTGGCCGATGCTGGCGATCTTCTCGCCCACCTGCACGCCGCCGATGCTGACCGTCACCGTCGCCGAGCGCGCGCCGATGCTGAAGACGTGTGCGGCGTAGGCTTCGCGGATGCGCTCGGCCAGTGCCACGGTCTGCGCGTAGGGCCCGGCCTGCAGCACGGCGAAATTGTGTTCGCCGAAGCGGGCCAGCTGCGCGTCCTCGCCAACGACCTCGGCCAGCAGGCCGGCAAGGGCGCCGATCAGCGCGTCGGCCGAGGCCAGGCCGATGTCCGGTAGCAGGCGCGCGTAGTGGTCCGGCTCGATCAGCAGCAGGCCGAACTGGCCTTCGCTGCGGCCGGCCTGTGCCACTGCGCTTTCCAGCTGCAGCATGAAGGTCGGGCGGTTGAGCAGGCCCGTGACCTGATCGCGCTGGCGCAGGTCCTCGACCTCGCGGGCCAGCTCCGGATCGAACTCCATGCGGCGGCGAAGCACCACCTGCAGGCAGGATTCGCCTTCGTAGGTGGCGGCGGTGAATTCCATGGTTGCCGCGAACGTACTGCCATCCTCGTGGCGGGCATCGAGCTGGTACTGCGGCGGCGGCGCCTCGCCACGGCTCAGGCCCTTCAGCAGCTGCTTGAAGCCTTCCACATGCTGCGCGGCGACCATGTCCAGCAGCGAAATGCCTTCGATGTCGTCGAACTGCTCGTAGCCGAACATTTCCAGGTAGGCATCGTTGGCGCGGATGTGCATGCCTTCGTGCACGTAGGCGATGGGATCGCGCGAAGATGCGATCAGCGCATCGCAGCGGCGCTCGGTCTCGCGCATCTGCGCCTCGATGCGGCGCAGGCCGCGACGGGCCTGCAGGTCCACCCATTGGTCGCGGACCACGGCCAACAGATGCTCGGAGCGCTGGCGCAGGGCGAGGGCACGGATGCCGTGGCTGCTGGCCTGCACCAGCTCGTCCTCGTCGATGCGATCGGCCAGCAGCACCAGCGGAATGTCCTTGCCGCTGGCGGCAATATGCTGGGCCACCAGCGGCAGCGGGATCCCTTGGGAGGGCGACGCCAGCACCAGGTCGATGGCCTGGCTGGACAGCACCTGGGACAGCTCGGCCGCATCCTGTGGACGCCAAGGGCGCACCGCGATGCCGCTGTTGCGCAGCGTGCTGACGATGGCTTCGGCATTCTCGCCGCTGTCATCGACGATCAGCAGGCGGATGGTGATGTCGTTCGCGTTCTGCATGCACTGCTCCCCAATCTGCGAATCTAGATACACGATGCGCGGCGAACCGTCCATGCGCGCGCCCCTTGCACGCATCGAACGGCGATCTGGTTCACACCACGCCACCGGCCGCGTGGCCGCTGGCCCAAGCCCACTGGAAGTTGTAGCCGCCCAGCCAGCCGGTCACATCCAGCACCTCGCCGACGAAATGCAGGCCGGGTACGCGCTTGGATTCCATCGTCGAGGACGACACCTCAGCTGTATCCACGCCGCCCAGGGTGACTTCGGCGGTGCGATAGCCCTCGGTGCCGCTGGCCACCAGCGGGAACGCGCCCAGCAGCTGCGCGGCCTGGCGCAGCACCGGCTCGTCCAGCTGGCGCACGGGCCGGTCGGGCAGCCAGTGCTCGCACAGGCGCTGCGCCAGCCGCTTCGGCAGTACCTCGGCCAGCACCGTGCGCAGCTCGGCGGCCGGGCGCTCGCGCTTCATCTGGCGCAGCCACTCGCCGGCATCCTGGCCGGGCAGCAGGTCCAGCTCCAGCGCATCGCCGGGTTGCCAGAACGAGGAGATCTGCAGGATCGCCGGGCCGCTCACGCCGCGATGGGTCAGCAGCATGAAGTTCTGGAAGCTCTTGCCGTTGCAGCGCGCCTCGATCGGCAGGGCGACACCACTCAGATCAGCCAGCCGTTCCTGGTGCTTGCCGCTGAGTGTCAGCGGCACCAGCCCGGCGCGGGTCGGCAGCACCTGATGGCCGAACTGGCGAGCAATCTCGTAGCCAAAGCCGGTGGCGCCCATGCTCGGAATCGACAGGCCGCCGGTGGCAACCACCAGCGAGGCGCAGTGGAACAGGCCCTGCGTGGTGTGCACGCGGAACCCGTCGCTGCCGTGCTCGATGCGCTGCACGCTGCATTCGGTGCGGATCTGGGCACCGGCCGCCTGGCATTCGTCCACAAGCATCTTCACGATCTGCTTGGACGAGATGTCGCAGAACAGCTGGCCCAGCTCCTTTTCGTGATAGGCGATGCCGTGCTTGCTGACCAGCTCGATGAAGTGCCAGGGCGTGTAGCGCGCCAGCGCCGATTTGCAGAAGTGCGGGTTGGCCGACAGGAAGTTGGCCGGGGTGGTGCCGGTGTTGGTGAAGTTGCAGCGGCCACCGCCGGACATCAGGATCTTCTTGCCGACCTTGTTGGCATGGTCGATCACCTGCACCTGGCGGCCGCGCTGGCCAGCCGTGATCGCGGTCATCAGCCCGGCCGCGCCGGCGCCGATGACCACCACGTCGCAACGGATCGTGCTCATGCCTTGGCGCGCTTGCGCCAGTTCGGGACCACGTCGAGCTGCATTTGATCGTTGAGCAGCTGCACTTCACCGTCCTGGATCAGCACGCTCCAGCGCATCGCGCGTTGGATCTGCTGTCCCCACAGTTCGACGAAGGCACCATCGAGGTCAACCACCGACAGGTTGTCGAAGCGCGCCAGGCCCTTGCCCTGCTTGCCCCACCAGATCTCCGAGGCGTTGCCGCCGTAATTCACCACCTGCACCTGCCGGCTGCGGTTGCTGGCCTTGCGGATGCGGGATTCGTCGGGATGGCCCAGGTCGATCCATTGCAGGATGTCGCCGGTGTAGTCGTGTTCCCACAGGTCCGGCTCATCGTCGGTACTCAGGCCGCGGCCGAATTCCAGGCGGTCGCCGGCGTTCAGCGCGAAGGCGAGCAGGCGCACCATCAATCGTTCGTCGGTCTCGGACGGGTGCTGGGCCAGGGTCAGGTTGTGGGTCGCGTAGTAGCCGCGATCCATGTCGCTGATCTGCAGTTCGGCCTTGCGGATGGTGGCGGTAAGAGCCATGGGGGATCCGTGGACTAAAGACGTCAATGATAGAGGTTTGCTCCAAGGGTGTCCGTTGCCGGGCTGTCTGCGCAGTGTCAACGGTGGCACTCTTGGCGCTCTTTCCCGTGGCCGGAATGGACGCCATGACCCTGCCCAGCCACCTGCAGCTGCCCCCCGGCCACTGGCCCAGCCTGCTCGATGGCCTGTGCGCGCGTTTCCCGCGCATCGGTCGCGCGCAATGGCAGGACCGCTTCGCCCGAGGCCGTGTGCAGGATGCGCAGGGCAGGGCACTGGCGCCGGACATGCCCTGGCAGGTGGGGCTGGAAATCCAGTACTTCCGCGAGGTTGCCGACGAGCCGGTGATTCCCTTCGCCGAGACCATCCTGCATCTGGATGCGCACCTGCTGGTGGCCGACAAGCCGCACTTCCTGCCGGTAACGCCGGCCGGTGGGTATGTGCGCGAAACCCTGCTGTCGCGCCTGGTCGCACGCACCGGCAACACCGAACTGGCGCCGTTGCACCGCCTGGACCGGCTGACCGCCGGCCTGGTGCTGTTCTCGACCCAGGCAGCCACGCGCGATGCCTATCAGCGGCTGTTCCGCGAGCGGCGCATCGAGAAGACCTATGAGGCGTTGGCACCGGCGCTGCCCGGGCTGGCGTTTCCGTTGCTGCGGGACAGTCGTCTGGTGCCGGGGGAGCCGTTCTTCCGCATGGCCGAAGTGCCGGGCGAGCCCAATGCGCGCAGCCTGATCGAGCCGATCGAGGCCGAAGGGCCGGTCTGGCGCTACCGGCTGAAGCCGGAAACCGGTCGCAAGCATCAGCTGCGCGTGCATATGGCCGCGCTGGGCGCACCGATCGAGGGCGACGACCTTTACCCGCAGCTGCAGTCGCGGCCGGAGGGCAGCGCCGAGCCAGCACTGCAGCTGCTGGCACAGGTGCTGGCCTTCGATGATCCGCTGACCGGGGAACCGCGGCGGTTCAGCAGCCAGCGCCGCCTGTGCCGAAGGGGGCAGGGCGGCTAGCGCGGGTCAGCGGGCCGGGCGCCGCGCCAGCCAGCGGTCCAGCTCGGCGGCGAACAGCTGCCGGTCGCGCTGGCCCAGCGGCGGCGGGCCGCCGGTCTGGACCCCGGCGCCGCGCAGTTCTTCCATGAAATTGCGCATCGACAGCCGCTCGGCCATGTTGTTCGGCGTGTACAGCTGGCCGCGCGGGTTCAGCGCCACAGCCTTCTTCTCCAGCACCAGCGCGGCCAGCGGGATGTCCTGGGTGACGACCAGGTCTCCGGCAGCGACCCGTTCGACGATGGCGCTGTCGGCCACGTCCAGGCCCTGGGGCACCTGGATCGAACGCAGCCAGCGTGAGGGCGGGGTGCGGATCCACTGGTTGGCAACCAGGGTCAGTTCGATGCCAACGCGTTCAGCGGCACGGAACAGGATGTCGCGGATGACGGTGGGGCAGGCGTCCGCGTCCACCCAGATGCGGGGGAGCGCGGGTTCAGCTTGGGTTTCAGCTTCAGTCATTTACCCAGTGTAGGGTAGGAAAATCCTGAATGGGGACTCGGGGTTAGCCTCGATCGGCTGCCAGCCCTTGTCACGTCTAGCGGGCGGGGCCAGCCGATGAACGTCCGGGCTATCGCTTTTTGCAGAAAACACGCGTATCGTTCGTCCCACTGTGTTTGCTAGGGTCACCGTGAATCGTGGCCTGGTGCAGTTGATCTCACGATCCGCTCATCGATCCGCTTTACCAACGCCTGCAACTCAGTCTCGGCCCCGATACCCGGTGGCTGCGATTTTTTCAACATGTGTTTCAGGAGTTAGTCAAATGTCTGATCGTCAGACCGGCACCGTCAAGTGGTTCAACGACGCCAAGGGCTTCGGCTTCATCACCCCGGAAAGCGGCCCGGACCTGTTTGTGCACTTCCGTGCCATCCAGGGCACCGGCTTCAAGACCCTGCAGGAAGGCCAGAAGGTTACCTTCATCGCCGTCCAGGGCCAGAAGGGTATGCAGGCTGACCAGGTGCAGGCGGTCTAATCCGTCTGCTACCGTTTGGTAGCCAGAACGCCGGAAGCGAAAGCTTCCGGCGTTTTTTATTGCCTGCTGCTTTGTAGAGTCGAGCGTGCTCGACTGTCTCTGGAAAGCAGTCGAGCACGCTCGACTCTACAAAGGGCATGCAGCTGGCGCGGTACGATGCAGGCCTCCCCAAGGATCATCCCCATGCGCATCGTCCACCACCTGGAAAACTCCCGTTCCCTGCGTGTGCTGTGGATGCTGGAGGAGCTGGGGCTGGACTACGAACTGCGCCGTTATCCCCGCGATCCGAAGACGCTGCTGGCACCGCCCGAACTGCGTAACGTGCATCCGCTGGGCAAGTCGCCGGTGCTGCAGGATGGCGAGCTGATACTGGCCGAGTCCGGTGCCATCCTCGACTACCTCGCGGATCGCTATGACACCCAACGCCAGCTGTCGCCGTCACCGATGCCGGCCGATGGCGCCGAGCGCATCGCCTACCGCTACTGGCTGCACTACGCCGAAGGCTCGGCGATGCCGCCGCTGCTGCTGACCCTGGTGATGGGCCGCATCCGCAACGCGCCGATGCCGTTCTTCGCCCGCCCGATTGCGCGCAGCATGGCCGACAAGGCCGAGCGTGGCTTCATCGGCCCGCAGCGACAACTGCACCTGGACTGGATGGAGCGCCGCCTGTCTGAAAGCCCATGGTTCGCCGGCGAACGCTTCAGTGCGGCCGACATCCAGATGAGCTTCCCGATCCAGGCGGCCGCCGCGCGCGGCGGTGGCCTCGACGACAAGCCGGCGCTGCGTGGCTTCCTCAAGCGTATCGGCGAGCGCCCGGCCTACCAGCGTGCCGAGGCCCACGGCGGTCATCTGCAGGCGCTCAGCGGCAATTGAGGCGGGCGGCGGTCGTCCCCATCTTCAGCACCATGGATACCGACAGCCCCCGTTTCGACAACCGCCTGCTGCACACCCTGCCGGGCGACCCCGAATCCGGCCCGCGCCGCCGCGAAGTGCTGGGCGCGGCCTGGTCGCCGGTGATGCCGACTCCAGTGGCGGCGCCTACGCTGCTGGCTTGGGCGCCGGACGTCGCCGCGATGCTCGGCTTCGATACCGCTGAAGTCGAAAGCGAAGGCTTCGCGCGGGTGTTCGGCGGCAATGCGCTGTACGCCGGCATGCAGCCGTGGGCGGCCAATTACGGTGGCCATCAGTTCGGCCACTGGGCGGGCCAGCTCGGCGACGGCCGCGCGATCTCGCTGGGTGAACTGGTCGCACCGGATGGCCGTCATTGGGAACTGCAGCTGAAGGGTGCCGGTCCCACGCCGTATTCGCGGGGTGCTGATGGCCGCGCAGTGCTGCGCTCATCCATCCGTGAATTCCTGTGCAGCGAAGCGATGCATCACCTGAGCGTACCGACCACGCGCGCGCTGTCGCTGGTCGGCACCGGCGAAGACGTGGTACGCGACATGTTCTACGACGGCCACCCGCGTGCCGAGCCCGGCGCCATCGTGTGCCGGGTATCGCCCTCGTTCCTGCGCTTTGGTTCATTCGAACTGCCAGCGTCACGCGGCGAAACTGCCTTGTTGCGGCAGCTGGTCGACGCGTGCATCGCCCGCGACTTTCCGGAGCTCGAAGGGCAGGGTGAGGCGCTGTACGGCGACTGGTTCGCGCAGATCGCGGTGCGCACTGCCGAGATGATCGCGCACTGGATGCGCGTCGGTTTCGTGCATGGCGTGATGAACACCGACAACCTGTCCGTGCTCGGCCTCACGCTCGACTACGGTCCTTATGGCTGGGTCGAGGACTTCGACCCGGACTGGACACCGAACACCACCGATGCCCAGGGGCGTCGCTACCGCTTCGGTACACAGCCGCAGGTGGCGTACTGGAACCTGAGCCGATTGGCACAGGCGTTGTCACCGTTGTTCGCCGATGTCGAACCGTTGCAGGCAGGATTGGCCGCGTACCAGTCCACCTTCGTCGCCTGCACCCGTCGCGATGCCGCAGCGAAACTCGGCCTGGCTGCGGCGGATGATGAAGACCTGCAGTTCTACCTGCGCTGGCAGCAGTTGATGCAGGACGGCGCAATGGACATGACCCTGGCCTGGCGCGCGCTGATGCGCGTTGATCCAGCGTCGCCCGATGTGGGTGTGCTGGACGCGGTGTACTACGACGAGGCACGCCAGCAGTCGGTGCAGGCACCGTTGCAGCAGTGGCTGCAGGATTACGCGGCGCGGCTGCGCGTGGATCCGCTGTCGGCCAGCGAGCGCACGGCGAAGATGGCCGCGGCCAATCCGCTGTACGTGCTGCGCAACTGGCTGGCGCAGGAGGCCATCGATCGCGCCGAACAGGGCGACCTCGGCGGTGTTCATGCGTTACAGGATGTGCTGCGCGATCCGTATACCGAGCGCGCCGGCCTGGAGCACTATGCCGGCAAGCGGCCGGCGTGGGCCGACAACCGCGCCGGCTGCTCGATGTTGTCCTGCAGTTCCTGAGGGTGGGTTTCGGCAGGGCTGCGCCCTGCACCCGCAGAGGCCAGGTCAACAGCCAGAGCAAAAGCTGGATTCCGTGGTTTGGCGGGGCGGTGTCGGAGTGCGGGGACGCCGCAAGTACGTCCGTGTAGGCTTGGCAGCCGCTTGCTCGTGTGCGCTTTCCTGCGCACACGGCAAGACCGGGGTTGGGCGTCCTGCCCAACCCGCCCGAGGCATGCCTCGGGCCCATGCGGCTGACACCCCGCACTCCGACACCGCCCCGCCTCCGACAGATTCCCGTTGCTGTGGGTAGGTGTCGACCTTGGTCGACACGGTCGATCCACGCCATGCGTGGATGCTTTTTGTTCAATTCTCGAAATATTCGATTTCGATGAAGATTCATCCACGCATGGCGTGGATCTACGACAGGTCGCAGGAAACTGTCGAAGGCGGGGTGGGTCCGGTTGCGGGGGCGTGAGCCGCATGGATGCGGCGACCGAGCTTACATGGACGTACTTGCAGCGGCCCCCGCCACCGGACCCACCCCGCCATCCCACAGGAAACCCGCTTCTGCCGTTGCCGTTGCCGTTGCTTGAAGCCTCTGCAGGTGCCGGGCGCAGCCCGGCCGAACACCCCCAACAGGCAGCCGGCGCCCGGAACAGGTACCCTATGCCGCCATCAGATAGCCAACGTGACATGACCGACGCCCTCGTCGCTCCGCAGTGGGCCTCCCGCCTGCGCGACATCGCCGACTTCCCCAAGCCCGGCATCCTCTTCAAGGACATCATGCCGCTGCTCGCCCATAGCGAGGACTTCCGCGGTGCCATCACCGCGATGGCCGACCGTTGGCGCGACCAGAAGCTGGACGCGGTGATCGGTATCGAATCGCGTGGCTTCATCCTCGGCGCCGCGATGGCGCTGGAACTGGGCGTGGGCTTCGTGCCGGTGCGCAAGCCGGGCAAGCTGCCGGGACAGGTGCTGCGCGAGGAATACACGCTGGAATACCGCAGTGACTGCATCGAAGTGCACGCCGACGCCCTGCCGGCCGGGGCCCGCGTGGCGATCATCGACGACGTGCTGGCCACCGGCGGCACGCTGGTCGCTGCGCTGTCGCTGGTGCGCCGCCTGGGCGTTGACGTGGTCGGTGCCGGCGTACTGGTCGAACTGGACGGCCTGGGTGGTCGCGCCCGCTGGGAATCGGATCTGCCGCTGCACACCGAACTCGTGTTCTGATCGAAGGGCAGGTGCCAACCAAGGTTGGCATCTACCAGAGCGAATGGCCGGGAACCGGTAGTTGCCAACCTTGGTTGGCAGCGCTTTTCGCGATTGACGCCACGGATGGGCCAACCAAGGTTGGCCACTACCAGGTCAGATCATTGCCAACCGTGGTTGGCAACGCTGCTTCAATCACATCATCCGCACGCGGAAACGACGGCCCTTGATCTTGCCGGCTTCCAGTTTCGCCACGGCCTTGTTGGCCTGCTCGCGCGCGATCGCCACGTAGGAGCGGGTCGGGAAGATCGCGATCTTGCCGATGAACTTGCTCGACAGGCCGGCATCACCGGTCAGCGCACCGAGGATGTCGCCTGGGCGCAGCTTGTCGGTCTTGCCACCGTCGATCCGCAGCGTGCGCATCGCGGCCTGCGGCAGTTCGGCCGGGCGCGAGGTTGCCAGCGGCGTCTTCTGCCAGTCCAGCGGCTGCCCCATCTGCGCTTCGATGGCTTCGGCGCGGGTCTTCTCGCGGCCGGCCACCAGGCTGATCGCCAGGCCACTGGCACCGGCACGGCCGGTACGGCCGACGCGGTGCTGGTAGCTTTCCACGTCGGTCGGAAGCTCGTAATTGATCACTGCCGCCAGATCTTCCACGTCCAGGCCACGTGCGGCCACGTCGCTGGCCACCAGCACGTTGCAGCTGCGGTTGGCCAGCAGCAACAGCACTTCCTCGCGGTCGCGCTGTTCCATGTCGCCATGCAGGGCAAGCGCGGAGAAGCCGAACTGCTGCAGAGAGTTGGCTACTTCGTCCACGTCTTTGCGGGTGTTGCAGAACACCACCGCCGATTCCGGCGTGTACTTCAGCAGCAGGCCGGCCAGCGCCTTCTGGCGATGCGCCGGTTCCACCTCGCAGAACAGGTGGCGGATGGCCGGTGCCTGGTCGGCGCCTTCCACGGTCACTTCCACCGCATCGCGCAGCAGGTCACGCGCCATGGCGCGGATGCTGTCGGGGAAGGTGGCCGAGAACAGCAGGCTCTGGCGGTCCTTGTGGGTGCGGCCGGCGATCTCGCGGATCGGCTCCTCGAAGCCCATGTCGAGCATGCGGTCGGCCTCGTCCAGCACCAGCGTGCGCACCGCGCCAAGATTCAGCGCGCGCTTGCGTGCCAGCTCCTGCACGCGGCCGGGCGTGCCGACCACAACGTGTGGGTCATGGCCTTCCAGCGAGGCCAGCTGCGGGCCCAGCGGCACGCCGCCGACCAGCAGCAACAGCTTCAGGTTGGGGATGCCGGTGGCCAGCTTGCGGATCTGCTTGCCGACCTGGTCGGCCAGTTCGCGGGTCGGGCACAGCACCAGCGCCTGCACGCGGATCAGGCTGGGGTCGATGGACTGCAGCAGGCCCAGGCCGAAGGCGGCGGTCTTGCCGCTGCCGGTGGGTGCCTGTGCGATTACATCGCGGCCATTCAGGATGGCCGGCAGGCTCTGCGCCTGCACGGGGGTGAGGGTGGTATAGCCGAGGGCATCCAGGCCGGGCTGCAGGGCCGGGCTCAGCGGCAGGGTCGAGAAGTCAGTCATGGCGCATTGTACCTGCCTGCACGGCCGGTCCCGCCTAATGGGGTGGGGACGGATCCCTTTCCGCAGGAAAGGGCTCTGACCCCGTCGGAGTCGTCATCCACGCACGGCGTGGATCTACTGGTATGTGCCGCCCCTGGTCGGCACGCTCCTGATCAGCCCAGCACCGCCAGCACACCCTGGTGGATTGCCAGGCCGCCGAACAGCAGCCAGGCGAACAGAATCAGTGCCAGCAGCAGCGGCTTCAGGCCTGCCTGGCGCAGCGCCGAGACGTGGGTGGTCAGGCCCAGCGCGGCCATCGCCATCGCCAACAGCACCGTGTCCAGCTGCACCAGCCCGGCCTGCAGGCCGGCCGGCAGCAGATGCAGCGAGTTGAAACCGGCCACGGCCACGAAACCGAACGCGAACCACGGCACCACGATGCGCGCCTTGCTGCCATCGGCGCTGGCCTTGCCGCCACGCGCCAGCCACAGTGACAGCGCGATCAGGAACGGCGCCAGCAGCATCACCCGCACCATCTTGGTGATCACCGCCGTGTCAGCTGCCGCTTCGTTGACCGCACGGCCGGCCGCCACCACCTGTGCCACTTCATGCACCGTCGCACCGGTGAACAGGCCGTACTGCCGCGCGTCCATCGCCAGCCAGCCGTGCGACTGCACCAGCGCATACAGCGCCGGGTACAGGAACATCGCCAGCGTGCCGAACACCACCACCGTCGAGACCGCGACGGTGACATGCGCAGCGCGGCCACGCACCACCGGCTCGGCGGCCATCACCGCTGCCGCACCGCAGATCGCGCTGCCAGCGCCGATCAGCATGGCTGCCTCGCGCTCCATCTTGAACACGCGCACGCCCAGCCAGCAGGCGAGGCCGAAGGTACTGGCAACCACCAGCACGTCCATCAGCACGCCAGTGACGCCGACATGGCCGATGTCCTGGAAGGTCAGGCGCAACCCGTACAGCACGATGCCGGCGCGCAGCAGCCAGTGCTTGGAAAAGCCGACACCGGCCGCGCTGCCCGGTGCCAGCCGCGGGTAGAAGGTGTTGCCGACCACGATGCCGGCGACGATCGCCACGGTCAGCGCGCTCAAGCCGTGCGCCTGGAGCCACGGAAGCTCGGCCAGATACAGCGACGCCGCGGCGATCAGGCCTACCAGCACGAGGCCGGGCAGACGCGGCTGCCAGCGTTGGCGCAAGGCGGGCAGGGACCAGGGGGAGAGGGCAGGGGCATTCATGGCAGGGGCAGGGCTTGAGTGATGGGGCAAGCGTGCGCGTCTGTCGCTGACCTGTAAAACGAATAATATGGGTGAAACCTACCCATCAAGAAGGTAAGTGCCATGCGCCTGACCTTGCGCCAGCTGCAGGTTTTCGTCGCCATCGCCGACCATGGCAGCACCACCGCTGCCGGCCAGGCCATTGCGCTCTCGCAGTCGGCCAGCAGCGCGGCCCTGCAGGAGCTGGAGGCACACTTCGGCACCCCGCTGTTCGACCGCATCGGCCGCCGTCTGGCGCTGAACGGGCATGGCCGCGCACTGCTGGAGCCGGCGCGCACCTTGCTGGTCAACGCCGCCGACCTGGAGCGTCAGCTGGCCGCCGGCGGCGACCCATCGCAGGGGGCACCGCTGCGGCTGGTGCTGGCCGCCAGTACCACCATCGGCAATTACCTGCTGCCGCCACGCATCGCCGAACTGCTGCGCCAGGCGCCGCAGGCCGAGGTCGACCTGCGCATCGACAACAGTGCCGGCGTGGTCGCTGCCGTGCAGCGCCTGGACGTGGACGCCGGCCTGATCGAAGGCCCGTGCCACGAGCGCGGCCTGCAGGTGACCGCGTGGCAGCAGGACTCGCTGGTGATCGTGGCTGCCGCCGATGCCCCCGCCAGCTGGTCGCTGGACGAACTGCGCCGCGCACGCTGGCTGCTGCGCGAGCCAGGCTCCGGCACCCGCGAAGCTGTCGAACAGGCGCTGCTGCCGCACCTGCGTGGCTTCGCCCAGACCCTGCAACTGGGCAACACCGAAGCAATCAAGCAGGCCGCCATCGCCGGCCTCGGCCTGGCCTGTCTTTCGCGTCACGCGCTGGAAGAGCCATTGGCCCTGGGCCGCCTGCGCGTGCTCGAGACGCCGCTGCCTCCGTTGCGGCGCACCCTGTGGCTGGTACGGCATCCCGGCAAGCAGTGGCTGCCGGGGTTGCAGGCGCTGCTGGGGGACGTGGAATAAGCCATCAGATCCCCAGTCGATTCCAACCATCCCGCCATCCCACAGGAAACCAGCTTTTCACGTTGCCGTTGAAGTTGCCGGCCAGCGGCCGGCACTACTGCGGGTGGCGGGTGCAACCCGGCCGACGCCCCCAACCCGTACAATATCCGGATGCCTCTGATTACTCTGCAGAACGTCGACTTCAGCGTCGGCGGCCCGTTGTTGCTGGAAAAGGCCGAACTGTCGATCGAGCCGGGCGAACGCATCGCCCTGATCGGCCGCAACGGCGCCGGCAAATCCACCCTGCTCAAGCTGCTGTCCGGCGACCACAAGCCCGATGACGGCGAAGTCCGCGTGCAGCAGGGCGTGCGCGTCACCCGCCTGGAGCAGGAAGTGCCGCACGGCGCGGCCGGCTCGGTGTTCGACGTCGTCGCCGACGGCCTTGGCGAGCTGGGCCAGTGGCTGGCCGAATTCCACCACCTCAGCCATGCCGAAGTCTTCGATGGCGAAGCCCTCGGCAACGTGCAGGCCAAGATCGATGCCGCCAACGGCTGGGGCCTGGACCAGCGCGTCAGCGAAACCCTGACCAAGCTCGACCTGGATGGCGAGGCCGAGTTCGGCCGCCTGTCCGGCGGCATGAAGCGCCGCGTGCTGCTCGCCCGCGCGCTGGTGTCCAGCCCCGATGTGCTGCTGCTGGACGAACCGACCAACCACCTGGACATCGAGGCCATCGACTGGCTCGAAGCGTTCCTGAAGGGCTGGAGCGGCAGCGTGGTGTTCGTCACCCATGACCGTCGCTTCCTGCGTGCCCTGGCCACCCGCATCGTCGAGATCGACCGCGGCCAGGTCACCAGCTGGCCAGGCGACTGGGCCAACTACGAGCGCCGCCGCGAAGAGCGCCTCAACGCGCAGGCGCAGGAGAACGCCCGCTTCGACAAGCTGCTGGCGCAGGAAGAAGTCTGGATCCGGCAGGGCATCAAGGCCCGTCGCACCCGCGACGAAGGCCGCGTGCGCCGCCTGAAGGCGATGCGCGTGGAGCGTTCGCAGCGTCGCGACCTCAGCGGCAACGTCAAGATGGAAGCCGCACAGGGCGTCAGTTCCGGCAAGAAGGTCATCGACGTCAAGGACATTTCGTTCGCCTTCGGCGAGCGCACCATGGTCCGCGATTTCACCACCACCATCATGCGCGGCGACCGCATCGGTCTGATCGGTCCCAACGGCAGCGGCAAGACCACGCTGCTCAAGCTGCTGCTGGGCGAACTGCAGCCGGCCAAGGGCGAAGTCAACGCCGGCACCAACCTGCAGATCGCGTATTTCGACCAGTACCGCGCGGTGCTGCGCGAAGACTGGAGCGCGATCGAGAACGTCGCCGAAGGCCGCGATTTCCTCGAGTTCAACGGCAAGCGCAAGCATGTGCATGCCTATCTGCAGGACTTCATGTTCACCCCGGAACGTGCGCGTGCGCCGATTACCCGCCTGTCCGGTGGCGAGCGCAACCGCCTGCTGCTGGCCAAGCTGTTCGCGCAGCCGTCCAACCTGCTGGTGATGGACGAACCGACCAACGACCTTGACGTGGAAACGCTGGAGCTGCTGGAAGAGCTGCTGGGCGAATACACCGGCACCCTGCTGCTGGTCAGCCACGACCGTGACTTCATCGACAACGTGGTGACCTCCACGCTGGTGATGGAAGGCGACGGCGTGATCGGCGAGTACGTCGGGGGCTACAGCGACTGGCAGCGTTATGCGGCCAGCATCGCAGCGCCTGCCGCGGCCCCTGCGGCCAAGCCGGCGGCCGCTGCGCCGGCCACCCCGGCTACCGCAGCTCCGGCCGCACCCAAGCGCAAGCTGGCCTACAAGGAAGCGCGCGAACTGGAGCAGCTGCCGAAGACCATCGAGAAGCTGGAAGGCGATGTCGAAGGCCTGACCTCGGCGATGAACGACCCGTCGTTCTACACCCGCAGCAGCGCCGAAGTGACCGCGCACACGCAGCAGCTGGCGAAGGTGCAGGCCGAGCTGGATGCCGCTTACGCGCGCTGGGAAGAGCTGGAAGGCTGAGTATCGGTCGGCGCCAGCAGTGCGCCGGTTGATCGAGTCGAGAATCAGTAGATCCACGCCATGCGTGGATGGTGGCATCAGTGCGGACCAAGGTCCGCACCCACCGAAGCCGGTTACACCTCCGTACGGACCAACGGTCCGCACCCACCAATCAACGATCCGCACCCACCGGGGCCTGCGGTCATTTGACCCCGTGCAGATCCCGCAGCTGGCTCGGCCGGCTGCCGAAATACGCCGCCAGATCGGCGATGTCCTGATCACTCAGGTCCTTCGCCTGTGGCGTCATCAACATGTGCTGGCGGTCACCGGCGCGGTAGGCCTGCAGCGCATGCGCCAGGTAGTCACCGTACTGCCCACCCAGCTTCGGATAGGTCGGATCGATCGGCGCATTGCCATCGGCCCCGTGGCAGTCGATGCAGCTCTGGTTGGTGGCCTTGCCCTTCACCTTGGCGCGGGCTTCACCGGCGGCCTCGCGACCTGCAGGCAGGCCAGCCGAAGAAGAAGAGCCGTGTTCGCCACTGGCATGGCCCGGGTCGGCGGCGGATGTCTCGCTGTTTTCCACCTGCGACTGTGAACAGGCCGCCAGCAGCAGGGCAACGGACAGGGCGATGGCGTGACGCAGCGGATGCGCGGCTTTCGACATGGGCGGGCCTTACTTGACGGTGGACAGGTAAACAGAGAGATCGGCGATCTCCTGTTCGCTGAAACTCATCGACTGCGCCTGCATCGTCGGATGCCGGCGCTTGCCCTGGCGGTACTCGGTCAGGGCCTGGGCCAGGTACTGCTGGGTCTGGCCGCCGATCTTCGGCACCCGGTAGCTGGGGTAGGCGTTCTTGTAGCCGGTGATGCCGTGGCACCCCTGGCAGGTGTAGGCCAGCACGCGGCCATTGTCGAAGTTGCCGGTGGGCGCGGCAGGCGCCGGCGCGGCGGCAGGAGCCGGGGCCGGAGCGGGTGTGGCAGGAGCAGGAGCGGGCTGTGCGGCGGCCCCAAGGGGCAGGAGGACGGCCAGAGCGAGACAAGCGGCGAGCGGCTGCGGGCGCATGGTGTCGTTTCCGGGGATTCGGGTCTGGTCGTTCCGGCGTGGGGTACGGAACGCCCCGAGTATAGCCTCAGGTTTCATCTAGCTGAAATGGGGTCGGGCCGACCAGCGGCGTGAAGACACCATGACCTTTGGGATATGGTGTTGCCGTGAAGTGGTGCATTACTTTGCTACCACACCTGTCCACGCATCCTCCAGGGACCTGACGATGTCGCACCCAACCTTCCCGTCCGGCCGTCGCAGCGGAATCTGCGCTGCCGCACTGCTGATCTCCACCTCCCTGTTGCTGGGCGGTTGCGCCGCAGGGCCCAATTCCGAAGCCAAGGCCGCCGAGACCAAGGAGGAGAAGAAGGTCGATGCGGTCCCGGTCGAAGTGGCCGTGGCCAGCCATCGCGCGGTCGCGGCCAGTTACACAGGCACCGCCGCGCTGGAACCACGCGCCGAGTCGCAGGTGGTGGCCAAGACCTCCGGTGTGGCGCTGGCGGTGCTGGTCGAGGAAGGCCAGCGGGTCACCGCCGGCCAGCCGCTGGTGCGCCTGGACCCGGACCGCGCACGCTTGGCCGTAGCCCAGAGCGAAGCGCAGATGCGCAAGCTGGAAAACAACTACCAGCGTGCACAGAAACTGGTTGGCCAGCAGATGGTCAGTGCTGCCGATGTCGACCAGCTGCGCTTTGATCTGGAAAACGTCCGTGCGCAGTACCGTCTGGCGACGCTGGAGCTGTCCTACACCACCGTCGTGGCGCCGATTTCCGGCGTGATCGCATCGCGCTCGATCAAGACCGGCAACTTCGTGCAGATCAACACGCCGATCTTCCGCATCGTCGACAACTCGCGCCTGGAAGCCACCCTCAACGTGCCCGAACGCGAGCTGGCCACGCTGCGTGCCGGCCAGCCGGTGACGTTGGCCGCCGATGCGCTGCCGGGCCAGAGCTTCACCGGCACCGTCGATCGCATCGCGCCGGTGGTGGATTCGGGCAGCGGCACGTTTCGCGTGGTCAGCGCCTTCGATGGCGCCGCGCACGCGCTGCAGCCCGGCATGTTCGGGCGCATCCGCATCGATTATGACCAGCGTGCCGATGCGCTCGTGGTGCCGCGCCTGGCGCTGCTCGACGACGGTGAGCCGGCGGTGTTCCGGGTGCGCGAAGGCAAGGTCGCACGCGTTCCGGTCAAGCTGGGTTACGCCGAGGGCCCGTGGGTGGAGATCCGTGATGGACTGGCGGCCGGTGATCAGGTGGTCACCGCCGGCAAGGTCGCGCTGCGCGACGGTACCGCGGTGCAGGTGATCGCCGATCCGAAGGCAAAGGCGAAGACGGTCGCAGCGGCCGCCAAGCCGGCAGACAAGGCCGGGAGCAAGCAATGACCGCCCCGGGCCACGACCACGGTGCCTCGCCGGCGAGCGATGGCGCCGCCGCCGGCATGCGCGGCGGCCTGGTGGAATTCGCCACCCGCCGCCGCGTGACCATCGCCATGTGCACGGTCACCCTGCTGCTGTTCGGCCTGATCGCGCTGGGCAACCTCAAGGTCAACCTGTTGCCCGACCTGAGCTACCCGACGCTGACCGTGCGCACCGAGTACACCGGTTCGGCGCCGACCGAAATCGAAACCCTGATCACCCAGCCGGTCGAAGAGGCCGTCGGCGTGGTCAAGAACCTGCGCAAGCTGAAGTCGGTCTCGCGCACCGGCCAGAGCGACGTGGTGCTGGAGTTCGCCTGGGGCACCAACATGGACCAGGCCAGCCTGGAGGTGCGTGACAAGATGGAAGCGCTGAACCTGCCACTGGAGGCCAAGGCCCCGGTGCTGCTGCGCTTCAATCCGTCCACCGAGCCGATCATGCGCCTGGTGCTGTCGAACAAGGTGGCGCCGACCAGCGATGCCGATGCGGTCCGCGAGCTGACCGGCCTGCGCCGCTATGCCGATGAAGACCTGAAGAAGAAGCTGGAGCCGGTTGCCGGCGTGGCAGCGGTCAAGGTCGGCGGTGGCCTGGAAGACGAGATCCAGGTCGACATCGACCAGCAGAAGCTGGCCCAGCTGAACCTGCCGATCGACACCGTCATCAAGCGCCTGAAGGACGAGAACATCAACATCTCCGGCGGTCGCCTGGAGGAGGGGTCGCAGCGCTTCCTGGTGCGTACCGTCAACCAGTTCGCCGACCTGGAGGAGATCCGCAACCTGCTGGTCACCACCCAGGGTTCGAACGGAAGTGCAGCCGACTCGGCATTGCAGCAGATGTTCAACATCGCCGCGTCGACCGGTTCGGCCGCGGCCATCGCAGCGGCCTCGGCGGCGCAGAGCGCATCGTCCGGTGCTGGCTCCAGCGTGGTCGCCAACGGTGTTCCGGTACGCCTGAAGGACGTGGCCACCGTTCGCCAGGGTTACAAGGAACGCGAAGCGGTGATCCGCCTGGGCGGCAAGGAATCGGTTGAACTGGCCATCTACAAGGAAGGCGACGCCAACACCGTGTCCACCGCCGAAGCGCTGCGCAAGCGCCTGGAGCAGATCAAGGGCACGTTCCCGTCCGACGTCGAGATGACCACCATCGAGGACCAGTCGCGCTTCATCGAGCACGCCATCGCCGACGTCAAGAAGGATGCGGTGATCGGTGGCCTGCTGGCGATCCTGATCATCTTCCTGTTCCTGCGTGATGGCTGGAGCACGTTCGTGATCAGCCTGTCCTTGCCGGTCTCGATCATCGCCACGTTCTTCTTCATGGGCCAGCTCGGCCTCAGCTTGAACGTGATGTCGCTGGGCGGCCTGGCATTGGCCACCGGCCTGGTGGTGGACGACTCGATCGTGGTGCTGGAGAGCATTGCCAAGGCCCGCGAGCGTGGCCTGGGCATCCTGCAGGCAGCGATCGTCGGTACCCGCGAAGTGAGCATGGCGGTGGTCGCCTCGACCCTGACCACCATCGCGGTGTTCCTGCCGCTGGTGTTCGTCGATGGCATCGCCGGCCAGCTGTTCCGCGACCAGGCATTGACCGTGGCGATCGCCATCGCGATCTCGCTGCTGGTATCGATGACGCTGATTCCGATGCTGAGCTCGCTGAAGGGCCGGCCGCCGCTGGCATTCCCGGAAGAGGCGCCGAACGAACCGTGGCAGCCGCAGAACCGCTGGCAGAAGCCGGTGGCGCTGGGCCGTCGTGGTGCCGTCGCAACCGCGCGCTTGAGCTTCTATGCGCTGGCCTGGCTGGTCGTACGTGCGTGGCGGGGCGTCGTGGCCGTGGTCGGCCCGGTGATGCGCAAGGCCAGCGACCTGGCAATGAAGCCCTACGCCGGTGCCGAGCGCGGCTATCTGCGCCTGTTGCCGAGCGCGCTGGCCCATCCGGGCAAGGTGCTCGGCGTGGCCACGATCATCTTCGTGGCGACCATGGCGCTGGTGCCGATGCTCGGTGCCGACCTGATCCCGCAGCTGGCGCAGGACCGTTTCGAGATGACGGTGAAGCTGCCGGCCGGCACACCGCTCAAGCAGACCGATGCGCTGGTGCGTGAGCTGCAGCTGGCCCACGGCAACGGCGAGGGCGTGGCCTCGCTGTACGGTGTCAGTGGCAGCGGCACCCGCCTGGATGCCAGCCCGACCGAGAGCGGCGAGAACATCGGCAAGCTGACCGTGGTGATGGAAGGCGGTGGCAATGCACGCACTGAAGCCGAGATCACCGAGCGCCTGCGTGACAGCATGGGCCAGCATCCGGGGGGACAGGTCGACTTCGCGCGGCCGGCGTTGTTCAGCTTCTCCACGCCGCTGGAAATCGAGCTGCGCGGGCAGGACATGGCGACGTTGGAAGTGGCTGGCCAGCGCCTGGCGGCGATGCTGCGTGGCAATGCGCACTACGCCGACGTGAAGTCCACGGTGGAAGAGGGCTTCCCGGAAATCCAGATCCGCTTCGACCAGGAACGTGCCGGTGCGCTGGGCCTGACCACCCGCCAGATCGCCGACGTGGTGGTGAAGAAGGTGCGTGGCGACGTGGCCACCCGCTACAGCTTCCGCGACCGCAAGATCGACGTGCTGGTGCGTGCCCAGGAAGGCGACCGCGCCAGCGTGGAGAGCATCCGCCGGTTGATCGTCAATCCGGGCAGCTCCCGGCCGGTCACGCTGGATGCGGTGGCCGACGTGGTTGCCACCACTGGCCCCAGCGAGATCCATCGCGCCGACCAGACCCGCGTTGCGGTGGTCTCGGCCAACCTGCGCGACATCGACCTCGGCGCGGCCATGCGCGAAGTGCAGCAGATGGTGGCCGAACAGCCGCTGGGCGCGGGTGTCGGCCTGCACATCGGTGGCCAGGGCGAGGAACTGGCGCAGGCGGCGAAGTCGCTGATCTTCGCCTTCGGCCTGGCGATCTTCCTGGTCTACCTGGTGATGGCCTCGCAGTTCGAATCGCTGCTGCATCCGTTCGTGATCCTGTTCACCATCCCGCTGGCGCTGGTCGGCGCGATCCTGGCACTGATGCTGACCGGCAAGCCCATCTCGGTGGTGGTGTTCATCGGCCTGATCCTGCTGGTCGGCCTGGTCACCAAGAACGCGATCATCCTGATCGACAAGGTCAACCAGCTGCGCGAGGCCGGCGTGGCCAAGCACGAGGCCCTTGTGGAAGGTGCACGCTCGCGCCTGCGGCCGATCATCATGACCACGCTGTGCACGCTGTTCGGCTTCCTGCCGCTGGCGGTGGCGATGGGCGAGGGCGCCGAAGTACGCGCGCCGATGGCGATCACCGTGATCGGTGGCCTGCTGGTGTCGACCCTGCTGACCCTGCTGGTGATCCCGGTGGTCTACGACCTGATGGACCGCCGTGGTGACGCCTACTACCGCGAGCGTGGCCGCAAGCACGCCGGCGAGATCGAGTCGGGCGCGGCAGGCAGCGCGGCGGGTGCGGAGGAGCCGGCATGAGTGTTGCCGAGTTCTCCATCCGCCGCCCGGTCACCACCATCATGTGCTTCGTGTCACTGGTGGTGATCGGCCTGATCGCCTCGTTCCGGTTGCCGCTGGAAGCGTTGCCGGACATTTCCGCGCCCTTCCTGTTCGTGCAGATTCCGTACACCGGTTCAACCCCGGAGGAAGTGGAGCGGACCATCATCCGCCCGGTGGAGGAATCGCTGGCGACGATGACCGGCATCAAGCGCATGCGCTCGTCGGCCACCTCCGAGGCGGCGCTGATCTTCATCGAGTTCAGCGACTGGGACCGCGACATCGCCATCGCCGCCTCCGATGCACGCGAACGCATCGATGCAATCCGCAGCGATCTGCCCGACGACCTGCAGCGCTACAACGTGTTCAAGTGGTCCAGCAGCGACCAGCCGGTGCTGAAGGTGCGCCTGGCCAGCACCACCGACCTGACCACCGCTTACGACATGCTCGACCGCGAGTTCAAGCGGCGCATCGAGCGTATCCCCGGCGTGGCCCGCGTCGACATCACCGGCGCGCCGCCGAACGAGGTGGAGATCGCTATTGATCCGAACCGGCTCAACGCGCATGGGCTGAGCATCAACGAGCTGAGTGACCGCCTGCGCACGCTGAACTTCTCGATCTCGGCCGGGCAGATCGACGACAACGGCCAGCGCGTGCGCGTGCAGCCGGTGGGCGAGATCACCGACCTGCAGGAAATGCGCGACCTGGTGATCAACGCCAAGGGCCTGCGCCTGGGCGACATCGCCGACGTGCGCCTGAAGCCGGCGCGGATGAACTACGGGCGCCGCCTGGACGGCAACCCGGCGGTCGGGCTGGATATCTTCAAGGAGCGCAGTGCCAACCTGGTGGAGGTGTCGCGCGCGGCGCTGGCCGAGGTTGAAGCGATCCGTGCCGAAGCGTCGATGCACGACGTGCAGATCAAGGTGATCGACAACCAGGGCAAGGCGGTGACCTCCTCGCTGCTGGAACTGGCCGAGGCCGGTGCGGTCGGCCTGATCCTGTCGATCACGGTGCTGTTCTTCTTCCTGCGCCATTGGCCGTCCACGCTGATGGTGACCCTGGCCATTCCGATCTGCTTCACCATCACCCTGGGTTTCATGTACTTCGTCGGGGTGACGCTGAACATCCTGACCATGATGGGCCTGCTGTTGGCGGTGGGCATGCTGGTCGACAACGCCGTGGTGGTGGTGGAGAGCATCTACCAGGAGCGCGAGCGCATGCCGGGACAGCCGCGCCTGGCCTCGATCATCGGCACCCGCAACGTGGCCATCGCGCTCAGCGCTGGCACCTTGTGCCACTGCATCGTGTTCGTGCCGAACCTGTTTGGCGAGACCAACAACATCAGCATCTTCATGGCGCAGATCGCGATCACCATCTCGGTCTCGCTGCTGGCCTCCTGGCTGGTCGCGGTCAGCCTGATCCCGATGCTGTCCGCGCGCATGACCACGCCCAAGCTGGTGCACTCGCAGACCGGCCTGATCGCGCGGCTCCAACGCCGCTACGCCAGGCTGCTGGACTGGTCGCTGCACCATCGCGGCTGGAGCCTGCTCGGCATCGTGCTGGTGGTGCTGGTCAGCCTGGTGCCGATGAAGCTGACCAAGGTCGACATGTTCGGAGGGGATGGCGGCAAGGACATCTTCATCGGCTACATGTGGAAGGGCGCTTACACCTATCGGCAGATGTCCGAGGA
The DNA here is from genome assembly GCF_059371335.1 of Stenotrophomonas sp. YJH_SMC_6. Classification (NCBI taxonomy): domain Bacteria; kingdom Pseudomonadati; phylum Pseudomonadota; class Gammaproteobacteria; order Lysobacterales; family Lysobacteraceae; genus Stenotrophomonas; species Stenotrophomonas sp. YJH_SMC_6. The sequence continues at coordinate 33,587 of NZ_JCAFUM010000016.1, read as the reverse complement.
AGTGGCGCGCGTGGAGAACTGGATCGACGCCAACCGCGAGCGCCTGCACGTCAAGCAGGTGTACTCCTGGTACAGCGAGCAGGAAGGCAGCTCGACCGTGGTCACCCTGGACGAGAAGTACGCCAAGGACATCAAGGCGCTGCAGGAAGAGCTGCGCAAGGGCCTGCCGAAGTCGGCCCGCACCGACTACTTCGTTGGCAACCAGGGCGGTGATGGCGGCGGTGGCGGCAACCAGGGCGTGCAGGTGCAGCTGGTGGGCGACTCCAGTTCGATGCTGCAGGAGATCGGCCAGGAAGTGGTGCCGCTGCTGGCCCAGCGTGCCGAGCTGCGCGACGTGCGCATCGACAACGGCGAGAAGGGCGGCGAGCTGAAGGTGCGCGTCGACCGCGAGCGTGCCGCCGCATTCGGCTTCAATGCCGAGCAGGTCGCCAGCTTCGTCGGCCTGGCCCTGCGCGGTGCGCCGATGCGCGAGTTCCGCCGCGGCGACAATGAAGTACCGGTATGGGTGCGCTTCGCTGGCGCCGAGCAGAGCAGCCCGGAAGACCTGGCCGGCTTCAGCGTGCGCACCGGCGACGGTCGCAGCGTACCACTGCTGAGCCTGGTCACCGTTGACGTCGGTTCATCGGCAACCCAGATCGGTCGCACCAACCGCCAGACCACACTGACCATCAAGGCCAACCTGGCCGAGAAGGTCACCGCGCCCGATGGCCGCAAGGCGATGGAATCGGTGCTCAAGCCGATGAATTTCCCGGCCGGCTATGGCTTCACCTTCGATGGCGGCGACTACGGCAACGACGACGAAGCGATGCAGCAGATGGTGTTCAACCTGCTGATCGCGCTGGTGATGATCTACGTGGTGATGGCGGCGGTGTTCGAGTCGCTGCTGTTCCCGGCGGCGATCATGAGCGGCGTGCTGTTCTCGATCTTCGGTGTGTTCTGGCTGTTCTGGATCACCGGCACCTCGTTCGGGATCATGTCCTTCATCGGCATCCTGGTGCTGATGGGCGTGGTGGTGAACAACGGCATCGTGATGATCGAGCACATCAACAATCTGCGGCGCGGCGGCATGGGACGCACGCAGGCGCTGGTGGAGGGCTCACGCGAGCGATTGCGCCCGATCATGATGACGATGGGCACGGCGATCCTGGCGATGGTGCCGATCTCGCTGACCAACACGCAGATGTTCGGCAACGGCCCGGAGTACGCGCCGATGGCGCGCGCGATTGCCGGCGGCCTGGCGTTCTCCACGGTGGTCAGCCTGCTGTTCCTGCCGACCATCTATGCGGTGCTGGATGACCTGCGCAATGCCGTGACGCGGTTGATCCGCCGCGCGCGTGGAGTGGAAATGGTAGAGCCGGGCGCTGCCCGGCTGTAATGCACATCAACGTGTTGTGGTGTGGGGGAGGCCGGTCGTAGTGGGGCGGCCTCCCCCTTTCTTTCAGCTCATTTCGACCTTGATCACCTGTGATTTGAACTTTGGAAACAGCGTGATCTGATGGTTGAGGAAACCCTTTACGCGCGCGTGAGGGTCTAGACGCCTTACCGAGTTTTGTTGGGGGTCTGATGCCCTCCAAAGGCCAAACGCAATGACATGGGTGCCATGCGGATACTGCTGGAGCCATTCTTGGTCAGTGTGACCGATACTGGCTCCATACGTCAGCTGTATCCCGTCAGTTCCAACCTTGTGCCGTTCCGGAATCAGATTGAGAAACGTATTCCGTTGATTCGAACCGGTGTTTGGAAGCCAGATTCGATCCACAACGCCGGCTATCGCAAACGGGTGGGCCGAAGGCTCGGCCTTACGCAGCATTTTCCAAGCGTCCTCATACCGATCTTGTTCAAAGTAGAAACGGCGCCAAGGAATTTTGCGATTGCCAAAGCGCAGGAGCAGCGTCGCGCTCAGCTCGGCATCCTCCTCGCAGCGTTCGCGCAGCTTGAGAATGTCCATCGTAGTTCGGAGATAGCCGTCGAGCTTTCCACCAGTTCTGATGTAGTCTGTTCTTATGTGTTCATCTTTAGTTTTCGATCCAGTCTGGTAACCAGCCTTCACAGATCGATCAGAATTGCCAAGTGCGTTGTGTAGCAGCTGTAAGCGAAGCTCGTGCTTTCCTTCGTCAAGGCTTGACAAGAAGTCAGGATCAGATTGATTGGCGATGATCAGCTTGAGCTTTCCGGTTGCGTTGTAGCTGCAGCTTGTCGCGTGATCTGAATCTCTGGCTGATGTGAGGCCTATGTATGCAGCCCGCTCTACCGGCTCTTTTCCCGGCGGTCCATTTCGAAGTCCAAGTTTGACGAAACGGACGGACGCAGAGCATCCAACACCATCACAGAACAGTGGAGGGATTGTTTGACCATTTTCGGCTCGATTCTGCAGTGATTCGAGCGTATGTCGGTTCCTCCGATCGTCCACGGCTGAAGCCATCTTGATACCTTTTCCCATACTGGCCCTCCAGGCTCAGAAAAGTTTCATTGATCATACTTGCCGGAAGCGTGGCACAAAAAAAGCCACGCAATGCGTGGCTTTTTTGCTTGGGAATGATGTGCCAACCAAGGTTGGCACCTACCAGAGCGCAGTCGAGCTTGGCTCGACGCTACACGGAACAATCAACCCGCCACCTTGCCCCACACCTTGAACGTGGTCAGCCACAGGCCGAGCATGCTGCCGATGTTGGTCAGCATGAAGGTGAGCACCACGCGCGTGACGCGGTTGCGATACCAGCCCTTCAGGCTCTGCGCGTCGTCGCGCAGCTTGAGGAAGTCCTCGTACGCCGGCTTGCGCAGGCGTGCTTCCACCAGCGCCGAGAACGCACCGGTCGGGATGCTCAGGCGGAACGGCTTGAAGGGGGCCACCGCGATCGCGGTGAGGATGCTCAGCGGGTGACCGCCTGCCAGCAGGCAGCCCAGGCCCGCCAGGCCGCCGGTATACATCGCCCAGGTCGCCAGCAGTTCGGTGCCCACGCCCAGACCACCGCGGTAGAAGCCCACGCCGATGCCGGTCGCCACGATGGCCAGGATGCCCAGCGTGAACCACGGAATGTTGCGCTTCTTCGGCACCGCCTCCAGCTCGGCGCGCAGCGGTGCCGGTGCCTCGGTGTCGGTTTCCAGGTAACGCGCCAGGCCTGCCAGGTGACCCGCACCGACAACCGCCAGCACTTCACGCTGCTGCGGGTTGTGTTCTTCGCGCAGGCGCGTGGCCATGTAGCGGTCGCGCTCGCCGATGATGGTCTCGTACAGTGCCGGGCTCTCGCTGGCGAACTCGCCGAAGCTCGATTCCAGCATGTCGCCCTGCTTGAGCTTCTCGATCTCGTTCTCGCCCACTTCCTCGGACGAGAACAGGCCGGCGCCGAGACCGGCAACCAGCTTCAGCTTGCCGAAGAAGCCCAGCCGCTGCGAGGCGCGGCGGAAGGTCAGGCCGACCTCGCGGTCGATCAGGTGCACCGGCAGGTCGCGTTCGCGCGCCAGTTCCACCGCGCGCTTCAGTTCCGCGCCCGGCTCGATGTCGAGCTGTTCGGCCAGGCGGCGCTGGTAGGCGGACAGGGCCAGGTTGGCGGCGAACAGGGCGACGCGGCCCTTGCGGATCACCTCGACCAGGTCGAGCTTGGCCAGCGTGTCCGGGTCGCTCAGCGCCTGCAGGCGCTGCGGGTCCAGTTCAACGGCCACGGCGTCGAAGCGACCGCTGTCGATGGCTTTCTCCACCGCCTCGACGCTGGCGCGTGAGACATGGGCGGTGCCCAGCAGGGTGTAGCGCACGCCGTCGCGTTCAACAACGCGTACCGGCTGGCCGGCGAACAGGTCGTCGCCGGTCTCGGGAAGGGTTTCGGTCATGGGTTCATTCATTGGAAGGTGCAGTGTCGGCGCCATCGCCGAGCGCGCGCTGCATCTGCACGGTATCCAGCCAGCGGCCATGCTTGCGGCCGAGGCCACGGAACACGCCGACCAGCTCGAAGCCGAAGCGTTCGTGCAGCTTGATTGAAGCGGTATTGGTCGGTTCGCCGATGACCGCCACCATCTGCCGGTAGCCACGCGCCACGCAGGCGTCGATCAACGCCTGCAGCAGGCCGGTGCCAACGCCCTTGCCCTGGAACGCGGCATCGACGTAGACCGAGTTTTCCACGGTCCACTGGTAGGCAACGCGGGTGCGGTAGGTGTTGGCGTAGGCATAGCCGGCCACCTGGCCGTCAATCTCGGCGACCAGGTAGGGGAAGCCGCGGTCGATGATGTCGCGCATGCGGCGCAGCATCTCGGACGCGTCCGGGATGTCGTACTCGTAAGTGTTGACGAAGTCGGTCACTTCCACCGCGTAGATCGCGGTGATCGCGGCGATGTCGGCCGGACCGGCATCACGGATGAGGACGGCCATGCGCGGACTCCGGCTCAGTCGATGTAGCGCTTGAGCAGGTCGCCGTAGGCATCGATGCGGCGGTCGCGCAGGAACGGCCAGATGCGGCGCACATGCTCGCTGCGCTGCAGGTCGACATCGCACAGCAGAACCGTGGCATCGGTGCCGGCTTCGGCCAGGAACTCGCCCTGCGGGCCCAGCACGTGGCTGTTGCCCCAGAACTGGATGCCGGAGGCGCCCAGCGGCGAGGCCTCGTGGCCGACGCGGTTGCAGCTCAGCACCGGCAGGCCGTTGGCCACGGCGTGGCCGCGGTGGCTCAGCACCCAGGCGTCGCGCTGGCGGGTCTTCTCGTCCTGCACGTCGTCCGGGTCCCAGCCGATTGCGGTCGGGTAGAGCAGCAGTTCGGCACCGGCCAGCGCCATCAGGCGCGCCGCTTCCGGGTACCACTGGTCCCAGCACACCAGCACGCCAAGGCGACCCACCGAGGTATCGATCGGCTTGAAGCCGATGTCGCCCGGGGTGAAGTAGAACTTCTCGTAGAAGCCCGGGTCGTCCGGAATATGCATCTTGCGGTACTTGCCGAGCAGCGTGCCGTCCTTCTCGAACACCACGGCGGTGTTGTGGTACAGGCCGGCGGCGCGGCGCTCGAACAGCGAGCCGACCAGCACCACGCCATGCTGCTTCGCCAGCGCGCCCAGGCGCTCGGTGCTGGGGCCCGGAATCGGCTCGGCCAGGTCGAATTCGTCCACCGATTCGTGCTGGCAGAAGTACGGACCGTTATGCAGTTCCTGCAGCAGCACCAGCTTGGCACCCTGCGCAGCCGCCTCGGCCACGCGTGCTTCGATCACCGCCAGGTTGGCGGCGGCATCACCGTGGTTGCGCTCCTGGATCAGGGCGACGGTAAGGGGGCTGCGCGAGTTCATGCGGGGCGTTCCTGCGGGGGAAAACCAGCATGTTAGCGCGGATGGACGGCGACGGCGTGTCGCGCGCTGAATGGGTGCGATCGGTAGTGCCGGCCGCGGGCCGGCAATCCCGTGGATCCATCAGGCAGTGCAGGGTTGCCGGCCAGCGGCCGGCACTACCGTCAGACCTTCAACAGCCCTTCCGGCAGCTGCATGGTGATGCAGTGCAGGCTGCCGTTCTGCCAGATCAGCGAGCGGCAGGGCACCTGCACGATCTCGCGGCCCGGGTGCGCCTGGGCCAGCACATCGCGGGCCAGGTCGTCGGCCGGGTCGCCATAGGCCGGCATCAGCACCGCACCATTGACGATCAGGTAGTTGGCGTATGACGCAGCCAGGCGGCGGCCTTCGTCGATCACCGGCTGTGCCCACGGCAGCGGGAACAGGCGGTACGGCTGCCCATCCTTGGTGCGCAGTGCGGCCAGCTCGTTGCCCATCGCCTGCAGTTCGGCGAAGTGCGAGTCGCTCTCGTCGTCACAGGCCTGGTAGACGATGCTGTCGGCCGAGGCGAAGCGGGCGAGGGTGTCGATGTGCGCGTCGGTGTCGTCGCCTTCCAGGTAGCCGTGGTCCAGCCACAGCACGCGGTCCTGCTGCAGCCAGTCGGCCAGGTCGGCGCTCAGGCTGGCGCGGTCGCGGTCCGGATGGCGCTCGTGCAGGCACTTCCAGGTGGTCAGCAGGGTGCCTTCGCCATCGGTCTCGATGCCGCCGCCTTCCAGCGCGAACGGGATGCTGCGCACCGGCGCGTCGTTGAACACGCCGGCCTGGTCCAGCACGCCCACCAGCTGGTCATCCAGGGTGGCGTCGAACTTGCCGCCCCAGCCGGTGAAGCGGAAATCCAGCAGCTGGAAACCGCCGTCGGCACGGCGCAGGGTGATCGGGCCGGAGTCGCGCAGCCAGGTATCGTCGTAGGCGGCCGTGGTGAAGTGGACCTTGTCCATGTCGATGCGGTTGGAGCGCAGTCGCATTTCGGCATAGGTCTCCACATCGTCGTCGGCCACGCAGATCAGCACCGGCTGGAAGCGGGTGATGGCCGCGACCAGGGCGATGTAGGTCTCTTCCACCTGGCCCAGGCGGTCGGCCCAGTCGGTGTCGGCGGTGGGCCAGGCAATCAGGACGCCGCTCTGGGCTTCCCACTCGGCAGGAAAACGAAGGGTCTGGTTCATGGTCTCGCTACACAGGCCCGCCCACGGCGGGTAAAGGGATCAACGGATCGGCGGTTTCGGGCCGATTTCGTTCGGGTCCGCCTGGTTGGCCACCACGTCGATCACCTTCTGCTTCTCGAAGTAGACGGTGAACTGCGGGTACACCCAGCGGTTGATGGTCGGCCATTGCCGCTTCTGCCCGCCGCGCGGCTGCAGCTGTTCGCTCGGCGTGCCGAACTGCGCCTGTACCTGCTGCATGCTCTGGCCGCGCACGGGCAGGGCACCAGCCGGCTTCTCGCGGGCGCGGTCAACAAGCAGGGTATCGGCCAGCGCCGGTGTGGCGGCGGCCAGGGTGGCCATCACGGCCAGGGTGGACAGGTAACGCTTCATCTCGATCTACTCCCCAGTGGTCAAGAAAGGCGATTACAGCAAAATCAGCAGGAAAAAGCCGCATAAACAAAAAACCGCCCGAAGGCGGTTTCTTGCATCGGGTCGGCCCCGCGCAGGGCCAGCCGCAGCCGTGAAGGCTGTTGGGCTTAGCGCTGACGCGCCTTGAAACGCGGGTTCGACTTGCAGATGACGAAGATCTTGCCGCGACGACGGACGACCTTGCAGTCGCGGTGACGGGCCTTCGCCGACTTCAGGGAGGACAGGACTTTCATGGCATACCTCGGCGTAAACAGTAGTTGTTCGGGTGGAGCGTGGCCGCGATATGCGAAAGACAATCGGCAGTTGACGCTCGTTCAAGCCCGCCATTCTACCGGGCTTTTCCTCGTGGTTTCAAGTGGTTGCACAAAAGATCCCGCTGGGGGTGTCTGGCAGGGGCTAGAATGACCCCTTCACACGCTCTGGGAACCCCATGAATCCACTCGCTCCCGTCCTGACCATCGACGGCCCTTCCGGGGCCGGCAAGGGTACCATCAGCCGCATCATCGCGCGCCGGATGGGCTGGCATTACCTGGATTCGGGGGCGCTGTACCGCGCGGTGGGCGTGGCCGCGAGCTGGGCCGACATCGACACCTCTGACGCCTCGGCGCTGGTGCGCTGCACCTTCGACACCCATGTTCAGTTTGTTGAACAGGGCGAGTCGATGCGGGTCATGGTCAACGGCACCGATGCCACCGACGAGCTGCGCCTGGAGACCACCGGCGCGCTGGCCTCGGCCATTGCCGCAATTCCTGAGGTCCGGGCCGCCCTGAAGGAGCGCCAGCGCGCATTCAGGGAGCTGCCCGGCCTGGTCGCCGATGGCCGCGACATGGGTACGGTGATCTTCAAGGACGCCCCCTACAAGGTCTTCCTGACCGCCAGTGCCGAGGAGCGCGCCGAGCGTCGGCATAAGCAGTTGAAAGACAAGGGGGTTTCTGTTAACTTTGATGACCTCCTGCGCGAGATCATGGCCCGCGACGCCCGTGATGCCCAGCGTACCGTGGCGCCCCTGAAGCCGGCAGACGATGCTGTCCTCATCGACACCACAGGCATCGGCATCGATGATGTCGTTGCCCGAGTGATGGATCTGCTTCCGGTTCCGGCTGCCTGATCCGTTCGCGCGGGAGCACTGCCAGCTGCATCGGTGGTGGTCGCGCAAAGCAGTGCTGTACCAGCTCCGTCGCGCAATGATGCGTGGCGGTTTTCCTACTACACACGACCTGCGTTTCCGGGGTCGACCAACAGGCGGGCGGTCGCCATTCCCCTGAAGGGGACGCCACCGACCCATGTGTCCAACAGAGTAAATCTAATGACCGAATCATTTGCCGAACTGTTTGAAGCCAGCCAGGCCAACCTGGCCAAGCTGAAGCCGGGCGCCATCGTCAGCGGTACCGTTGTTGAAGTCCGCGGCGACGTCGTGGTGATCAACGCTGGCCTGAAGTCCGAAGGCATCGTGCCGATCGAACAGTTCCGTAACGACGCTGGCGAAATCGACGTCGCCGAAGGCGACATCGTCAAGGTCGCCCTCGACTCGATCGAGAACGGCTTCGGCGAAACCGTCCTGTCGCGCGAGAAGGCCAAGCGCGCGATGGTGTGGGACGAGCTGGAAGAAGCGTTGGAAAAGAACGAAACCATCACCGGCCGCATCAGCGGCAAGGTCAAGGGTGGTTTCACCGTGGATATCAAGGATGTCCGCGCCTTCCTGCCGGGTTCCCTGGTCGATGTGCGCCCGGTGCGCGATCCGGCCTACCTGGAAGGCAAGGAACTCGAGTTCAAGCTCATCAAGCTGGACCGCAAGCGTAACAACGTCGTGGTCTCGCGCCGCGCTGTCGTCGAAAGCGAGCACTCGGAAGAGCGCGAGCAGCTGATGGACAAGCTGCAGGAAGGCGCGATCCTGAAGGGTGTCGTCAAGAACCTGACCGATTACGGCGCGTTCGTGGACCTGGGCGGCATCGACGGCCTGCTGCACATCACCGACATGGCGTGGAAGCGCGTGCGTCACCCGTCGGAAGTCGTGAACGTCGGCGACGAGCTGGACGTCCGCGTGCTGAAGTTCGACCGCGAGCGCAACCGCGTTTCGCTGGGCCTGAAGCAGCTGGGCGAGGATCCGTGGGACAACATCGGCCGTCGTTACCCGGCCAACAGCCGCGTCTTCGGCAAGGTCTCCAACGTCACCGATTACGGTGCGTTCGTTGAGATCGAGCCGGGCGTCGAAGGCCTGGTGCACGTCTCCGAGATGGATTGGACCAACAAGAACGTCAACCCGTCCAAGGTTGTGCAGGTTGGTGATGAAGTCGAAGTGATGGTGCTGGACGTCGATGAAGAGCGTCGCCGTATCTCGCTGGGCATGAAGCAGGTTGCCGCCAATCCGTGGGAAACCTTCGCTGCCACCCACAAGAAGGGTGACAAGGTGTCGGGCCAGATCAAGTCGATCACCGACTTCGGCATCTTCATCGGCCTGGACGGCGGCATCGACGGCCTGGTCCACCTGTCCGACATCAGCTGGAACACCACCGGCGAAGACGTCGTTCGCAACTTCAAGAAGGGCGATACCCTGGACGCCGTCGTCCTGGCTGTCGATCCGGAGCGCGAGCGCATCTCCCTGGGCGTGAAGCAGCTGGAGCAGGATCCGTTCGGCCAGTACATGGCTGCCAATCCGAAGGGCTCCAAGGTCGAAGGCGTGGTGAAGGAAGTCGACGCCAAGGGCGCGATCATCGAGCTGGCTGACGGCATCGAGGGTTACGTTTCGGCTCGCGACATCGCCAACGAGCGCGTTGACGACGCCACCCAGCACCTGAAGGTCGGCGACAAGATCGAAGCCAAGTTCGTGGGCATGGACCGCAAGGGCCGCACCCTGCAGCTGTCGATCAAGGCCAAGGACGACGCGGAAATGCGCGAAGTGCTGGAGGAATACCAGTCCTCTTCGGCTTCCAGCGGCACCACCCAGCTGGGCGCGCTGCTGCGTGCACAGCTGAACGGCAACAAGTCCGAGTAATCGGCCTTACGCTGTTTGTTGTTTCCTGGACGGCCCGGGCTTCTGCCCGGGCCGTTTCAGGCTGAGATGCCCCTGATGTGAGCCGGTAATGACCAAATCCGAACTGATCGAAATCCTTGCGCGCCGCCAGGCGCACCTGAAGGCCGATGATGTCGATCTGGCGGTGAAGTCGTTGCTGGAGATGATGGGCGGATCGCTGTCCGCCGGGGATCGCATCGAAATCCGTGGTTTTGGCAGCTTCTCGCTGCACTATCGTCCGCCGCGCCTGGGTCGCAACCCGAAGACCGGCCAATCGGTTGCCCTGCCGGGCAAGCACGTCCCCCATTTCAAGCCGGGCAAGGAACTGCGCGAGCGGGTCAGCAGTGTGCTGCCGCTGGACGCCGATCCGGCCTGAGCCCCCGTCGCGCCACCGCGTGCGAATCCAGCCGCGGGTCGGATAAGCTACGGACTCCTGCCACTGGAGCTGTCGCATGAAGGTCTTTCGTCTGCTGGTCCTGCTGGCGGTCCTGATCCTTGGGCTGATCATTGGTGCGGTCAACATGACCGCGATGTCGATCAACCTGCTTTTCACTCAATTGCACACCTCGGTGGGCGTGGCGCTGATCGCTGCACTGCTGGTGGGTGTCGTGGTCGGTGCTGGCCTGGTACTGGTGAGCGTGGTCATTCCGCTCTACAGCCAGCTGCGCCGTGCCAACAAGTCCGTGGCGGCAACGCCGGCCGCGGGTGTTTCCCCCCAATCTTTTGATGGACGCTGATCGAAGATGGATTTCGTCACCGAGTGGCTTTGGTTTTTCCTGTTCGTTCCGCTGGCCGCACTGGCCGGGTGGGTGATCGGCCGGCGCGGTGGCCAGCGCCACGGTGACAACCAGGTCAGCCGCCTGTCCAGCACCTACTTCCGTGGCCTGAACTACCTGCTCAACGAGCAGCCGGACAAGGCCATCGAACTGTTCCTGCACATCGCCGAACTGGACAAGGAAACCTTCGAGACCCAGGTCGCGCTAGGCCACCTGTTCCGCCGCCGCGGTGAAGTCGACCGCGCCATCCGCCTGCACCAGGGGCTGGTCAACCGCCACGACCTGAGCGACGCGCAGCGCGTGCAGGCCCTGCTGGCGCTGGGCGAGGACTATATGAAGTCCGGCCTGCTGGACCGTGCAGAGACCGTGTTCACCGAGCTGGCGCATCTGGACCAGCGTGCCCCGCAGGCGCTCAAGCACCTGATCGGCATCTACCAGGCCGAGCGCGACTGGGAAAAGGCGATCGACAACGCCACCCGCTTCGAAGACGTCACCGGCGAGCCGATGGGCAAGCTGATCGGGCAGTTCGAGTGCGAACTGGCCGAACGCTTCCGCGGCGCCGGCAAGCTGGAAGAGGCGAGGGCAGCGATTGCCCGGGCCTACCAGGCCGATGCGATGTCGGTGCGCGCCGGCATCATCGAAGGTCGCCTTGAGACCGATGCCGGCAACGCTGAAGCCGCCGTGCGTGCATTCGAGCGCGCCGCGCGCAACGACCCGGAGTACCTGCCGGAGCTGCTGCCGGCGTTGATGGAAAACTACCGCAAGGTAGGCGATCTGGCAGGCGCACGTGCGTTCCTGTCGGAAATGACCGAGCACTACCGTGGCATCGCCCCGGTGCTGGCCCTGACCCGGCTGATGGAAGAGCAGGAGGGCGTGGCTCCGGCCCGAGCCTACCTTGGCCGCCAGCTCAAGGATCGTCCGTCGGTGCGTGGCGAATCGGCGCTGATCGACCTGACCCTGGCCGAGGGCGCCGATTCCACGGCGACCCTGCATGACCTCAAGCACATCACCGACCAGCTGCTGGTGCGCAATCCCGCTTACCGCTGCACCCGTTGCGGGTTCGGTGCACGCACCCACCACTGGCAGTGCCCGAGCTGCAAGGAGTGGGGCACGGTCAAGCCACTGCTGAACTACGCGGTGCTCTGATCCATGCCGTGGCTCGTGATGGGCGCGCTGCTGGGGCTGGCCCTGCTGAGTGCGGGGTTGACCTGGGCGGCACGGGGTTATGCCCTGCGCCAGCAACTGCTGGACCAGCCCGGCGAGCGTCGCAGCCATAGCGTGGCAACGCCGCGCGGTGGTGGCATCGCCATCGTCATCAGCCTGCTGGTCACCGCCGGTGCAGCGATGTGGGTCTGGCCTGAATCGACACCGAGCCTGCTGGTGGCCAGCCTGGGCCTGGTGCTGGTGGCGGGCATCGGCTGGTGGGACGACCACCGGCCGTTGCCGGCCATGCGCCGCCTGCTGGTGCACTTCATTGCCGCCGCGCTGCTGGCCGCCCTGGTCAAGGTGCATGGTGGAAGCTGGTTGCTGGCCGGGCTGGTGCTGGTATTCACCGCCTCGTTGATCAACATCTGGAACTTCATGGATGGCATCAACGGTATTGCCGCCAGCCAGGCCATTGTTGTTGCGCTGGGCCTGGCGCCGGTGCTGCCCTGGCCGTATTCGCTGGCCGCGGTGGCGCTGGGCCTGGCCTGCCTGGGCTTCCTGCCGTTCAATTTCCCGCGGGCCCGGATCTTCATGGGTGATGTCGGAAGTGGCGCGCTGGGCTATGCAGTCGCCGTCGTCCTGGCAATCGCTGCGGTGCGTACCGATATCAACTGGATCCTGCTGCTGGTGCCGGCTTCGGCGTTCCTCGTGGACGCGGGCTTCACACTGGCGGCGCGCATCATCTCCGGACAACGCTGGATGGAACCCCATACCCAGCACGTCTACCAGCGGGCGGTGCAGGCAGGAGCCAGCCACGCCCAGGTGACAGGGATGTACTTTGCTTTGGGCCTGTTCAGTATTACAGTGCTTAATGTCTGCTCCAATTTGCAGCCGAGGTGGGAGGCTGTCCTGGCGGTCGCGTGGTTTCTCGCGCTGAGCGTCCTCTGGATCCTCCTGCGCAATGGATTGCGTCACCGACAAGGAAATACCTGACTTATGGCTTCACCCTGGCGGGACAGAATCCTCGGCCTGATGCCGCGTTCGGCCATCGTCTGCCACGACCTGTTCATGGTCTGGGCATGCTGGCAGCTGCTCCACGCCGGGCGGTACTCGATCCTCCCCAACGCGCCCTCGCTTCCGCTCTGGAATGTCGACACCACCCTGGTGCTGCTGCTGCAGGGCCTGGTGTTCTGGCGCGTGGGCCTGTATCGCGGGCTGTGGCGTTTCGCTAGCGTCAGCGACCTGCTGAACATCTTCAAGGCCAGCTTCATCGGCCTGGTCGGCATCGTGCTGGTGCTGATGTGGAAGCGTTTCGACGGCGTGCCGATGTCGGTGCTGGTGATCTATCCGTTCGCGCTGTCGGCGCTGCTGGGCGCCCCGCGCCTGCTGTACCGGGCCTGGAAGGATTACCAGGCACTGCAGTCGGATTCGAGCGCGCGCCGCGTGCTGATCCTCGGTGCGGGGCAAGCCGCCGAGACGCTGGTCCGCGATCTGCGCCGCTCCGGCAACTTCGAACCGGTCGGCCTGCTGGACGACGCACCGCACCTGCGCGGCGCCAAGCTGCAGGGCCTGCCGATCCTGGGCAGCCTCGATGATGCCCCGGCGGTGGTCCGCGAGACTGCGGCCAAGTTGCTGGTGATCGCCATGCCCTCGCTGGATGCCGCAGGCATGCAGCGGGTGGTCGCCATCTGCGAAAGCACCGGCGTGCCGTTCCGCACCGTGCCCAAGCTGAGCGACATCCTGCAGGGGCAGTCGCTGCCCGGCCAACTGAAGGAAGTGGCGATCGAGGATCTGCTCGGCCGCAAGCCGATCACCCCGGACTGGAACCTGATCCGTGGCTGGTTGGGCGGTCGCACCGTGATGGTGACCGGTGCCGGTGGCTCGATCGGCTCGGAGCTGTGCCGCCAGTGCGCGCGCCACGGTGCCGGCCGCATCATCCTGCTGGAGATCAGCGAACTGCTGCTGCTGACCATCGAGGGTGAGCTGCGTCGCAGCTTCCCCGATATCGAGATCGAAGCGGTGCTGGGCGACTGTGGCGATCCTGCGGTGATCCGCCATGCGCTGTCGCTGCATCCGGTCGACACCGCGTTCCATGCCGCAGCGTACAAGCATGTACCGGTGCTGGAACGGCAGCTGCGCGAAGCTGTGCGCAACAACATCCTGGCGACCGAGAACGTGGCCCGCGCCTGCCTGGAAGCGCGCGTCGAGCATTTCGTGTTCATCTCCACCGACAAGGCGGTCGATCCGGTCAACGCGCTGGGTGCCAGCAAGCGCTATGCCGAGATGATCTGTCAGAGCCTGGACCAGAAGTCCACGCACACCCGTTTCGTTACCGTGCGCTTCGGCAACGTGCTGGCCTCGGCCGGCAGCGTGGTGCCGCTGTTCCGCGAGCAGATCCTGCGCGGTGGTCCGGTCACGGTCACCGATCCGGAAGTCACCCGCTACTTCATGACCATCCCCGAGGCCTGCCAGTTGATCCTGCAGGCCGCGGCCTCGGCCTCGCACGGTGCGATCTACACGCTCGACATGGGCGAGCCGGTGCCGATCCGGCTGCTGGCCGAGCAGATGATCCGTCTGGCGGGCAAGCAGCCGTACAAGGATGTGCAGATCATCTATACCGGCCTGCGTCCGGGCGAGAAGCTGCACGAGACGCTGTTCTATTCGGATGAGGACTACCGCGCAACCGCGCATCCGAAGGTCCTCGAGGCCGGCGTGCGCATGTTCTCGCGCGATCTGGTGCTGGGCAACGTCCCGCGCCTGCGCGAGGCGGTGTGCAGCTACGACACCGAAACCATCAAGGAAGTCCTGTTCGCGACGATGCCCGAGTTCTCGCCAATCGAACAGGATGCTTACATTTCATCCGCTAAAGTCGTGCCCTTTCCCGCACGCGAGGCCAACAGGCACCAATGAGCAAGCGAATTCGCAAAGCAGTTTTCCCCGTAGCGGGTTTGGGGACGCGTTTTTTGCCAGCAACCAAGACCGTGCCGAAGGAGATGCTGCCGATCATTGACCGGCCGCTGATCCAGTACGCCGTGGATGAAGCAATCGAGGCCGGCTGTGACACGCTGGTGTTCATCACCAACCGCTACAAGCACGCGGTCGCCGACTACTTCGACAAGGCCTACGAGCTGGAGCAGAAGCTCGAGCGCGCCGGCAAGCAGGAGCAGCTGGAGCTGATCCGTCACGTGCTGCCCAATGGCGTGCGCGCGATCTTCGTGACCCAGGCCGAGGCGCTGGGCCTGGGCCATGCGGTGCTGTGTGCCAAGGCCGTGATCGGTGACGAGCCGTTCGCGGTGCTGCTGCCGGACGACCTGATCTGGAACCGCGGCGACAGTGCGCTGAAGCAGATGGCCGATCTCAACGAAGCCAGCGGCGCCAGCGTCATTGCCGTTGAAGATGTGCCGCACGACAAGACCGCCAGTTACGGCATCGTCGCGACCGAGGCCTTCGATGGCCGCAAGGGCCGTATTTCGCAGATCGTGGAGAAGCCGAAGCCGGAGGACGCGCCGAGCGACCTGGCCGTGGTCGGCCGCTACGTGCTGAGCCCGAAGATCTTCGAGCTGCTGGAGCAGACCGGCAGCGGTGCCGGCGGCGAGATCCAGCTGACCGATGCGATCGCGCAGCTGCTGAAGACCGAAGAGGTGGATGCCTACCGTTTCGAGGGCACTCGTTTCGACTGCGGTACGCACCTGGGGCTGGTGGAAGCGACGATCCGCTTCGCGCTGGACAACCCGAAGCTGGCAGGGCCGGCGCGGGAGAAGCTGACGGCGATGTTGGCGGAATAAGGTTTATCAAGCGCTCCGTTCGCGGCGCCTTGATTGATACGTGGTGGGCGGTACGGGTGGGCCTTTGCAGGACACGCCATAAACCCATCCATGGGGGCTCGATGGCGCCATCCATGGCGCCAACGGTCCTGCAACGGCCCACCCGTCCCGCCTGTCAGGTTTCCTGCGGGCGCGGACGGGAAGGGCGGAATCAAGGGCAAGAGCAAAAGCAAAAAAGGCAGCCAATGGCTGCCTTTTTTGATTGTTGGGGTCAGATCCCTTTGCGTAGCAAAGGGCTCTGACTCCAGCTTTTGACCTTGCTTTTGCTAAACCCTCCGCCGCGCGGAATGATGGATGGCACGGGTGGGTGAGGCTGACCGGGACTGTCAGCGGCATGGATGCCGCTGCCAAGCCCCCAGGGACGGGTTTACGGCGTGTCCCGGGCAGTCTCATCCACCCGGGCCCCACCGCCAGCAATCAGCCGGCAACGCTTTGAACCTTACAGCGCCTCGAAAATACCCGCTGCGCCCATGCCAGTGCCGATGCACATCGTCACCATGCCGTACTTCTGCTGGCGACGACGCAGGCCGTGCAGCAGGGTGGCGGTACGGATCGCGCCGGTCGCACCCAGCGGGTGGCCCAGGGCAATCGCGCCACCCAGCGGGTTGACCTTGCTCGGGTCCAGGCCGCAATCGCGGATCACCGCCAGCGACTGCGCGGCGAACGCTTCGTTGAGCTCGATCCAATCCAGCTGGTCCTGGGTCAGGCCGGCCTGCTTCAGTGCCTTCGGGATCGCGGCGATCGGGCCGATGCCCATCACTTCCGGGCGCACGCCGGCCACCGAGAAGCTGACGAAACGGGCCAGCGGGGTCAGGCCGTAGTCCTTGATCGCCTGTTCCGAGGCCAGCAGCACGGCACCGGCGCCGTCGCTCATCTGCGACGAGTTGCCGGCGGTGACGGTGCCGCCGAACTGACCGTTGCGGAACACCGGGCGCAGCTTGGCCAGGCCTTCAGCCGAGGAATCCGGGCGCGGGCCTTCGTCGGTGTCGGCGATCTTGTTGCGGGTGATGATGCGCTGGCCGTCGGCCAGGTCCGGCAGGTGCGAGACGATCTCGTACGGGCTGATCTCGTCCTTGAACTCGCCGTTCTGGATCGCGGCCATGGCCTTCTGGTGCGAGGCGAGGGCGAAGGCGTCCTGGTCTTCGCGCGAGACCTTCCACTCTTCGGCGACCTTCTCGGCAGTGATGCCCATGCCGTAGGCGATGGCCACGTGGTCGTTGTCGAACACGCTCGGCGCCATCGCGATCTTGTTGCCCATCATCGGCACCATCGACATCGACTCGGTGCCGCCGGCCAGCATCAGGTCGGCATTGCCCAGGCGGATCGCGTCGGCGGCCTGCGCCACGGCCTGCAGGCCGGAGGAGCAGAAGCGGTTCACGGTCTGTGCGGCGATGGTGTTGGGCAGGCCGGCCAGCAGCACGCCGATGCGCGCCACGTTCATGCCCTGCTCGGCTTCCGGCATGGCGCAGCCGATGATCGCGTCATCGATGCGGTTGACGTCCACGCCCGGGGCCTGGGCGACGACGCTGCGCAGCACGTGCGCAAGCATGTCGTCGGGGCGGGTGTTGCGGAACATGCCCTTGGGCGCCTTGCCGACCGGGGTGCGGGTGGCGGCGACGATGTAGGCGTCCTGGATTTGCTTGGTCATTGCAGTGATCTCTCGAATTTTTTAGCCGGGGTGCCGACCAACGGTCGGCACCCACCAGAGGCAGAGGAGTGCCAACCAGGGGTCGGCACCCGCCATCAATCAGTTACGCAGCGGCTTGCCGGTCTTCAGCATGTGCGCGATGCGGGCCTGGGTCTTTTCCTGCTGGGCCAGTTCGACGAAGTGCTTGCGCTCCAGGGTCAGCAGCCACTCTTCGTCCACCAGGGTGCCGCGGTCGACCTTGCCACCGCACAGCACGGTGGCGATGCGTTCGGCGATCTCGTAGTCGTACGGGCTGATGAAACGGCCTTCCAGCATGTTGACCAGCATCATCTTGAAGGTGGCGATGCCCACGTCACCGGCCACCTGGATGCGGCGTGCCGGCAGCGGCGGACGGTAGCCCGCTTCGGCCAGTGCACGGGCTTCGGCCTTGGCGATGTGCAGGGCCTCGTAGCTGTTGAACACCACCTTGTCGGTACTGCGCAGCAGGCCCAGTTCCTTGGCGTTGACCGCCGAGTTGGACACCTTGGCCATCGCCACGGTCTCGAAGGTCTTCTTCAGTTCGGCGAACACGTCACCGCCCGGGCCCGCGGCCTGCGAGGCACGCACGGCCAGTTCCTTCAGGCCGCCACCGGCCGGCAGCAGGCCGACACCGGCCTCGACCAGGCCGATGTAGCTTTCCAGGAAGGCCACGGTCTTGGCGCTGTGCATCTGGAACTCGCAGCCGCCGCCCAGGGCCAGGCCACGCACCGCTGCCACCACCGGCACCAGCGAGTACTTGATGCGCTGGCTGGTGCGCTGGAAGTTGGCGACCATTTCCTCGAACTGGTCGACCTTGCCGGCCTGCAGCAGGCCTAGTGCACCGGCCAGGTCGGCACCGGCGGAGAAGGGTTCCTTCTGCTGCCAGATCACCAGGCCCTGGAAGTCCTTCTCGGCGCGGCTCACGCATTCCTGCAGGCCGTCCAGCACCTGGTCGGACACGGTGTTCATCTTGGTCTTGAAGCTGACCACGGCGATGCCATCACCGTCGTGCCACATGCGCAGGCCGTCGTTCTCGAACACGGTCTCGCCCGGCGCGAACTTCTCGCCCAGCAGCGGATCCGGGAAACGCTGGCGCTGGTACACCGGCAGCGACGAGCGCGGCAGCTTGGCGTTGCGCGACGGGCTGTAGCTGCCCTCGGCGGCGTGCACGCCGTCGCGGCCGTCGAAGACCCAATCCGGCAGCGGGGCATTGCTCATGCTCTTGCCGGCGACGATGTCATCGGCGATCCACTGCGCGACCTGCTTCCAGCCGGCGGCCTGCCAGGTTTCGAACGGGCCCAGCGACCAGCCGTAGCCCCAGCGGATGGCCAGGTCGACATCGCGCGCGGTCTCGGCGATGTCGGCCAAGTGGTAGGCGCTGTAGTGGAACAGATCACGGAAGGTCGCCCACAGGAACTGCGCCTGCGGGTGCTGGCTCTCGCGCAGCTTGGCGAACTTCTCGGCCGGGTTCTTGATCTTCAGGATCTCGACCACGTCCGGTGCGGCGGTGCGGTCGGCCGGGCGGTAGTCCTGCTTCTCCAGGTCCAGCACGACGATGTCCTTGCCGACCTTGCGGAAGATGCCGGCGCCGGTCTTCTGGCCCAACGCGCCCTTGGAAATCAGCGCGTCCAGCCACTTCGGCGACTTGAAGAATTCATGCCACGGGTCATTCGGCAGGGTGTCGCCCATGGTCTTGATGACGTGGGCCATGGTGTCCAGGCCGACCACGTCGGAGGTGCGGTAGGTGGCCGACTTCGGGCGACCGACCAGCGGGCCGGTCAGGCCGTCCACTTCATCGAAGCCCAGGCCGAACTGCTGGGTGTGGTGGATGGTGGACAGGATCGAGAACACGCCGATGCGGTTGCCGATGAAGTTCGGGGTGTCCTTGGCGTACACCACGCCCTTGCCCAGGGTGGTGACCAGGAATGCTTCCAGGCCTTCCAGCACGGCGGCATCGGTGGTGGTGGCCGGGATCAGCTCGGCCAGGTGCATGTAGCGCGGCGGGTTGAAGAAGTGCACGCCGCAGAAGCGGTGGCGCAGCTGCTCGGGCAGCACGTCGGCCAGCTTGTTGATGCCCAGGCCCGAGGTGTTGGAGGCCAGCACCGCGTGGTCGGCCACGAACGGGGCGATCTTCTTGTACAGGTCCTGCTTCCAGTCCATGCGCTCGGCGATGGCCTCGATGATCAGGTCGCAGTCCTTCAGCTGCTCCAGGCCGGACTCGTAGTTGGCCGGAGTGATGGCTTCGGCCAGCGACTTGCTGGCCAGCGGCGCCGGGCTCAGCTTGCCCAGGTTGGCGATCGCCTTCAGCACGATGCCGTCGGCCGGACCTTCCTTGGCAGGCAGGTCGAACAGCACGGTGTCGACGCCAGCATTGGTGAGATGGGCGGCGATCTGGGCACCCATGACGCCGGCACCCAGCACGGCGGCGCGGCGGACTAGCAGGGAATTGGACATGGTGTAGGGCCTTTGTTGGTCAGCAGTTACTGGGTGGAATCAAAGGGAAGCGGGCAGGGCGCTGGCGCGTGCGGCGGCGCGGAACCCGGCTTCGGCGAAATGGATCAGTTCGTGGGCGGCATGGGCACGATGCGCCGCTTCGGTGACACCGGCGGGACGCTTGATCAGCCCGAAGTCGGCCATCGCATAGGTCAGCGAGCCGGCCAGGAAGTCGAGGCGCCAGTACAGCTCCTCCTTGCTCAGGTCCGGCACGCACTCGCCGATGGCCTTGCCGAACGCACGCAGCACGTGGCCGTAGTGGTCGGACAGGAACTTGCGCAGGTTGTCGTTCTTCTCGGCGTAGGCGCGGGCGATCACGCGCACGAAGGCGCCGCCGTTCTGGCGGTCCTGGGCCAGCGCCAGGGCCGGCTCGACGAAGGCAGCCAGCACCGGGCGCAGTTCACCCGGGTGCTCGGCGCGGGCGCGCTCGAGCTGCGACAGGCGGGCACCGGTCATCTCGTCCATGCGGCGGCGGAACACCTCGTTGACCAGGTTTTCCTTGGAGCCGAAGTGGTAGTTGACCGCGGCGATGTTGACGTCGGCCTGGCTGGTCACCTGGCGCAGCGAGGTGCCAGCGAAGCCGTGCTGGGCGAACAGCTCCTCGGCTGCGCCGAGGATCCGGTCCTTGGTCGAGAAGTGGGCGGGCTTGGCCATCGGTGGGCGGACCTTAATCAAACGATTGTTTGATACTAGGACCAGACGGTACCGTATGGCATTTTGCAGTGCAGCAAAATCGGCCGATCCGGTCAGATTTCACTCAGGTGGGTGAATGGGGTAGTGCCGGCCGCTGGCCGGCAGCCCCGAGGTTGAATGGCGCCCAATGCCGGCCAGCGGCCGGCACTACCACCCCGCCGCTTTATCTTTTACAATTCGCCTACGTTTATCAGGCTAAGCCCGCGTCCCGACGCGGGTTTTTTTCATGTTACCCTTCGGGCCATCAGCGGCCCGATTCCATTGGAGACATCCCATGGCGCTGGAGCGCACCCTTTCGATCATCAAGCCGGACGCCGTTGCCAAGAACGTCATCGGCGAAATCTACGCCCGCTTCGAGAAGGCCGGCCTGAAGGTCGTGGCCGCCAAGTACAAGCAGCTGTCGCGTCGTGAAGCCGAAGGCTTCTACGCCGTGCACCGCGAGCGTCCGTTCTTCAACGCGCTGGTCGAGTTCATGATCTCCGGCCCGGTGATGATCCAGGCCCTGGAAGGCGAGAACGCCGTCCTGGCCCACCGCGACCTGCTGGGCGCCACCAACCCGAAGGAAGCCGCGCCGGGCACCATCCGCGCCGACTTCGCCGAATCCATCGATGCCAACGCCGCCCACGGCTCGGACTCGGTCGAGAATGCCGCGATTGAAATCGCCTACTTCTTCGCCGCCACCGAAGTCGTTTCGCGCTGAGAGTAATGCCGTGAACGAGGTCGTACAGTCCCCCGCCATCCAGCCGCTGCCGAAGTCGGCACCCACGGCTGGCAAGCAGAACCTGCTCGACCTCGATCGCGCGGGCCTGGAGAAGTTCTTCGTCGAGGTTCTCGGCGAAAAGAAGTTCCGTGCCCATCAGGTGATGAAGTGGATCCACCATCGCTACGTCACCGACTTCGATGAAATGACCGACCTCGGCAAGGTCCTGCGCGCCAAGCTGCAGGCCCATGCCGAGGTGCTGGTTCCCAACATCGTGTTCGACAAGCCCTCCGCCGACGGCACCCACAAGTGGCTGCTGTCGATGGGCGTGGATGGCAAGAACGCCATCGAGACCGTGTACATCCCGGACAAGACCCGCGGCACGCTGTGCGTGTCCTCGCAGGTCGGTTGCGGCCTGAACTGCACGTTCTGCTCCACTGCTACCCAGGGCTTCAACCGCAACCTGACCACCGCCGAGATCATCGGCCAGGTGTGGGTTGCCGCGCGCCACCTGGGCAACGTCCCGCACCAGATGCGCCGCCTCACCAACGTGGTGATGATGGGCATGGGCGAGCCGCTGATGAATTTCGACAACGTCGTGCGCGCCATGAGCGTGATGCGCGACGACCTGGGCTACGGCCTGGCCAACAAGCGCGTGACCCTGTCGACCTCCGGCCTGGTGCCGCAGATCGACCGCCTGTCTGCCGAAAGCGACGTGTCGCTGGCGGTGTCGCTGCATGCGCCGAACGACGCGCTGCGCGAGACCCTGGTGCCGCTCAACAAGAAGTACCCGATCGCCGAGCTGATGGCCTCGTGCGCACGCTACCTGCGCGCCAACAAGCGCCGCGAATCGGTCACCTTCGAATACACCCTGATGAAGGGCATCAACGACAAGCCCGAGCATGCCCGCGAGCTGGCCCGCCTGATGCGCCAGTTCGACAACGCGGTGCAGGCCAAGGATTCGGGCAAGGTCAACCTGATCCCCTTCAACCCGTTCCCGGGTACCCGCTACGAGCGTTCGGAAGAGGCGCACATCCGCGCCTTCCAGAAGATCCTGCTCGACAGCAACGTGCTGACCATGGTCCGCCGTACCCGTGGCGACGACATCGACGCCGCCTGTGGCCAGCTCAAGGGCCAGGTGATGGACCGCACCCGCCGCCAGGCGGAGTTCAACAAGACGCTGCAGGCGGGGAAGGGGAGCGATGCCGCGGCCTGACCGCCTCTGGCTGGTTCTGCTCGCAGGCACGCTGGCCCTCGCGGTCGGCGGCTGCAAATCCCATCCCAAGGCCAAGCTTGGCCCGAGCGAGGCGCCGGTCTACTCCGTCCGTGATCCGGAAGGGGTGCGGCAGCAGGTGCGCTGGCAGGAGTTGCTGACCCTGGCCGGCCGCGACATCCAGGGCGGCAATCTCGATGCTGCCGAGCGAAAGGCGCGCGAAGCCCAGAAGCTGGTGCCGACGGCCCCCGACGGCCTGGTCCTGCTTGCGGGCATCGACGAGCGTCGCGGCCGCAGCCAGCAGGCCGGCGAGAACTTCCGCAAGGCCGCCGAGCTGGCGCCGCAACGTGGCGACGTGCTCAACAACTATGGTGCCTGGCTGTGCCAGCAGGGCCAGGCGGCCGAATCGCTGGTGTGGTTCGATCGTGCCCAGCGGGCGCCGGGCAATCCCGCCGTCGCCGAAGCGCAGTCCAATGCCGGCAGCTGTGCGCTGGATGCAGGCCAGTTCGAGCGTGCCGAGCGCGACCTGCGCGCGGCGCTGTCGGCGCTGCCGGGAAACCCGGTCGCGCTGGAGGCCATGGCCCAGCTCAGCTTCCGCCAGGGCCGCTACATGGAGGCCCGGGCCTTCGCCGAACGTAGGATTGCGGCTGCACCCGCAACGCGTTCCGTGTTACAACTTGCGTCTCAAATCGAAGCGCGGCTGGGTGATCGGGCGGCATCTGACCGCTATCTTCAGCGCATTCGACAGGAATTTCCGCAGGAAGCGGGCTCCTAACTCCAGGGTTGATGCATTGTGATTGATGACCAGACTGTGAGCGCTCTCGAGACTGCGGCCGGCTGCGGCACCCGCCTGCGCCAGGCCCGTGAAGCGGCCGGACTGACCCTTGAGGATGTCGGCTCGCGCCTGCGCATGCCGGTCCAGGTGGTCAGGTCGCTGGAGGAAGAGCAGTGGCAGAAGCTGGGCGCGCCAGTCTTCGTGCGCGGCCAGTTGCGCAGCTACGCGCGCCTGCTCGACGTCGATGTGAGCCAGCTGCTGGAGCAGGCCCAGGTGGGTCCTGTCGTGCCGCCCACCCTGGTCAGCCATACCCATACCCCGCGTGCGCGCCGCATTGCCGAGAATCTCGGCCGGCGCGTGCTGTACGTCGGCATCACCGCCGTGCTGGCCGTGCCGGTGTGGTTCGCCACCCGCGGCCATTTCGATGGCAGCGCCACGCCGTCGCCGAACACGGCCTCGCTGGACGCGATCCCGGCCGCTGTGCCGGTAGCTCCGTCCGCTGCGGGTGTCGAGCCGGAAGCCCCGGCTGAAGTCGCGAGTGCCCCGGCCAGCAAGCCGGCCGCAACCCCGTATGTCGCTTCGCTGTCCCCGGTGCCGCGTTCGGCACCCGCTGCGCCCGCAGCCGCCAATACGCTGGAGATGCAGTTCAGCGGCGACAGCTGGGTCGATATCGGTGGTCCGGACGGCGCCACGGTCGAAAAGGCGCTGATCAAGTCCGGCGAGAGCCGCAGCTTCACGCCGGGCCAGGTGACCCGGGTGACCCTGGGCAACGCCTCGGCGGTCCAGGTTCAGCAGAACGGCGCTATCGTCGATCTGACCCCCTACCAGCGAGCCAACGTGGCACGCTTTCAGGTATCCTCTGAAGGCTCCGTAGTCCCGGTTTCGCACTGAGGCGCGGTTTCACCACCTTCGATTAAACCCAATGGTCCCTCCCGATGGGCGGGGCGAGAGTACGCATGGCGATCGACGATCTGCTCGACGAGCACGAACAAAGTGAACGCGTCCGCAGCTGGCTGCGGAAGAATGGCGCCAGCATCCTCGGTGGCGTAGCCATCGCGATCGGTGCCATTGCCGGCTGGCAGTGGTACCAGAAGGATCAGGGCGGCAAGCTGGCCTCGGCCAACGTGGAATACCAGAAGGCCCTGGTCGGTCTTCAGCAGAACAAGCTCGACGACGCTGCCAAGGCAGTGAAGGCGCTCGAAGCGGGCCCGTCCAGCATCTATGGCGACCTCGCGGCGCTGCAGCTGGCCAAGGCCCAGGTCGACGCCGGCAAGAACGAAGAAGCGCTGGCCACCCTGCGCGCCGTGAAGGTCGAAAGCGACCTGCAGCGCGTGGTCGACCAGCGTGTGGCCCGCCTGCTGGTGGCCACCGGCAAGAGCGACGAGGCGATCAAGCTGCTGGGCAGCGCCACCGACAGCAGCAGCCTGGAAATCCATGGCGATGCGCTGATGGCGCAGGGCAAGCGCGATGACGCCCGCGCACAGTACGAGAAGGCGCTGAAGTCGCTTGACGTGGCAGCGCCGCAGCGGCGCCTGCTGGAAACCAAGGTTATGGACGCCGGCGGCACGGTCGCCGCCCCTGCGGAGTCGGTTTGATGAGTCAGAAGGTCATGATCACCCGCGTCGCCACCGTGCTCCTGATGGGCATGGCCCTGACCGGCTGCAGCACCATGAAGGGCTGGTTCGCCGGCAAGGACGCGGCAGCGAAGAAGGCCCAGGAGCCGGCTGAGCTGGTCAAGTTCGAGCCGAGCGTCAAGGTCAACAAGGCCTGGTCGGTCAACCTCGGCAAGGGCGAGCGCCGCATCGGCGTGCGCCAGGGCCCGGCCGTTGCCAATGGCCACGTGTTCGCTGCGGCGATCACCGGTGGCGTGCACGCCATTGACCTGCAGACCGGCAAGAAGGTCTGGACCTGGGAGCCGCAGAAGGAAAAGAAGAAGCCGAAGCTGCGCCTGTCCGGCGGCCCGGGTGTCGGTGAGAACCTGGTCGTGATCGGCACGCTCGATGGCCAGGTCATCGCCCTGGACATCAATGACGGCAGCGAGAAGTGGCGCGCCCGTGTTCCGGGTGAGGTCATTGCCGCGCCGGCCGTGGCCCAGGGCCTGGTGTTCGTGCGCAGCAACGACGGCCGCGTCACCGCGTTCGATGCCGGCAACGGCACGCAGAAGTGGTTCAACCCGAGCGAACTGCCGGCGCTGACCGTGCGCGGCAACGCGCCGGTGGTCACCGGTCCGGGCGTGTTGTTCATCGGCAAGGACGAAGGCGCGGTTGCCGCGCTGGCCATGCAGGATGGGCGTACCCTGTGGGAACAGAACCTTGGCAACGGCGAAGGCCGTACCGAGCTGGACCGCATGGCCGATGTCGACGGTGCCCCGGTGCTGGAGGGCAACACCCTCTTCGTGAGCAGCTTCAAGAACCAGACCATGGCCATCGAAGGCCCGACCGGTCGCCCGCTGTGGGCGCGCGACCATGGCGGTGCAGGTGGCGTGGCAGTGTCGTCGGGCAATGTGTTCGTCACCGACAACAAGGGTGGCGTGTTCGGCTTGGACAAGGCGACCGGCGCTGCCATGTGGTCGCAGACCGAGCTGGCGCGTCGTTCGCTGACCGGCCCGGCGCTGCACGGTGATTACGTGGTCGTCGGCGACTACAAGGGATACGTGCACTGGTTGAAGACCTCCGATGGTGCGATGGCGGCACGGGCGAAGAGCGGCGGTGACGCCCTGCTGGCCCAGCCGGTCGTCGTCGACGGGGTGCTGCTGGTGCAGAACGTGGATGGCAAGCTGACCGCCTTCCGGTTGGCAAATTAAAAATTGGAGTAATCGCGATGCTGCCTTTGGTCGCCCTGGTTGGACGGCCGAATGTCGGCAAGTCGACTATTTTCAATGCGCTTACGCGCACCCGCGACGCGCTGGTCCATGACCAGCCCGGCGTCACCCGTGACCGCAACTACGGCGTCTGCCGCCTCGACGAGGACAACCATTTCCTCGTCGTGGATACCGGCGGTATTGCCGGGGAAGACGAAGGCCTGGCGGGTGCCACCACGCGCCAGGCCCGGGCTGCGGCGGCCGAAGCCGATCTGATCCTGTTCGTCGTCGACGCCCGCGAGGGCACCTCGGCGCTGGACGACGAGATCCTGGCCTGGCTGCGCAAGCTGTCGCGCCCGACGCTGCTGCTGATCAACAAGATCGACGGCACCGACGAGGACAGCGTCCGTTCGGAGTTCGCCCGTTACGGCTTCGGCGAGATGCTGACCGTCTCGGCCGCGCATCGCCAGGGCCTGGACGACCTGCTTGACGAAGTGATCCAGCGCCTGCCGGAAGAAGGCAGCGGCGAAGAACTGGACAACGATCCGAACCGTATCCGCATCGCCTTCGTCGGACGTCCGAACGTGGGCAAGTCGACCCTGGTCAACCGCATCCTCGGTGAGGAGCGCATGATCGCCTCCGACGTGCCGGGCACCACCCGCGACTCGATCGCGGTGGACCTGGAGCGCGACGGACGTGAGTACCGGCTGATCGACACCGCCGGCCTGCACCGCCGTTCGCGCGTGGACGAGGTCGTCGAGAAGTTCTCGGTGGTCAAGACCATGCAGTCGATCGAGCAGTGCCAGGTCGCCGTGCTGATGCTGGACGCCACCGAAGGCGTGACCGACCAGGACGCCACCGTGCTCGGTGCCGTGCTCGACGCCGGCCGCGCGCTGGTGATCGCCATCAACAAGTGGGATGGCCTGACCGAGTACCAGCGCGAACAGGCTGAAACCATGCTGTCGCTGAAGCTGGGCTTCGTGCCCTGGGCCGAATCGGTGCGCATTTCGGCCAAGCACGGCTCGGGCCTGCGCGAGCTGTTCCGTGCGGTGCACCGCGCGCACGAATCGGCGAACAAGACCTTCACCACCAGCGAAGTGAACAAGGCGCTGGAAGTGGCGTACGAGACCAATCCGCCGCCGACCATCCGCGGCCACGTCTCCAAGCTGCGCTACGTGCACCCGGCCGGTTCCAACCCGCCGACCTTCATCGTGCACGGCACCCGCCTGAAGGAACTGCAGGAGTCGTACAAGCGCTACCTGGAGAACTTCTTCCGCAAGCGCTTCAAGCTGATCGGTACGCCGGTGAGCTTCATCTTCCGCGAGGGCACCAACCCGTACGAGGGCAAGAAGAACGTCCTCACCGAGCGGCAGGTCAAGGCCAAGCGGCGCTTGATGAAGCACGTCAAGGGCAAGTGATTCACGGGAAGGCGGCCGCAGGGCCGCCTTTTTTGTCTGTGGTAGTGCCGGCCGCTGGCCGGCAACCCGATGCCTGGCGTGTTCACGAGGTTGCCGGCCAGCGGCCGGTACTACCCCTACGTCTACAGTCCTCAATCATGGCGAACTGTTGCGACGAGCGCGGCAATGCGGCAACGCGCATGGGGCGCTGCGGGGCGCGGCGATCATCGATTCGGGTAGCTGCGCCTGTCCCGTGAGGCTTGCCCAGACCAGGGTGGTACCCAGTACCCCTGCCAGGTACGCCACCGACACCGCGCCGATCACCAGGCCCGCGGCATGCTCCAGCCACGGAAGCGATCGGCAACACCCCTGTGCCCAGCGCGGATGGCTGCCGAGCCACGCCATCAGCAGGCCGAGCGACAGCGCGACGCCGCCCAGGCAGGCCACGTAAGCGGCCTTTGTATCCATGTCGGCAACGAGGCCGCTGACCAGGGCTGCAACCGCGAACTGCAGCGTCCAGTTGTTGATGCTGGCGAGCGCCAACAGGCATCCAGCCTCGGCGTGCGGCCAACGGGAGCGGGCCTTCAGGCCCCGGGGCATCTGCAGGGAAAGCGGAGAGAGGGAGGTCAGCCCGGCGTCGCGCAGGCACATGCCCGCCAGGCGCAGCAGCAGCAGGCAGCCCGCGCACTGCATCGCCAGCGTCCACAGGCCGCGGTTTCCCAGCATGCCCGCCGCAACGAAGGCCGTGGCGCAGATGATGCCCGTACCGATGGCGATACCGAACGATGCGGCCATGGCGGCGTGCCCGCCCGCGCCCATCGCGGTGCGCAGGATCTTCGCGTGATTCGACGCAGGCAGGAGCAGGGCGAAGCCGTACAGCACCGCGACGATGAAGAACTGCTGCACGAAAACCTGCCACCAAACTACAGAAAGTGCCGAATGTGGGCTGCGCTGGACGCGCCGTATTGAACGCTATTGCGACAGGCGCGAATTACCGGCATCAGCCCAGCCACAGCGACACGGCGATCCATAGCGCCAGCGCAATCATCAGGAGCCCTGCGGCCCGTTCCAGCCAGGGCAGGGCACGCGCGAATCGACCCAGCACCCACGGGTGGCCAACCAGCGCGGCAACCAGCAGATCCCATAGCAGGACGATGCCGAACATCCACGCGCCATAGAAGAACTTCGTTGCGGCGCTGGGCTGCGGACCGTTGAGCATTGCCGCCAGCGTTGCGTAGAACAGCGCATTCTTCGGGTTCAGCAGCGCAGACAGGGCACCCAGCGCTGCCGCCCTCCACCATCCCTGGGCCCCACCCGCTGGCGATCCGGCGGCAGCTTCAGGTGCCTGCAACGTCGTCGAACCCGCATGGCGCAGGAACAGCGTGCCGAGGTACAGCAGGAACCCGCAGCCCGCCAACTGCACCGCAATGAACCCTGCGCTGCCTGGGCGCAGCATGGCCGTTCCGGTGAAAGCGGCCACGATGAAGAAGTCATTGCCGACGGCGATGCCTGCGCAGGCACCACTGGCGGTGCGCCAGCCCGAGGTGATCGCGGTGCGTGCAACGAGGAAGAAGTCGGGGCCGGGTGAGAGCAGGGCGAGAAAATGTACGGTGGCGATGACCAGGAACTGTTCCATCGGGTCCGGCGGCGGCTGGCTGGGGCGCCAGTCTGCGGATGCCCCGCGCGATGGTATTGAACGTTATTGCAGGCTCAGCGCCGGTATTGGCCCGGGGTTGCACCGGCGTGGGCCTTGAAGACCCGCTGGAAATGGCTCTGGTCGGCAAAACCCAGCGCATGCGCGACCACGGCCAGTGCCTGCCCTTCGCACAGCCGCCGGCGGGCCTCCTGGATGCGCTGGTCGATCTGCCAGGCGTGCGGGGTCAGGCCCGTGGCCCGTCGGAAGGCGCGGATCAGCTGGTAGCGGCTCATGCCTGCCAGCGATGCCAGCTCCTGCAGGGCCGGGGTGTGTTCGAGCCGCTGGCGCAGAACGTCCATCACCGGCTGCAAGCGCTGCTGTAACGCGGCATCTTCAAGCGGGCCGGCGACGGCTACACCATCGTGTTCATCCAGATCGCCGACGAACGCGATCAGGGCCGCTTCCTTGACGCTGACCGGATCGTCGGAGAACAGCGTCTCGTTGAGCTGGCAGTACTGCTGGTAGCGCGGGCGATGGTTGGAAATCCGGATCGGTTCCTGCTGCCAGTCGGGTTCGGGCAGGTCGTCATACTCGGCGCGGACCTCGGCCATCCAGCGCGGGTCCAGATGCAGCATCTGGTAGCTCCAGACCTGGCCGGGCAGGGGGTTGCAGGCGTGCACGCGGCCTGCGGGCACGCCGACCAGACTGCCGGGCTGCAGCAGACGCGGCCCTTTCGCGGCGCCGGTGAACACGCTGCTGCCGGCGTCGACGGCGCCGATCGAGAAGGTGTCATGGCTGTGCGGGCGATGGCAGGCGCGGCTGTCGCACGCCCGTCGGCTTTCGACGAAGGGCATGCGCGGGTCACGCCAGAATTCGGTGGCAGAGCGCATGCAGCGGTTCCGGGATGCAGGGGCAACGCCCGCATGGTGCCATGTTCGGGGCAGGGCGCGCCGAGGGTCTCTGCGCGATAATGCCGCCATGAGCATCCAAGAGCTTTCCCCCGCGCAGGCACGCGAGCGCCTGGCCCATGGCGCGGTGCTGATCGATGTGCGCGAAGCGCACGAACGGGCCGGCGGGATGGCCGAGGGCGCGCGCGGCGTGGCCAAGGGCGAGCTGCAGGCCGACCTGGCCGCACACCTGCCGCGGCACGACCAGGAGATCCTGCTGATCTGCCAGAGCGGCAAGCGCTCGGCCGATGCCGCGCAGTTCCTGCTGCAGGCCGGCTACACAAACGTCGCTTCCGTGACCGGCGGCACCGTGGCCTGGCGCGAGCAGTCGCTGCCGCTGGTGCAGCCGCTGGCCAGCGCCGCCGACCGCGACTTCTACGACCGCTATTCGCGCCACCTGCTGCTGCCGCAGGTGGGCGAGGCCGGCCAGCGCCGGCTGCAGCAGTCGCGCGTGCTGGTGCTGGGCGCGGGTGGGCTGGGCGCGCCGGCGGGGTTCTACCTGGCTGCCGCCGGGGTGGGGCACCTGCGCTTCGCCGACCACGATCGCGTGGAACGCAGCAACCTGCACCGGCAGATCGTGCATACCGAAGCCAGCGTGGGCCAGTTCAAGGTCGATTCGGCGCGCGAGCGGTTGCTGGCGCTGAACCCGTCGATCGAGGTCGAGGCGGTGCCCGAGCGGGTCACCTCCGAAAACGTGGATGCGCTGCTGGACGGCGTGGACGTGGTGCTGGACGGCTCGGACAACTTTTCGCTGCGCTACCTGCTCAACGACGCCTGCATCAAGCACGCCACGCCGCTGGTGTATGCCGCCATCGAGCGCTTTGATGGCCAGGTAAGCGTGTTTGACGCCGGCCGCCAGCGTGGCGTGGCGCCGTGCTACCGCTGCCTGTTCCCCGAGCCGCCGCCGCCGGAGTTCGCGCCGAACTGCTCCGAGGCCGGTGTGCTGGGCGTGCTGCCCGGGCTGGCTGGTGTGCTGCAGGCCACCGAGGTGCTGAAGCTGCTGCTGGGCATCGGTGAACCACTGGTCGGCCGCCTGCTGCGCTTCGATGCGCTGGGCATGCGCTTCCGCGAGACCGGCATCCGGCCGGACCCGCAGTGCCCGGTGTGCGCGCCGGGTGTGCCATTCCCGGGGTATATCGATTACGCCGCGTTTTGTCGGGGTGGGTGAGGTTGGCCGGGGAATGCCTTGGTGGATGCCGACCTTGGTCGGCGTTTTCGTGCCAACCAAGGTTGGCACCTACCGAAGGCGGGTGCACGGTTAGCACCCATTTGAGGCCTATACATGGTTTCGGGATGATGCTGGGGGTCACGCCCGGTATCGTTCCATCTCCAAGACAATCCGGCGCAACATGCGTGCTATTGCCGTCATCGGCATTGCTCTATTGTTGAACCCGATTCTGGATCTTGGGGAAAACACCGCATGGCGGTAGAAGCAGCGACCAGCGAGCTGGTCAAGGTCGTCGCCCTGCTGGGCGCGGCGGTGGTGATGGTGCCCTTGTTCCGCCGGGCCGGCCTGGGCTCGGTGCTGGGCTACTTCGCCGCCGGCCTGGCGATCGGACCGTTCGGGCTGGGCTGGTTCTCCGACCCGCAGGCCATCCTGCATACCGCCGAGCTCGGCGTGGTGATGTTCCTGTTCGTGATCGGCCTGGAAATGCGGCCCTCGCACCTGTGGAGCCTGCGCAAGGAGATCTTCGGGCTGGGCACGCTGCAGATCGTCACCTGTGCGCTGGTGCTGACCAGCATCGCCAAGCTGTTCGGCCTGCCGTGGCAGGTGGCCTTCATCGGCGCCACCGGCTTCGTGCTCACCTCCACCGCAGTGGTGATGCAGTTGCTGGCCGAGCGTGGTGACATCGCGCTGCCGTCGGGGCAGAAGATCGTCTCCATCCTGCTGTTCGAAGACCTGCTGATCGTGCCGTTGCTGGCGCTGGTGGCCTGGATGGGCCCGAGCGCGGGCAGCGCCGATGGCGAGGGTTCGCGTTGGCTGTCGGTGGCGATCGGCGTCAGCGCCATCGTTGGCCTGGTGCTGGTCGGCCGCTTCCTGCTCAACCCACTGTTCCGCGTGCTGGCCGAGTCGAAGGCGCGCGAGGTGATGACCGCCGCCGCGCTGCTGGTGGTGCTGGGTGCGGCGCTGCTGATGCAGCTGTCCGGCCTGTCGATGGCGATGGGTGCGTTCCTGGCCGGCGTGCTGCTGAGCGAATCGACCTTCCGCCACCAGATCGAAGCGGATATCGAACCGTTCCGCGGCATCCTGCTGGGCCTGTTCTTCCTCAGCGTCGGCATGGCGCTGGACCTGGGCGTGGTGGCCGGCAACTGGCAGCTGATCCTCGGCCTGGTGCTGGCGCTGATGGCAGCCAAGGCGCTGTGCATCTACGTAGTCGCGCGCATCATGGGCAGCGACCATGCGCAGGCGCTGGATCGTGGCGTGCTGATGGCGCAGGGCGGCGAGTTCGCGTTCGTGCTGTTCTCTGCCGCCGCATCGGCCGGCGTGATCAATCTGGAAATCAATGCCAACTTCACCGCCGTGGTGGTGCTGTCGATGGCGCTGACCCCGCTGGTAGTGCTGGTCTACAAGCGCATCGCGCCGAAGCCGACGGTGAACATGGACGGCGTGGACGAGGCCGAGGGCCTGTCCGGCAGTGTGCTGCTGATCGGCTTCGGCCGCTTCGGCCAGGTCGCCAGCCAGTCGCTGCTGGCGCGCGACGTGGACGTGACCATCATCGACAACGATGTGGAGATGATCCAGAGCGCGGCGCGCTTTGGCTTCAAGATCTACTACGGCGACGGTACGCGACTGGACGTGCTGCATGCCTCGGGCGCGGCGACTGCACGTGCGATTGCGGTCTGCGTGGACAAGGCCGAGGCCGCCGACCGCATCGTTGAACTGGTGGCACACGAGTTCCCCCAGGCCAAGCTGATGGTGCGCTCGTTCGACCGCGAGCATTCGCTGCGGCTGATCCATGCCGGTGTCGATTTCCAGATTCGCGAGACGTTTGAGTCGGCGGTGCTGTTTGGCCAGGCCGCCCTGGTGGAGCTGGGCGCGGATGAAGACGATGCGGTGGAGATTGCCGAGCAGATCCGTCGCCGCGATGCCGAGCGTTTCGAGCTGGAGATTGCCGGTGGTGGTCTGAATGCCGGCGCCAAGATGGTGTTTGGCAACTCCGGCCAGGGCGTACCGACGCCGACGCCGTTCACCGCGCCGAAGCGGGCAAGCAAGACGTTGAACCCGCAGGACGTGCCGGAAGAGGAAGAGTAAAGCCCGGTAGTGCCGGCCGCTGGCCGGCAGATACGGAATCGTTCCGACGTCATGAGGTTGCCGGCCAGCGGCCGGCACTACCCGTGTGGGGAATTGCCGAAGCCGGTGGTTGGTAGTGCCGGCCGCTGGCCGGCAGATACGGAAACGTTCCGACGTCATGAGGTTGCCGGCCAGCGGCCGGCACTACCGTGTGGGAATTGCCGAAGCCGGTGGTTGGTCGTGCCGGCCGCTGGCCGGCAGGTACGGAATCGTTCCGACGTCATGGGGTTGCCGGCCAGCGGCCGGCACTACCGTGTGGGGAATTGCCGAAGCCGGTGGTTGGTAGTGCCGGCCGCTGGCCGGCAGATACGGAAACGTTCCGACGTCATGGGGTTGCCGGCCAGCGGCCG